>NZ_JBTWMV010000060.1:0-38364 GCF_054850255.1 Streptomyces sp. 7R007 | reverse complement strand
CCCCGGCCGTCGCCACGGGCTCGGGGTGCACCTCGCCGAGGTGGCGGGAGGGGCCGCCGGCCGGGGTGAAGCCGTCGACCGGGACCAGGTAGGGAGCCACCGGACGGGCCCTGAACTCCATGGCGCCGGAAGGGGACTTGTACAGGTCGAGGTGGTGGAACCAGGACGTGTCGTCGCGCCGGGGGTGGTCGACGCGGTCGTGGTAGAGGCCCCAGCGGGACTCGGTGCGGGCCAGGGAGGCGCGGGCGGCCATCTCCGCGCAGTCGCGGATGAAGGTGACCTCGGCGCAGCGCATGAGTTCGTGCGGGGTCCGGGCGCCCATCGCGGCGATGTCGTCCCGCATCCGCTCGAAGGCTTCCAAAGCCAACGACAGTCGCGCGCCGGACTTCGGCGGGGCCACGTAGTCGTTGACGAAGCGGCGCAGTTTGTACTCGACCTGCGGTTGCGGTGGGCCGTCGGGGTTGCGCAGCGGGCGGTAGATCAGCTCGTGCGCCTCGCGCAGCTGGTCGAGGGGCAACTCGCCGTCGTAGGAGCGGTATGAGGAGGCGTCCGCGCCGGCCAGATCCCCGAAGACGAACGCGCCGATCATGTAGTTGTGCGGCACGCAGGCCAGGTCGCCGGCCGCGTACAGGCGGGGGACGGTCGTGCGGGCGTGGTCGTCGACCCGTACGCCCGAGGCCGAGTGGCCGCCGCACAGGCCGATCTCCGAGATGTGCATCTCGACGTCGTGGGTGCGGTAGTCGTGGCCCCGCCCGGCGTGGAACGTGCCGCGCGTCGGGCGCTCGGTCGAGTGCAGGATGGACTCCAGAGCCGAGATCGACTCCTCGGGAAGGTGGCTCAGCTTCAGGTAGACCGGGCCCCGCTCGCCGGCGATCTCGGCCGCGAACTCGGCCATCATCTGGCCGGACCAGTAGTCGGAGTCGACGAAGCGTTCGCCGTGCCGGTTGACCTGGTAGCCGCCGAAGGGATTGGCGACATACGCGCAGGCGGGGCCGTTGTAGTCCTTGATCAGCGGGTTGATCTGGAAGCACTCGATGCCGGTGAGCTCGGCGCCCGCGTGGTAGGCCATGGCGTAGCCGTCGCCCGCGTTGGTGGGATTCTCGTAGGTGCCGTAGAGGTAGCCGGAGGCGGGCAGGCCCAGGCGGCCGCAGGCGCCGGTCGCCAGGATCACGGCGCCCGCGCGCACCACCACGAACGCGCCCGTGCGCGTGTGGAACCCGACCGCCCCCACGGCCCGCCCCTCGGCGGTGAGCACGCGCACCGGCATCACCCGGTTCTCGATGCGGATCCGCTCGCGCATCTCGCGCCGCCGCAACTGCCGGTACAGGACCTTCTTGACGTCCTTGCCCTCCGGCATCGGCAGCACGTAGGAGCCGGAGCGGTGGACCTGGCGCACCGCGTACTCGCCGTGCTCGTCCTTCTCGAACTTCACACCGTACGACTCCAGCCGCTGCACCATGGCGAAGCCGCGGGCGGCGGTCTGGCGGACGATGAACTGGTCGACGATGCCGTCGTTGGCGCGGGTGATCTCGGCGACGTAGTCGTCCGGTTCGGCGCGGCCGGGGATGACGGCGTTGTTGACGCCGTCCATGCCCATCGCCAGGGCGCCGGAGTGACGGACGTGGGCCTTCTCCAGCAGCAGGACGTTCGCGCCGTGCTCGGCGGCGGTCAGGGCGGCCATGGTGCCGGCGGTGCCGCCGCCGATGACGAGGACGTCGCAGGACAGTTCCTCGGCGTCGGCGAGGGCGGGGATCGGCAGGGGCTCGGAGGGGGTGTGGGTGCGGGGGTTCACCGGGGTGCCTTTCACGTGCCGAGCGAGGTGAGGACGTCGCGGCGCAGGGCGGCGCGGGCCGGGTCGTCGTGGGCCGTACGGTCGCGGGGACGCGGTACGTCCCGTACGGCGAGCAGGCGGCCGGCGCCGAGCAGGGCGACGCGGTCGCCGAGGAAGAGGGCCTCGTCCACGTCGTGGGTGACGAAGACGACGGTCGCGCCGGTGCCGTGCAGCACCTCCACCAGCAGGTCCTGCATGCCGGCGCGGGTCTGGGCGTCGAGGGCGCCGAATGGCTCGTCCATCAGGACGGCGTGCGGACGGCCGGCCAGGGCGCGGGCCAACTGGGCGCGCTGGCGCTGCCCGCCGGAGACCCGGTGGGGCAACTGGCGGGCGTGGTCGGCGAGTCCGACGCGGGCCAGCCACTCCTCGGCCTGCATACGGCGCTCGGAGCGGGCGACGCGGCGAATGGCCAGGGGGAGTTCGACGTTGGCGCGCAGGGTGCGCCAGGGCAGCAGGGCGTCCTCCTGGAAGATCAGGGCGCGTTCGGCCGAGGGGCCGGTCAGGGGATGGCCGTCCTGGTCGATCTCCCCTGCCAGCGGCGGCAGCAGGCCCGCCAGACTGCGCAGCAGGGTCGACTTGCCGCATCCGGAGGGGCCGACGACGGTGAGGATCTCGCCGCGCGCGATGTCGAGGTCGACATCGGCCAGGACGGGTGCGTCGGGGCGGCCGAGCGTGGCGGCGCGCAGGGTGAGCCGGGTGCCGCGTACGGACGACGGCGCCTGGTGCACCGTGCGTGGTTCGGGCCTGGTGTCAGACGAGGTGCTCATCGCGTGCCTTCCTGGTGTCGGAGGGCTGTTCGGCGCGTACGGCGGGGGCAGGCCGGGCGGTCCGGCGCGTGCGCGGTGCCGCCGGCCGGGTTCCGGGGGCGTACGAGGTGCGGGGCAGCCAGCGGGTCAGACGTCGGCCGAGCAGTTCGACGGCCGTGGAGGTGAGCCAGCCGAGGACGCCGATGGTGACCATGCCGACGAAGACGCCGGGGTAGTTGACGATCGTGTAGTCCTGCCAGGTGCGGTAGCCGACGCCGTACTGGCCGGAGATCATCTCGGCGGAGATCACGCAGATCCACGAGACGCCGATGCCGACCGACAGGCCGCCGAAGATGCCCGGCAGCGCGCCCGGCAGCACGACCGAGCCGAGGACGCGCCACCGGCCGCCGCCCATCGTCAGCACGGCCTCCTCCCACACGGGGGTCAGGGCCCGGACGGCGTGCCGGGTGGAGACCAGGACCGGGAAGAAGGCCGCGGTGCAGGTGATGAAGACGATGCCCTGTTCGTTGGAGGGGAAGAGGAGGATCGCCACGGGCACCAGGGCGATCGCCGGGATCGGGCGGACCACTTCCAGCAGGGGCCCCAGCAGGTCCTCGGCCAGTCGGGAGCGGGCCACGAGCACGCCGACCGCCACGCCCAGCGCCGCCGCCAGCAGGAAGCCGGTGACGATGCGGGTCAGGCTGTCGGTGAGGTCCGTCCAGTAGTCCGCCCCGGCCAGGCGGTCGGCGAAGGCGTGGGCGACGTCGGTGACGGTGGGGAACTGCGAGAAGCGCAGCCACAGGTCGACGTCCATGCTGGTCAGCACCTGCCACACGCCGAGGGCGGCGGCGACGGCGCCCACCCGCAGCGCGTACCGGCCCACCGGTGGCACTGGCCGCCGGTAGCGGCCGGCTCGGGGTGCGGGGCGGCTCATGCGGCACGCTCCAGGGCTTCGGCGTAACTGATGACGCGGGCGCCGCCGTGGGCGGAGAGGTACGCCTGCGCGGTCGCCGGTGCGACGAACGGCAGG
This sequence comes from Streptomyces sp. 7R007, assembly GCF_054850255.1. NCBI lineage: Bacteria > Bacillati > Actinomycetota > Actinomycetes > Kitasatosporales > Streptomycetaceae > Streptomyces > Streptomyces sp. 7R007. The sequence continues at coordinate 34,757 of NZ_JBTWMV010000060.1, read as the reverse complement.
AGCTGCCGGCCATCGGCCACCCACACCGCCTTGTCGGCGAACCAGAGGGTGCCGGTGGTGGCGTCCGGTACGTAGGCGGCGCGGATGCCGTCGGAGTGGGCGGAGACGTAAGTCAGCAGCTGCGCGGGGGACTTGAAGGACTTGGTCTGCTCGGCGCCCTTGGGCCACACCTCGCTCGCGGCGGCGGGCGGGGTGGCGGTGAGCTGCTGCGCGTACGAGGCGCCGAGGGCCTTCTTCACGTACTGGTCGTCGACGAAGGCGTCCACGTCGATGTCGCCGGTCAGCTTCGCCGCCTTCAGGACCGACACGTCCTGCTTGAGCGCGGAGACGAGCTGCGGCTTGACGGCCGGGTCGAAGGTGGAGATGCCGTGGGCGCCGTTGTAGAGGTAGACGACCTCGGCGGGCAGGCCGGTGGCCTTGGCGACCTTCTCGGCGGCGGCCACCGGATGGGCGGTGAGGTAGTCGGTGGCCTCGGCCTGGGCCTTGAGGAAGGCCTCCAGCACGGCCGGGCGGCTCTTGGCGAAGTCCTCGCGGGCGGTGACGCCGTGGAAGGTGGGCAGGTTCAGCTGGGCGCCGTCGTAGAGGGCCTTCGCCTTGCCCTGGTAGGCGAGCAGGCCGGGCCAGGCGACGAACTGCGACAGCGCGTCCGCGCTGCCCGCGGTCAGGGCCGACGCGCCCACGGCGGGCTGCTGGTTGAGCTTCTCGATGCCGTGCTCGGGGTCGATGCCGGCCCGCTGCAGGGCCCGTACGAGGGTGCCGTCGGCGGCGGAGCCGACGCTGGTGGAGACCTTCTTGCCCTTGAGGTCCGTCAGGGAGGTGAGCTGGGAGTCGGGGGCGGTGACGATGGTGTTGAGGCCGCCGCGGAGGTTGTAGCCGGTGACGGAGACCAGGTGGTTGGGGTTGTTCAGCTGCTTGCCGCGGGCGGCGTTGATCAGCAGCGGGAAGTCGCCCATCGACCCGATGTCGATCTTCCCGGCGGTCATCTGGGCGGTGATGGGGGCGCCGGTGGCGTAGTCCTGCCAGTCGACCTTGTAGGTGTGGCCGTCGTGGAGGGAGTTCAGCTGCTTCTCGAAGGAGCCGAGGGAGCGCAGGAGGGTTCCCGCGGTGACCGTGTTGATGGTCTTGGACTGGTAGCCGACGGTGATCGTGACGGTGGAGCCGTCCGAGCCGGCCGCGGCGCTGCCGCCGCAGGCGGTGAGCGGGGCGAGGAGCAGGGCGGCGGCTGCGGCAAGTGGGGTGCGTTTCATGGGAGTCGGGCCTTTCACCGGAGCAGGTAGGGCATGTTCACCGTCACGGCTCCGGTGGGACAGCGGGCCGCGCACGGGCCGCAGTACCAGCACTCGTCGACATGCATGTACGCCTTGCCGCTGCTGTCGTCGATGGCGAGGGAGTCCAGCGGGCACATGTCCACGCAGAGGGTGCAGCCGTCGATGCACTTCGACTCGTCAATGGTGACGGGCACGTCGGCCCGCTGGGGCGCCAAGGGCATGGCTGTCTCCAGGAATGTGCGCGAGCGGGGTGGTTACAGGAAGCGGTGCAGCAGACCGCTCATCGAGATGCGGTCGCCGCGGAAGCGGATGAACTCCAGGTCGACGGGTCGCCCGTCGGCGAGGTGGGTGAGGCGTTCCAGCATGAGGACGGCCGCGCCGTGCGGTGCCTGCAGTACGGCGGCGGAGTGGGCGTCGGCGTTCACCGCCTCGAGGCTGATCTCGGCGTGACCGAGAGGGGTGCCGGTGAGGGTCTCCAGGAGCCGGAAGATGTCCGTGTTCTCCAGGTCCTCGCAGAGCAGCGCGGTGCCGATGTCGAGGGGGATGTACGTCAGGTCGAGGGACAGCGGCAGGCCGTTGAGCCGGCGCAGACGCTCGATGTAGAGGACGTCGGCGCCGGGCGGGACGTGCAGGCGGTCGGCCACCGGGGACGGCGCGGGGACGGGGCCCACGGTGCGGACCTCGTTGGTGACGCGGCCGTGTTCGCGCAGGGTTTCCGCGAGGCCCATCAGGCGGTCGAGTCCGTGGGGGTACTTCCGGGCCACGACGACCGTGCCGACACCGGGGTGGCGTTCGACCAGGCCCTCGGCGCGCAGGAGGTCGAGGGCCTGGCGGACGGTGTTGCGGGAGGCGCTGTAGTCCGCGGCGAGGATCGTCTCGTGCGGAAGCGCGCCCTCCGGGAACCGCCCGGCCAGGAGCTGGTGCCGGAGCAGGTCGGCGAGCTGGCGGGCCCGGTCCGCACGCAGCCGTCGCCGCGCACGGTGGGCGGCGACGGTGGTCGAGCCCTGGCCGGCGTGGTCTCGGACGCGGTCGGTGGGTGACATGGATCGAACCATACTTATCTGATGGGAAAAGCGGTGTTGCTGGAGTGTTGCGCCACCTGACGCAGCACCAGGCGACCGTCAGACCAGGGGTTTCGTGGCGCTGGCGGGGAGATCTGCCAGCACCCGGGACCAGGGTCCGGACGGTTGGTTCCTCGGCCCTCTCAGGGGGCGGGCACGTACTTGTACCCCACGCGTCGGACTGTGGCGATCCGCTGCCGGTGGGCCGGGCCCAGCTTCCGGCGCAGACGGGCGATGTGCACGTCGACGGTGCGTCCGTCTCCCAGGTGGGTGTGCCCCCACACGTGCTGGACCAGCTCTTCGCGTGTGTGGACGCGCTGCGGCTCCGTCACGAGCCGAGCCAGCAGGGCGAACTCCAGGTAGGTGAGGTCGAGTTCCTCTCCCTCCAGTTCGGCGACATGGCGCTCGGCATCGATACGGATCGGGCCACCGGCCGGGACCGGCCGGTCCGGGATGCGCGATACGAGGAGTGCGGCGTCGGAGGCGATCCGGTGGATGGGTGGCCGCAGTCCTGCCTCGGCGAACAGGGCGCCCGGATCGACGCCCTCGGGAAGGAACACCAGATAGCCGACGAGTGGTGATCCGTCGTCAGGAGGTGTGTGCTCCCTCCTCTCCTCTTGTGTGTCTTCGTGCACCAGTCGCAGGCGACGAGGGGTGGCCGGCGAGGTGTGGGGTCGAGTGGCGTGAGGCGGGGGTGCGGACGTCATCGGTGTGGTTCCTTCCCGGCGTACGGGGAGCTGTCGCTGGGCAACCGGTGCGGCTACGGCTCGGCCGTCTGCCGGACCCGCGAGTCGAAGGGGGAGTGAGGAGGCGGCGACCAGGTGTGCCACCGGGCGCCGGTCGCGTTGCTAGCCGCGCCGGCAGACGGCGCTGGCCACTCGACGGAAGTCGACGTGCCGGCGGCGTACGAGGGGCTGCTGCGCGCGGGACATGGCCCCATGGTGGGCGGGCGCCACAACAGCGTCAACGTTCTCTACTAAATCGATAGGGATAGTGGGAAAGCTCACTGGGCCGGGTCGCCGGAGTCGATCGTCGACGCCGGACCACCGCTTCGTCCGGCGCGGCATCCGGCGCCGACTATCCGATGAGCTCGCTCACGAGTGCGGCGACTTGTTCCACTTCGATGAGGAAGCCGTCGTGGCCGTACGGGGACTCCACCACCCGCACGTGGTCGGCTGCCGGTATCCCGGCCGCCAACTCCGCCTGCTGGGACAGCGGATAGAGGCGGTCCGAGTCGACGCCCGCGACGAGGGTCCGGGCCGTCACACGGCTCAGGGCGGCGCGCGTACCGCCCCGGCCGCGACCGATGTCGTGCGTGTTCATCGCCTGCGCGAGGGCGACGTAGCTGCCTGCGTCGAAGCGGCGTACGAGCTTGGCGGCGTGGTGGTCGAGGTAGGACTCCACCTGGTACCGGCCGCCGTTCCAGGGATCCTCCGCGCCCTGCGGTGTGCGGCCGAAGCGGGCCTGCAGCTCCGGTTCGCTGCGGTAGGTGACGTGGGCCAGGCGGCGGGCCAGGCCGAGGCCCGCGTGCGGGCCGAGTCCGGGGCCGGCGTCGTGGTAGTCGCCGCCGCGCCAGTGCGGGTCGCTGCGGACGGCATGGAGCTGGATGTCCGCCCAGGCGATCTGCTCCGCGCTCGCCGCGGCCGTCGTGGCGAGCACCAGCAGCGCCTGTGTCCGTCCCGGACGCGACACGGCCCATTCCAGCGCCCGCATCCCGCCCATCGACCCGCCGACGACCAGCGCCCAGCGGTCGATGCCCAGCGCGTCGGCCAGACCCGCCTCGGCCGCCACCTGGTCGCGCTGTGTCAGGAAGGGGAAGCGGCTGCCCCAGTGGCGTCCGTCCGGAGCGAGGGACGCCGGTCCGGTGCTGCCCTGGCAGCCGCCGAGCACGTTCGCAGCCACGACGAACCAGCGGTCGGTGTCGAGGGCGCGTCCCGGGCCGACGAGCCCGTCCCACCAACCGGGGGTGGGGTGACCGGGCTCGGCGGGGCCGGCGACGTGGCTGTCGCCGGTCAGGGCGTGCAGGACCAGCACGGCGTTGGAGCGGTCGGCGGCGAGCCGCCCCCAGGTCTCGAACGCGAGCCGCACGCCCGGGAGTTCGCCGCCCGCCTCCAGGGGAAGCGGTGTGTCCCGCTCGTACCACTGGCGACGCCCGGGCGGGTCCCCCTCCCGCCAGGCCCCGGAGGCCGGCGGGAGGGGGACCTCGGACGGCGTCAGTACGGTGTTCAGGACGCGGCCTTCGCCGCGCGGAACCCCGCCTCCAGGTCGGCCTTGAGGTCGGCGAGGTTCTCGAGGCCGACCGACAGGCGCACCAGGCCGGGGGAGGTGCCGGTGGCCGCCAGCTGATCCGCGTCGAGCTGGCTGTGCGTGGTGGACGCCGGGTGGATGATCAGGCTGCGCACATCACCGATGTTGGCGAGGTGACTGAACAGCTCCACGGCGTCCACGAACCGCTTGCCCGCCTCCACACCGTCGCGCAGCTCGAACGAGACCACGGCACCGGCACCGTTCGGCAGGTACGTCCGCCCTGCCTGGTACCACTTGCTGGAGCGAAGCCCCGGGTAGTGGACGGCGGCGACCTCGTCCCGTCCTTCCAGCCATTCGGCCAGGGCCTGGGCGTTGGCGGAGTGCCGCTCGATGCGGAGGCTGAGCGTCTCGACGCCCTGCAGGAGCAGGAACGCGGAGTGCGGGGAGAGGGCCGGTCCGAGGTCGCGCAGCAGCTGCACCCGGAGCTTGACGGCGAAGGCGCCCGGGCCGAGCGCCGGCCAGTACCGCAGCCCGTGGTAGCTGGGGTCGGGCTCCGTGAAGTCCGGGAACCGCTCGGCGTGCGCCCCGAAGTCGAAGGTGCCGCCGTCGACGACCACACCCGCGATGGCCGTGCCGTGCCCGCCCAGGAACTTGGTCGCGGAGTGCACGACGATGTCCGCGCCGTGCTCGACGGGCGGCAGGAGATACGGCGTCGGGACCGTGTTGTCCACGATCAGCGGCAGGCCGGCCGTGTGTGCCACGTCGGCGACCGCCCGCACGTCGAGCACGTTGCCGCGCGGGTTGCCCAGCGTCTCCGCGAACAACGCCTTGGTGTTCGGCCGGATCGCCGCCCGCCAGGCGTCGAGGTCGTCCGGGTCGTCCACGAACGACACCTCGATGCCCAGCTTCGGCAGTGTGTGCCGGAACAGGTTGTACGTGCCGCCGTACAGCGACGTACTGGAGACGATGTGGTCGCCGGAGCCTGCGAGGGTGAGGATCGCCAGCGTCTCCGCCGCCTGCCCGGAGGACAGCGCCACGGCCGCCACCCCGCCCTCCAGGGCGGCGATGCGCTGCTCGAAGACGTCCTGGGTGGGGTTGTGGATGCGGGTGTAGATGTTGCCGGGCTCGGCCAGCGAGAACAGGTCGGCGGCGTGCCGGGTGTCCCGGAAGACGAACGACGTCGTCTGGTAGATCGGCGTCGCCCGGGCGCCGGTCGTCGGGTCGGGGGCCGCGCCGGCGTGGATCTGCTTGGTCTCGAACGACCACGCCGAGGTGTCGGGCCCGGCGGGTGTGTCCTCGGGGGTGTGGCCTGCGGTGACGGAGTCGATGGGCTGGCTCATGGTGGTGCTCCCTTGTGCGGAAGGCGGAAATGCCCGTGGTGCGGGGGACGGGAGGGCCCTCGGTGGTGAGGGGACATGGAAGGCCCGAAGGAACGACAGGGGGTGACGGCAGCGCCCGGCGTGCGGGCGGTCGTCAGCCCTGTGCGGAGGAAGAACAGAAGGGGTGGAGACCGGAGCGCGGACTCAGCTCACGGCAGGACAACACGCGGTGGTGACACGCCCGTAGTCAACGTGGCGGCGGGTCACGAGCACGGTCATGGAGCCAGATAACCACATGGGACCGGCACCGCACCAGCATGCCGGGCGTCGGCACGTATCGTCGGCGTATCGAAAACCGCATACGCGCCGGCAACACCGCGCCACCTTGACTGTGGCCATGTCCCCGAGCCGATCAGTCCGAGCAGCGGCCTTGAGCCGCTCGCACCCAGGGCGCGACAGCGCGCCATCCGTGAACCCCGTTGGGGGGACGGCGCATTGACAAGCCGAAGCGTTCCCCTTCGAGGAAGCAGCGCCGGGGCAGCGAGTCTGCGCGTCACCCCCATCAGCGCTGCCGAGCACCTGGCGTTCGTGCGGGCACAGCGGTCGGTCAGCTTCCTGCAGACCCCGGCCTGGGGCCGCGTCAAGACCGAGTGGCGCAGCGAGTGTCTGGGCTGGTTCGACGGCGGGCGACTGGTCGGCGCCGGACTCGTCCTGCACCGCCCGGTGCCGCGGCTGGAGCGCTTCACACTGGCCTACCTGCCGGACGGCCCGGTCATCGACTGGACCGGCGAGATCGACAGGTGGCTCGATCCGCTGGCGGCCCACCTCAAATCCCGCGGTGCCTTCGCGATCCGCATCGGTCCGCCGGTGCGCACCAGCACCTGGAGCGCCGCCCAGGTCAAGGAAGGCATCGCCGACCCGGCCGTGAAACGGCTCACCGACATGTCCGGCCGGTGGGCCGACCCGGTCGGCGCCCGCGTGACCAGCCGGCTGCGGGACGCGGGCTGGCTGCCGCAGAGTCCCGAGGACGGCTTCGGGGTCGGGCATCCGCAGTTCAGGTACGAGCTCCCGCTGGCCGGCCGGACCGAGGAGCACCTGCTCAAGGGCATGAACCAACAGTGGCGGCGCAACATCAAGAAGGCGGACAGGGAAGGCGTCGAGGTCACCACCGGCGACGATGCGAAGGACCTCCGCGCCTTTCACGACCTCTACGTCCACACCGCCGAACGCGACCGCTTCACCCCCCGCCCACTGGGCTACTTCGAGACCATGGTCGCGGCGCTGCGCGCCGAGGATCCTGAGCGGATCAAGCTCTACCTGGCCCGCCATCGGGGCGACCTGGTCGCGGCCACCATCCTGGTCCGCGTCGGTACCCACGCGTGGTACTCCTACGGCGCCTCCTCCACCGAGAAGCGTGAGGTGCGCGGCTCCAACGCCTGCCAGTGGGCGATGATCCGCGACTCACTGGCGGCCGGCTGCGACGTGTACGACCTGCGGGGCATCACCCCGACGCTCGACGCCGACGACCCACACGTCGGGCTGATCCGGTTCAAGGCCGGCACAGGCGGTCAGGCGGTGCGCTACGTCGGCGAGTGGGACCTGCCCTTGCGGCCGATGGTCTATCGCGCTTTCGATCTCTACATGAAGCGTCGCGGGCGCTGACCGCGTGCCGCAGGGCGGCGGGCGGCAGCTGGGGGCTGTCGCCTGCCTGGGGGCGTCCGGCGGGGCAACGCGGTTTCCTTCCCGTCGACCGCCTCCGGCGCCCTACGTGAGCGCGGCGGCCACCTCGTCCAGGCGGGCCCCGCGCGAGGCCTTGACCAACACCACGTCGCCGGGCGCGAGTTGGCCGCCCAGCCAGTCGACGGCCGCGTCGTTGTCGGTCAGCGTCACCGCTCGACCGTCCGCGCCGTCGGCGATCGCCCGGGCGCCTTCGCCGACCACGGCCACGACGTCGGCCCGGCCGGCGGCGTAGGTCCCCACGGCGCGGTGCTCGTCGTCACTGGCGTCACCGAGTTCGAGCATCTCGCCCAGGACGGCGATGCGGCGGCCGCCCTCCATCGCCGCCAGCGCGTCCAGGGCGGCGCGTGTGGAGTCGGGGTTGGCGTTGTAGGAGTCGTTGAGCAGCGTCACGCCGCCGGGGAGGTGGTGCACCTCCATGCGCCACCTCGACAGCGGGGCGGTGGCCAGAGCCGCCGTGGCCAGGTCCAGCGGTACGCCGGCCGCCAGGGCCGCGGCCACGGCGGCCGAGGCGTTGAGCGCCTGGTGGGCTCCTACGTGCGGCAGGGCGACGGCGGCCGAGGCAGCGGGGGTCCGCAGGGTGAACGACGGCCGGCCGAGCCGGTCCAGCGTCAGGTCGAGGACGCGTACGTCGGCGTGGTCCGCCCGGCCGAAGGTCAGCACGGGGTTGTCGGTGAGGGCGCGCATGGCGACCACGCGGGGATCGTCGGCGTTGAGGACGGCGGTTCCCCCGGGCGTCAGTCCGCGCACCAGCTCGCCCTTGGCCCGGGCGATGGCCGCGCGTGAACCGAACTAGCCGAGGTGGGCCTGGCCGACGTTGAGGACGACCGCGATGTCGGGCGCGACCAGGCCGGTGAGCGCGGCGATGTCGCCGACGTGGCGGGCTCCCATCTCCAGGACGAGGTACCGGGTGGTCGCGTCGGCGCGCAGCATGGTGAGCGGCACGCCGAGCTCGTTGTTGAGGGAACCGATGGTGGCGATGGTCGGCGCCGTGCTCGACAGCACGGCCGCCAGCAGGTCCTTGGTGCCGGTCTTGCCCTGGGACCCGGTCAGTCCGACCACGGTCATCCCGTCGCGCAGGCGGGCGACGACCTCGGTGGCGAGCGCCTGCAGCGCGGCCTGCGTGTCGTGGACGACAACGGTCGGCAGCGGTGTGCGCCGGGAGCCGAGCACGGCCACCGCTCCGGCGCGGCCGGCCTGGCCGGCGTAGTCGTGGCCGTCGGCGTGCTCTCCGGCGAACGCCACGAAAAGGCCGCCCGGTTCGGCCCGCCGGCCGTCGAGGACGGCCGGCGCGGTCACGGTCACCGTGTCGTCGCCCTCGACCGTGCCATCCACGATCGCGGCGATCTCGCGGAGAGCGAGCGGGATCATGACCGGGTGGCGCGGGAAGCGCCGGAGGGGGACGGGCTGTTGTCGGGAAGGCTGAGGGGAACGGGTTCGTTCGACATCATGCCGGCATCACCTTCACGGACTGTGCGTTCATGCTGTGCTCATTTGTGTGATGGGAAAGTCGAAATACGTGTCGGGATACGGTTCGTCTTTGAGGGTGTAATGCCACCACTCGCGGTCGTAGGGTGCGAAACCGCAGTTCTCCATCGTGGTGCGGAGATACTCTCGGTTGGCCGTTTCGGCCTGCGTGATCCCTTGCGCTCCGTGATGCGAGACGGGGTCCATCAGGTCGTGCCCGCCGCCCATGGCAGCGAGCTCGCCGGTGTCGAGGTGAAAGAACGTCAGGTCGACCGTGCTGCCTCGGCTGTGGCCCGACCTGCGGGCCACGTAACCACGTTCGAACATCTCGGCCCGGTTGATGTTCGGATGGTGCCGTGATTTCGTCGAGCCGTCCTCCGGCTGTCGCGACCAGCGCAGAAAGCAGTCCACAGCGCTTTGGGGGCGATACGCGTCCCAGAGCAGCAGGCCGAAGCCGAGGGATGCGGCTTCTTCGCGCACGTGTTTCAGGGCGATGCCCAACGCCCTCGTTCCGACGATACGATTCGCCAGGTAACCGTCCACCGGTTTGCCGGTGAAATTGTCCCAGGTGGCGTACTTGGCGTCCCAGCGAACGCCGGGTATGAACTCGTCCAGGTAAACGAAGTCACCGTACATCGGCTTCTCGCGTCAAGGTCAGCGATATCAAGCGGTCGATCACTTCGGAAAGCGGCAGTCCAGCCGCGTCCATCATCCTCGGATAGCGGCTGTAGGACGTCATGCCCGGCAGGGTGTTCACCTCGTTGAGGACCACGGTGCCGTCGTCCTTGAGGAACATGTCCACGCGCGACAGTCCCCGGCAGCCCAACGCGCGGTATACGGCCTTGGCGGTTTCCTGCACGAGCGTGCGCGCCTGCACCGGGATGTCGGCGGGAACGATCGGCGTCGAGTTCTCGGAGCCGTTTTCCGGGTTGTCCTCCTGGTGGATCCTGAAGAAGCCGTGGGACAGGGCCATTCGGTCGACCTCGCCGGTCACCAGATCCGGGCCGTTGCCCAAAATGGCGCATCCGACCTCGCTGCCGACGACGGCCTCTTCGATCAGCACCTTCGCGTCGTACTGCCTCGCGGTGGCCACGGCACTCGGCAGTTCCTCCTTGCCCGCCACCTTGCTGACGCCGAAGGACGATCCCGACCGGGCCGGTTTCACGAAGACCGGATAGGTGAGCCGGTCGGCGTCGATGTCCTCGTCACCCGTGATGGTCCAGAAACGGGGAGTGGCGATTCCCGCGCTCCGGGCGACGAGATAACTCAGGGATTTGTCCATGCACAGGGCGGAACTCTGGACGTCGCAGCCGACGTAGGGGATGCCGGACAGCTCCAGCAGCCCCTGTACGGCACCGTCCTCGCCCAGCCTGCCGTGCAGCACGGGCAGCACGACGTCCAGGCCGATGGTGTCGTATCGCCCCTGCTCCAGCACGAGCAGTCCGGGTGCGCTGCTGTCCGGCGACAGTACGGCCGGACGGCACGTGCCGTTCTCCCAGTCCGGGGCGGGCCAGTCACAGAGCTTCCAGGAGCCGCTGCGCGTGATGCCGATGTAGAACGGCTCGTAGCGGTCGAGGTTGAGGTTCTTCGCGACCTCCTGCGCGGACTTGACGGATACGGGGTGCTCCTCGGAGCGGCCGCCGAACACGATTCCGACCTTCAGCCTATCCATTCCGGTACCTGCTTTCGAAGTCCAGGCAGTTGACGATGGAGTTCTCCACGGTGTCGCGCAGGGCGTGGTCCGTGTAGTAAGCGGTGTGCGGACTGATCAGCACGTTCGGCATTTTCTGCAGTCGCAGCAGCGTCTCGCTCTCCACCCGCTTGTCTCTGCAGTCCGCGTAGAAGACGCCTTCTTCTCCTTCGACGACGTCCAGTGCCGCCCCGCCCACCCTGCCGCTTTCCAGAGCTGCGATAAGGGCCGCGCTGTCGATGAGCGCACCCCGTCCCGTGTTGACGAGGAAAGCCCCCGGCTTCATCAGTCCGAGACGACGCCGATCGAGGAGGTGATGGGTATCCGGGGTCAGCGGCGCGTGAAGCGTGACGATGTCGCTCTGCCGCAGCAACGTGTCCAGGGAGACGTACTCGGCGACGGTGTCGCGCCGGAGGCTATGGGCCAGCACCCGGCAACCGAAACCGCGCAACCGCTGCACCACTGCCGCGCCGATACGTCCCGTCCCCACCACGCCCACGGTCAGATCACGCAGTTCCTTCCCGCGCATGTCGTTCAGGCGGTAATCGTGGACATCGGCCCTCAGGACGGTGGACTTCGCGTCGCGCACCGCCATCAGCATCAGCATCACGGTGTAGTCGGCCACGCTGTCCGGAGAGTAGATGACATTCCCGACCGTGATGCCGACGCCGGCCGCGTACGCCACATCGACGTGGTTGTATCCGATGCTCCGCGTGGAGATGTACGCGATGCCGGCTCGGCTCAGCGCGAGAAGGGTGGAATCGGTGATCCGGGTCTTATGGCTGACGCTGATGCAACGGTTGCCGAATGCCAGCTCGATGTTGGCTTCCGATACCCCGTCCCCCGTGATGGTCGGCGCAACGCCATAGAGCGGCGCCAACTCCCGGAACAGAACAGCCTCGTCCCGTTCGCACCCGTAGACGGTGATTCCTGCCGGCGGAACGGCCGAAGAGATTCCGGATGTCGGCGACCTGCTCGGGCGGGCCCTGATGCGAGCTGGATTGCTGTGCGTCATGCCGCCAGTCAAGGCGGTGAGGCGTTGTGGGCGTGTATGCGCTTTTCGATATAGGGACGATAAGTTACCGGGCCGTAGGGCGAGATGGGCCGCCAAGGAGCCGGCACCGCCGCCAACAGCCGATCAGGGCTGGAGGGAGGGCTATCTCAGGCCGCAGGTGCCACATTCGCCTCTCCGGCGTCCCTGGCCGTCGCGTCCAGGAACAGCCGTGTCAGCGCGAGGATGCTGTCGGGGGCGTCCTCGGGGCTGTAGTGCCCGGCGCTGGGCAGTTCGCTGATCAGGCCGTTGGGGAAGGCGGCGCGGAAAAGGGGCAGGAAGTGCTCGGCGCGCAGGGTCTGGTCCTGGGTTCCCCACACGGCCAGGGCGGGAATCCTGGCCGCCGCCTCGCGTGCCGCGGGTGAGGGCGTCTCGAAGCGGTGGGTGCCGAGCGCGAAGCCCTTCGCCCAGCCCAGCGCGCCGAGCGTCTGCCCCGGAGTGGGGAACGGGGTCGCGTAGGCGCGGAGCCAGGCCGGGGTGATGACGGTGTTGTCCTGGAACCCGTTGAGCTTCAGGGTGCTGAGGATGGTGTACCCGAGGGCGCCGAGCACATCGTCCAGGGTGCCGTCGGCCTCGGCCTCGGCGATCCAGCGGAACCAGGGGGAGTGCGAGGCGTTCGCGGCCACCGCCTGGGCCAGGTCGGGCTGGCCGAAGGGGGTGGGGGCGTTGAGAGCGACGACCCGGGTGACCAGCTCGGGCCGGCGGGCCAGCAGGCCCATGCCGACCGGGCCGCCGAAGTCGTGCACGACCAGCGTGATGTCGCGCAGCCCCAGGTCCAGGACGAGCGCTTCGGCGTTGTCGATGTGGTCCTGGAGCCGGTACGTGCGATCAGCGGGCGTCTCACTCTTGCCGAAGCCCATGTGATCCGGCACCACCACCCGGTGGGTGCCGGAGAGGCCGGCGATCAGGTGACGAAACAGGTAGCCCCAGGTCGGCTCGCCGTGCAGGCACAGCAGCACCGGACCGGTGCCCTCGTCGACGAAGTGCATGCGGAACCCGGGGGCGGAGCTGAAGTGCGGGGTGTAGGGGAAGGTGCCGTCGAACGTCTCGTCCGCCGTGATCATCGGAGAACTCCTCGGGAAGTGCCCGCGGCCGGGTGGCCGGCGGGAAGTCGACAGGGTGGGCAGGGCGCCGTAGGGAAGTCGAGGGCCTGGCCGGATGCTGCGCCGGAGCAGGTTAGGCAGAAGTGGTTTTGATATGCAACCGGACTGGTTTGGCTCTGCTACCGATGTAGTCTTCTTCGGGAACCCGTCACCGAACAAACCCAAGCGGAGGGGCAGTGGTCGACCGAAACGGCGAGGACGAGAGCGCCGTGAGCGCGGCGGTGCCGCCGACCTGTCCGGTCATGCGGACGGTCGACCTGATCGGCGACCGCTGGACTCTGCTGATCCTCCGGGATGCCTTCTCGGGAATCCGGCGGTTCAGCCAGTTCCAGCGCAGTCTGGGCATCGCGAAGAACATCCTCAGCGACCGGCTCGCCAGGCTGGTGGCGGCCGGTGTGCTGCGCACGGAGCCGGCCGACGACGGCACGAGCTACCGCGCGTACGCACTCACCGACGAGGGCGTGGAGCTCTTCGACTTGATCGTCGCCTTCCGCCAGTGGGGCGAGCGCCATGCCATCGAACCCGGCACCTCCTACCGCCCCCTCATCGACCTCCGCACCGGCCGACCGCTGGCCCGGCTGACCTACACACGCCCCGACGGCACCCCGGTCCATTACGACGAAACCCGTCTGGGTGACCCCTTGCCGATGGCCTCCAGCCCAGACGGCACCGCCCGTCGGCACCGCAGCCAGAGGCCGCTGACCACTCCCGAGGGCGATTGACGTCGGCCGCGTCCGGCCTACGCGGACGGGCCGGGCCGCCGGCCTCGGGAGACGGCGAGACGCCGGTCCCCGTCCGGGAGTTGACCTTGCCCCTGGGGCAAGCCCGACAGTGGCGCCATGACCAACGCATCAGATCAGCAACGGCTCCTGGCCGAACAGCGTGCCTACTACAGCGCCGTCGCCCCCGACTACCTCGACCAGCGCCTCGACTTTCCCGGTGGTGCGGGGCCGGCCGAGGCGCTCGACGCGTTCCGGCCGACCGGCAGCGTGCTGGAACTGGCGTGCGGCCCCGGCACCTGGACGCCGCGGTTGCTGCGCCACGCCGGTGACGTCACCGCCGTCGACGCGTCCGCCCACATGCTCGCGATCGCCGCGAGCCGCGTGGGTGACGGTGCCCGGGTGAGATGGGTCGAGGCCGATCTGTTCGCCTGGCAACCCGACCGTCGTTACGACGTCGTCTTCATGGGGTTCTGGCTCTCGCACGTGCCCGCCGGCCGGTTCGCTTCCTTCTGGTCCCTGGTGGACGCCGCCCTCGCGCCGCACGGCCGCGTGTTCTTCGTCGACGACTTCTACCGCAGCCCGGACGAACTCGTCGAAGGCCCGGAGTCCTCCACCATCCGGCGGCGCACCCCGGACGGGACGGCGTACCGCATCGTCAAAGTCCCTTACGAGCCGGCGCAGTTGGAGCAGCGGCTGCGCGGGCTCGGCTGGGACGTCACGGTGGTGACGGCGACAGCCGGCCCGCTGTTCTGGGGTTCAGGGCAACGGGCCAGTGCCTCATGACCGCCGCGGCCGGACGTCGTCCCCGCCGGGGCGGAGCATCTGGCTCGCGGCCAGCTCGCGGTACAGGGCGCTGTCGGTGAGCAGGTCCTCGTGGCGCCCGCCGGCGGCGGTGCGGCCGTCCTGCAGCACCACGATGTGGTCGGCGTGCTGCACGGTGGACAGGCGGTGGGCGATGACCAGCAGGGCGCACTCCTGGGTGATGTCCTTCATGACGGTGGTGAGCGCCGCCTCGTTGATCGCGTCGAGGTGGGAGGTGGGCTCGTCCAGCAGGAGCAGTGCGGGGCGGGCCAGCAACGCCCGGGCCAGAGCGACGCGTTGGCGCTCGCCGCCGGAGAGGGTGTTGCCGCGCTCGCCGATCACGGCGGACAGGCCGCCGGGCAGCCGGTCGACGACCTCGTCCAGTCGGGCCAGCGCGAGAACGCGCCGGACCTCCGCATCCGACGCGTCGGGCACGGCGTAGGTGATGTTGTCGCGCAGGGTGCCGCGGACGACGTGGGTGTTCTGGTCGACGACGGCGATACCGCTCCGGCAGGCCTGGCGGGTGAGTTCGCGTGCGGGCCGCCCGTCGAAGAGCACGGCGCCCGCGTCCGGCTCGTAGAACCTCGCCACCAGGGCGAAGACCGTGCTCTTGCCGGCCCCGGAACGGCCCACCAGGGCCACGTACCGCCGGTGGGGGACGTGGAAGGAGACCCCCCGCAGGACCGGGCGCCGCGGGTCGTAGGAGAAGTGGATGTCGTGCAGGGTCAGGGCGGGCGGCCGGCGGGCGGCAGTCGACCGTCCGGGCAGGGCGCTGGCCGGCCCTCCAGGGCAGCGGCTGGGCTGCGCCGCGGGTGTGGTGGGCTCGACGGGCAGGCGGAGGGCCTCGTCGATGCGCTCGTAGGCGCCCATCCCGCGCTGGATGAGCCCCACGGCGCGGAAGACGGAGGACAGCGGCAGGACGAGGTAGGAGGCGTAGAGCAGGAACGCCACCAGGTTGCCGAGGGAGCCGGCCTGGCCGCCCACGCGCAGGCCGCCGACGACCAGGACGATGAGGAACGAGCCCTGGACGGCGACTTCGACGGCGGAGCTCATGACGGAGGCGAGTTTCGCGGTGCGCACTCCCGCGTCGTAGGCCGCGTCCACGCGGACGCCGATGCCGGCCGCCTCGCGTTCCTCGGCGCGGTGCACGCGGACCATCGGCAGGGAACCCAGAGCCCGTTCGAGATCGGCGGCGAGGGCTCCGACGGAGTCCTGCACCCTTGACGACGCACCGCGGATGCCGGTGAGCAGCGAGGCGACGACCAGGGCCGCGGCGCCGACGGTGCCGGCGACCAGGAGCAGCAGCAGAAGGTCGAGCCACGCCATGAGGACGACGGCCCCGGCGGCGACGAGGCTGCCGGTCACCAGATCCACCAGTGCCTGCGACACGACCTCCCGCAGCACGGTGGTGTCGGCCGTCGCCCGGGAGACGAGGTCCCCGCCGCGGTGCCGGTCGTACTCCCTCATCTCCAGGCGCAGCAGCCGCCCCACCAGCCCGTGCCGCAGCTGCCGTACGACGCCTTCGCCCATCCGCTCCAGGATGAACCGGCCCGTGGCCGCCGTGGCCGCCTCGACGAGGAACAGCACGCCGAGCAGTACCAGCAGCGGCCAGACGACCTGACCGCGCCCGGCCGCGTCCACCACGCGTTTGGCGACCAGGGGCTGGGCCAGCCCCAGCGCCGAGCCCGCGAGCGTCATGACCACGGCGACGGCGAGGGTGCGACGGTGCCCGGCGGTCAGCCGGTACGTCGTGGCCACCGCCGCCCGGGTGGACTTGTCGCCGTCGGCCACCGCCGCCCGGTCGCCGTGCGCGAGCGTCGCGCCGGTCATCGGTCCGTGGGCCGTGGCGGCGGGCCGACGGCCATCAGCCGGGCGAAGTAGCCCTGCGGCACGCCCTCCCCGACGGGGCGGCCGTCCGCCTCGATCCAGGCGTGCGCGGTGAAGGGCGGGACGACGCGCACACCGGTGCACCAGGTCGGCCACGTTCCGCCCAGACGGCACAGCAGCGCCGCCCCCAGGGAGCGGGGCAGGCACCCCTTGGGTCCGGCGCAGCGCAGGCTGACCGAGCACATGGCGTCGCGCGCCTCCTGCGCCTGCGCGTGAGGGGCGGGCGCGGCGCCGCGCCGCAGCACGCCGAGTACGGCGCGGATGCGGCGCGGCGGCAGCAGGGCGAGGGCGAAGGCGGGCAGCAGGACGAGGCGGGCGGCCACGCGCCGGGCCGGGGACACGCCGCTCGGGCGTTCCAGCGCGCTGGGGGTGGTCATGAGGCGAGCCCCGCGGTCCGCAGCTGCCGTACGAGGGTGTCGACGTCGTCCTGGGCCTGCGCCTGGCAGATGTCGAACTCCCGGACGAGGGCGGCCGTGGCGTCCGCCTCGTCGCCGCCGTCGAGCAGCGTCCGCACCACCAATGTGGCGGTCGGGTTCAACTCCCAGTAGGCGCCGGCCCGTTCGTCGAGCAGTACGGTGCCGTAGTCGGTCTCGGCCGTGCAGACGTGGTCGCCGAACCGCAGGGGCATGTGA
The DNA here is from genome assembly GCF_054850255.1 of Streptomyces sp. 7R007. Lineage (NCBI taxonomy): Bacteria > Bacillati > Actinomycetota > Actinomycetes > Kitasatosporales > Streptomycetaceae > Streptomyces > Streptomyces sp. 7R007. Next base: position 17,772 of record NZ_JBTWMV010000060.1, on the reverse strand, counting down.
GGGCCTTTCTGACGTGCCGGGCAAGGGACGGGGGCAGGGATCAGGGTTGGGGGACGCGGGCGGGCCCGCGCGCGAGGGCGCGCAGCCACACCTCGGCGGCGATGGTGGAGTAGAGGATCGCCTCGGACAGTCCGCGCGAGGCGGGCCGCAGGGCGAGGCGGCGCAGCTCGGCGGCGTCCACCAGGCCCAGCGCGGCCAGCCGCGAGTCCTCCCACAGGGCCGCCAGGTCGGCCCGGTGCTCGCGCAGTCCGTTGGCGGCGTCCATGGAGGCCGTGGCCTTGTTGGCCCGGCGCAGACAGTCCTCGGGCACGATCCCGCGCATCGCGGCGCCCAGGACGGGCTTGTACTGCCAGGGGGTGACGCGCTCGCCCGGCCGTACGGCCAGACACGTCTCGATGACGCGGTCGTCGAGGAAGGGCGAGGCCATCGGCAGGCCGGCGCGGGCCGCCATCGTGTCCCACTGGCGGATGACGCGGGTGCAGGAGCGGATCTGCTCCAGGTCGGTGTGCAGTCCGCGGTCCGGATGCAGTGACGAGGCCGTGGCAGCGGCGGCGAGCAGCGCCCTGCGGGCCACCTGTTCGGCCTCGGGCGTCACCCAGTGGAACAGGCGCGGGGCCATGCCCCAGCCGAGTCCCGTGGCCACGGACGGGGGCAACGGGTCCCGTAGCCGGCCGGCGGCGTCGGCGAGCCACGTCCCGTAGGGCCGGGAGTCGGCGAGCGCGCGGGCCGTGCCCGCGAGCGGCCACTGCCACAGCGCCCGGAATCCGCGCAACTGGCGCAGCGCGAACAGGGGTCGGGTGCGCAGCAGCCGGTGGTAGTACGCCTCGGAGCACCAGGCCACGTGGTCGCCGCCGATGCCGGTCAGGTGCAGCCGGCTGCCGCGGGCGGCGAGGCCGGGCAGGTGGTGCAGCACCCGTGAGCGGTCCATGACGCCGATGGTGGGCTCGTCGAGGAGGTCGTCGATGCCGAGCAGGTCGTCGTAGACCAGTGGTGAGGCGTCGGCGTCCCACACCACGTGCTCCACGTCCGGCAGGTGTCCGACAGCCCGCTGGGCCCAGTGCAGATCGGTGTCGGCCGGGTCGCGTCCCGGCCATGTACTGGCGACGACGCGGGCGGGGGAGCGGTCGGCCAGGAAGCAGACGGAGGTCGAGTCCAGGCCGCCGGACAGGTCGCAGCTGACGACGCCGCCCAGGCGGGTGCGCACGCCGACGGCGTCCTGCAGGGCGGTGCGGATCAGGGGAGCCGCGTCGGCGAGCGGCATGACCGGCTCGGGCGGCGTCCACCACCGGGTGTGCCGTACCGTGCGGCCGTCCGCGGCGAGGACCAGGGCGTCCTCGGGAGCGACGGCGGTGACTCCGCGCCACATCGAGGTCTCGAACAGCGGGTACGGTGCCGGCCACAGCAGCCGCACGGCCAGTTCCTGTACGTCGATGTCGAGGCCCAGGGCGGCGGCGAGCAGGTCGGCCCGGGTCGCGGCCACCCGCACCCCGCCGATCTGCGCGTGGAAGACGAGCCGCAGTCCGGAGGCGGTGCCCTGGACTCGGGTGCGGCCGTCGAGGGCGCCGACGAGGTGGAAGCTGCCGGGGAGGGAGCGGGCCAGCGTGTCGAGCTCCGCCAGATCCCGCAGCCGGGCTGCCCGGCGCCGCAGTTCGCCGGCGTCGAGCGGGCAGCAGCCGACCACGGCGAGGGAGGCGCCGCCGGCGTGGGCTACGAGGATCTCGTCCTCGCTCCAGTGGCCGACCAGCCAGGGCCGGCCCGAGGCGTGGGCGACGGTCCGGCTGCCGGGGCGGGCGAAGGAGCGGGCCACGGCGGCCGCGTCCGCACGGTCGGTGAAGACCGCGAAGTGCGCGTCGCCGGGGCCCGTCCTCGCACCTGCGTGCGGTTCAGTCATGACGTCGGGTCAAGGACCGTCGGTCGTCAGTTCTTGCTCAGGATCAGCCGGTCGTTGCCGGAGCGCTGAAGCAGCCCCGTCTCCTTCCGGAACGTACCGAGCCGGACGAGCGTCGGCGCCTCGTATGCCTTCTTCATGACCACTCCTCACATTCGGGTGACCCGGCCGCTTCCCTCGACTGACGGACCAGGCCCGTCGGGAGCCCGGTCCGGGAAGCGGCCGCACCACCAGCTAGCTGCGGAGTGGCGTGCCGGGGCAAGTGCGACAGCAAAGGTCCGATAATGTGCAGAATCTGTTTCCTTCGCGCTGCCTGCTCGTCTCGCGTTGCGTGCCGGGTCGGTACGGCGTCGGTGCCAGACCGGCCATGTGCAAACCGGAATTAACGTTTTGACCATGACGTCCGGCAAGTGAGCCCTGCGCTTGCCGAACGCCCTTGACGCCGACCACATGCAGGCGGCGCCGGGCGCATTCCGGACACCGGCACGGGCTCCGTTTCCCCAGGACTCGGCCCGGTCGATGGTGAGGGTGGCTGAGGCTCTGTGCGGTGGGCGGGGTGTTGCGGGTGGGCTGATCCGATGTGCTGCGGGTGTTTGCCGACGCAGGCGCGGGTTACGCGGTTGGTTCTGGTGAGCCGTATGAGCGCCGCAGGAGGAACCTGATGAGCCACGAGCACTCAGGCCGCAGCGGGCCGTCGATGCCGCGGGCGCGTTCCGGTGCGCCGGGTCGCCGGCCTGCGCGCACGGGTTCCGAACCGACGACGGCCCGTAGCCCGCTGCGGCTGCGCCTCCTGCTGGCGGCCGTGTTCCTGCCCCTCTTCGTCGCGGCCGCCGTACTGTTCGGCGTCGGCGCCGGGCAGTGGGAGCACGGAGACAGTCCGAGCCGTGCCGTCCTGGCCACCGTCGCCGCCGTGTGCGCGGTGCTCGCCCTGACGGCTGCGATGGACCTGTGGATCGTGGCGCAGCGGCTCCGGCGCGAGCGCGGTGGTCGCCTCCTCAGGGAGTGAGGTCCGTCTGCTGCCCACGCCACTCGGTGAGCAGGACGGTGGCGTCGTCCTCAAGCTCGCCTTCGTTGTGCGCCAGCAGGGCCGCCATGAGGCGGCGCAGGGTTTCGTGCAGGGTGTGCCCGCCCGAGTGGTGACGCCGGATGAGGTCGATGAAGCGGTCCCGTCCGAACTGCCTGCCGCAGGCGTCACGGGCTTCGATGACACCGTCGGTGTACAGCAGCAGCCGGTCGCCGGGTTCGAGCTGCTCGCTGCGCTCGTGCACGGGCAGGCCGAGACCCGTTCCCATGGGCCCCGCCGGCGGACAGGCCAGATCGACGGTCCACCGGTTGTGGCGCAGCAGGATCGGCAGGGGGTGCCCTCGGTTGATCCACGTGAGCCGGCCGGTGGCCATGTCCAGATCCGCCAGGGTGGCCGTGACGTAGCGGCTGGTGCCGAACTGATCGATCAGGACGTTCTCCACCTGACGGCTGGTCTCGGCCAGTGACGCACCCTGGCGGCGGGCGTTGCGGCAGGCGGCCACGGCGACGTTGGCGGTGATACCGGCGGCCGTGTCGTGCCCCATGCTGTCGAAGATCCCCAGGTGGAGACAGCGATCGGCCACGGCGTAGTCGAAGGCGTCGCCGCCGACCTCGTAGGCGGGTTCCATCGCGGCGCCCACCGTCGCTTCGTGTCCGGCGTAGGCGAGCGGGGGAGTGAGGTTCCACTGCATCTCCGCCGCCACGTTCATCGGCTCGGTGCGGACCAGACGGGCGTAGGAGTCGCTGAATGAACGCTTGCTCAGCAACAGAAGCGCCGTCATCGCCGCCAGATCACGCAGCGCCTGCCGGGTCGCGGCGTCGTCCCGGTCGGTGTCGGCACGCAGCACGCCCAGGCGTTCCACACCGTCGGTGATGGCCACCCACCACCGTCGCTGGTCCGGCCGGTCGCCGGTCGCCGCCGGTTCGCTGATCAGATCGACGCGCTGATAGGCGCGGCCAGGCAGGCTGCCGGGCACCGTGAAGGTCTGCCCGTTCGCGCCCGCGTCCTGGCCGACGCCGGTGAGCCGGCGCAACACCGTCTCCCGAAGGTCCACGATGAAGACGGCCGCGTCGCGCAGGTCCGCGGCGGCGGCGCACTCGGCGATCATGCCAGGCAGTTCTTCGAGGGTGCTGGTGTGGCTCGCCTGCATCAGCCGTACCAGCAATGGCGCGATACGGTCCGCCACGCGAGCACCTCCCGCTGATGGATCTCGGACATCGAGTGAGGGAATCGAGTGAGGGATACGTCCGTCACACGTGTCGTCTTGCGCACTTCCTGGTCCCTCGTGCTCTTCACCCCGGCTACCCCTCCTGGGGCAGAGCACGCGGCCGGCTTTTCACCGCGTTGCGGGACGGTGCCGTCAGGCGAGGACCGTCTCCTGAGTCCGGTCGAGCCGGCCGGTTCGGCTCTCGGAGACGAGGCGCGATCTGCCGACGCAGGGAAAGGCGAGCCTCGAACTGGTGGACTGTGCAGTGCTCAACTGAGTAGGGCCGGTTGGCCTCTCGCGCTGGGGCCGACGGGCCCTGTCTCGCCGTGGAGCGGGCCGTGAGGATGGAAGCGGTCGAAGACGTTCCTCCGCTCTTCGTGCGGCGGGCCAAGCGCGGTGGTCGCCCCCCTTATTACGCCGCCGCGTACGGGTGCCCGCTGGGGAAGTCACGGCGGAGTTCGTGCCACTGTGGCTGCGGCCGGGTTGTAGGCGGGAGAAACACCGGCTGCGCGTCCGTGCGGTACAGCCGCACGGACGCTCCCGGCACCTTGCGAGCAGGGCGGCCGCCGCCGGTGGTCGGCGACAGCGGCGGCGGCCGTTGGCGCGAGAAACCCTGCGCCGCTCCCCATGGCAGGGGGCTCTCGCGCCGGATCGTCCTCACGTGCCCTGGGGCGTGCGGGAGGTCGCCCCAGCTCGAACCGGCCGCAAGGACGAGGCAGGCAGGTGGGCCTGCGGACCGTTCATGTCGATGCAGGCCCTGGTTTCCCTGCTGGTTCGGTTGTCGGGGGCCCGGGGGCCCGGGGGCTGGGGGCCGCAGCCGGGCCTCCGCGCGGAAACCGCGGAGAACCCGGCTTGTCTGTTCGAATCCTAAGAGGCGTCGGGAGGGCGGCGACAGCGTGCGATTCGGCCTGCCCGAACCGTCGCCGGTCGACGTCCCGTACCTCCAAAGCCGCTGGAGCCACCGGTGCCTGCTGCCGCCCGGGCACCAGAGCCTCGGCGTGTTTCACGGCCGCCGACGAACCGGGAAGTGTCAGGTATGCGGGTTCGGCCCTGACCCTTCCCGGCCGCCGTTACATGATCGACGCCGGGGACCCCGGTTCCGATAGGGCCGAACAGTCCCTGTCTGGGGCTGCCGGCAGGGACCAACGGCCCTTTTTCATCCCGGAGTTGTGAATCACGGCGCTGCTCTGAGGACAGAGCACTCGCGGTGAGTGGGCGTTCACGCAGGCACCGTCGGCTTGACGAACTCATTGCCAGCCCAAAAGGTTCCGCGGGGCCGCGCATCCGTACTCGTGCGCGTGCGGGTATCGAACTGGAAGCAGGAGAGACGGTGCTCGTTTCACGGAAAGCGGCGGGAACCCTGTTCGTGGGTGGTGCGCTCGCCACCACCCTGGGGTCCCTCCTCTACCCCAGCATGCTCGGAGTCCAGAAGGTCGGCAGCGCGCCCGAGCTGGTGATCGCCCATCCGGCGACCGGGCCGCTGACGCAGGCCGACCGGGACTTCGTCGTCAAGGTGCGTTCGGCCGGCCTGTGGGAGTACCCGGTCGGTCAGATGGCCCTGAAGAAGGGCACGACCAAGGTGATCAGGACAGCCGGTGAGCATCTGATCGACGGAGACGCCTCGTTGGACGCCGCCTGCCGCAAAGCCGCCGGTCAGCTGGGCATCACGCTTCCCAACCAGGCCTCCCCGCAGCAGCAGGGCTTCGTGTCCCGGTTGAACGCGGACAGCGGCAGGCAGTTCGACACCGACATGGCCACCATCCTGCGAGCGACGAACGGCCAGGTCCTCGCCACGATCGCGAGCGTCCGCACCACCACGCGCAACTCGCTGGTCCGCGCCTTGGCGGACCAGGCGAACGACACTGTTCTGGATCACATCACGGTCATGGAGAAAACCGGTCTGGTCGACTTCGATCAAGCTCTCGCCCAGGAGACCACCGCGCCCGACCTCCCCGCCAGGGAGGTGAGCCCGCCGCCTCCGGTCGCGGGCCAGCCGCAGGTCGTCCTCACCCCGCGGGCACACGGCACGGTGTCCACGAGTCCCTCGGCGGGATGAGGGCGCGGGCCGAGCCACCCGTCCCGCCGGGCCGACGCGACAGGCCGCAGCCTCGCCGAGCCCAGCAGTGACGCGCTGCTGGTCCGGCACCTCTCCGGGCGGCGACACGGCGCCGTACCGGAGAGGTGTGCACGCAGGGGTGGCCGTCCGACCGGATGACGTTCAGTACGGCGGTGCGTTCCGCGCACGTGCCGCCGCCAGGGCCCGGCGGGGCGGAGCGAGACGTGCCTGTTCATCCTTCGCCGGCGTCGATGATCTGGGGATTCGTGGACAGCCACTGTCGGGCGTCGAGGAGCCGGGTGCGCTCGGCGACGCGGTGCAGGGCCGCGACGGCTTCGCTGTCGAGAGCGGCGCCGCTGTAACCGACGTAGGCCACCACACCGGGGGCGGGTTCCCAGACGAGTGCGCCGTTGCCGCCCAGCGCGGAGCTGAAGACGGCGGCTTTGCCGTGTACGGTGCCGGACGGCTGGGCGCCGGTGCCGTACAGGGCGTCCTCGATCCCGCCGCTACGCGTGATGCGGGTGAAGACCAGACCATGGCCGAGAGCCGCTGTCTCGCCGACCTCGTCCGCGCTGTAGCGGGCCTCGGTCGCGTACGCGGAGCGCGCGGTGCCGGTTGCGGTGACGGACAGGCCGGAGGGCGCCGCGACATGGGGCCGGCCGGAGACGACGGTGGCCGAGGCGGCGATGCGAAGCAGCTCGCGTCGTGACAGGTCGCCGCGGACACGTGCGTAGGCGTCTGCCACCGGCCAGGTGACCTCCCCGTCCCGGCTGCGGCCCGTGGCCTCGCCGATGCGCACGTTTCTGCCCGAACCCGGCGCGGAGACGGGAAAGGTCAGCACCGCGCCGTGTCGTGCCAGCGAGCCGTCGGCGTGGCGGACGGTCACGGTCCAGGGGCCCTTGTCGGCCGTGGGATCGCGACGGACCAGCGTGTAGTCCCGGGGCACGGCCACTCCCGTGACCACAAGACCTGCCGCCCGCTCACTCGCGTCGGGGCGCGGCGGGAACGAGAGGTCCGGGCGGTCAGGTGCAGGGTTCGTGGCCAGCGTGGTCGGTCCCCGGGGCGGTTGCGTGGCGCGGTCGGAACCGGCACCGCCGCTCCAGACCGCGATGCCGGCCACGAGCGCCCCGGCCAGGGCAAGAGCCGCCGCCGTCACCGTCGTCCAGCGGGCCGGTCTCCACGGTGGGCGCTCCGGTCCGCTGCTGACTATGTCCTCCTTCTCCATGTACGCAGTCTGCCGGATCCGCCTTGCGGGGAGAGGAGTTGTCAGCCGTTGCCGCGTGCCCGTGGTGCGGCCCGGACGGTTCCGGGCTGGACGTCCTGAAGGAGGTCGAGTTGACCGCCCCGGTAGGAGGAGGGTGATGCGCGGGTGGGCCCCGGCGGATCGCACTGGGGCCCACTCGGGGTGGTGTGTCAGCGGTTCATCAGGACGAACACGCCCCACCCGAGGTATTCGCGCTGGTACGTGGCGTGCCGGACGGGTGCCGTGACGAGTTCCGCGCGCAGTTCGTCGGCCAGTTCGTCGTCGGGGTTGGCATCCAGCCAGCGGCGGATGTTGAGCCACTGCGCCGCGGTGTACCGCTCCCAGCTGTCTTGGTCGGCGAGGACCATTTCGACGACGTCGCAGCCCAGGGCACCGAACCGTTCGAGCAGTTCCGGCAGCGGGAGCAGGTCGTCCTTGCGGGCCAAGTGGCAGCCCTCGACGGTGGCTTGGTCCTGGGGTTCACGGCGCCAGTACGGTTCGCCGGTCAGCATCATGCCGTCGGGAAGGAGGCTGCGCCGCAGGAGTCCGGCGATACCCACCGGATGGTCGGCGACGTGGTTCGAGGCGTCCGCGTGCACGAAGCCGACCCGGTCGGCGACGTCCAGTTCGGCCGCCCGCGCACGGGCGGCGTCGAGGAAGACGGTGCTGGGGAAGGCGGCCGGCAGAAGCCGGCTGCGATTGCCTGAACCGTCGTCTGAAGCACCTCTTCGGACGTGGGGCGGCTGAGACCGGTCGAAGGTACGGCCGCCGCCGTCGCGTGTCCATCACAATGTCGCCTCCCGCTGGTGGCGGCCGGGGTGGGCCGGGTGGACGTGCTTGCTCGACGGGTCTTCGGGTACCGCGTTTGAATGAGGGTGGCATCGGCATGGCTAGACGATTACTGAAAGTGATGTGCGTGTGACTCGTCTCAGTGGCTCGGGGGACGACCAGCCGGGGGGACCGGGTGACGACCCCCTCTCCGTCGCGTCGGAGATCGCTGATGCCGTGGACGCCCTTGCGAACCTGTGGTCGGTGGCCGCCCAGGGGGCCAGTCTGCGGCTGTCGCCGCACCAGTTGCGGGCCTTGCGGATCCTGGAGTCCGAGCCGGGGCTCAACCTGACCGCTCTGGCGGAGGGCATGGAGATAGGGCCGCCGACCGCCAGCCGGTTGTGCGACCGGCTGGAGGCGGCCGGTCTGCTGGAGCGGCTGCTGCATCCGCACAAGCGACGTGAGGTGCAGCTGGTCCTGACGGGACGCGGTAGACAGGTGCTGAAGGAAGTGGCTTCGCGTAGATCGCAGGCGCTTGTCGTCGTGCTCGCCGCCATGGCGCCCGGCGAACGGGAGGCGCTGACCCGGGGCATGCGCGCCTTCCGCACCGCTCAGGGCGGCGTCGACAAAGAAGCCGACGGGTCCGACGGGCCTCACCCCTGAGCGGGGTCAGTCCGGGCGGCCGTTCCAGTCGAGACACACCACCGCGGCGTCGGAGGTCAGTTCCCTGCTGCCGAAGTGCTCGATCAGTCCGGCGACGACCGCGCGTGCCGTCTCGTGCGGTGCCGCGGAGCGCGTGGCCCCGAGGATCTGGCGCAGGGCCTGCTCACCGAAGAGGTCGCCCGCCGTGGACCGGGTGCCGTGGACGCCGGTGCTCACGGCGATGAGACGGTCCCCGGGCTCCACCTCGAAGGTCTGCTCGGTGTAGAGCGTCTCCTCGAACATTCCGAGCGGCAGTTGGGCTTCGAGCTCGATGCGGTCGGTGTGGCCGCCGCGCTGGCGGAACAGCTGCGGGGAGCCCGCGTCGACCGCGAGAACCGAGCCGGTGGCCAGGTCGAAGTCCAGCAGCAGCGTGGAGGCGTACGACTTGCCGCCGTACTGGGCGTAGACGGCCTGGTCGGCGAGGGACGCCTGGTCGGCGAGGCCGATGCCGGCACGGCGGGCGTTGCGCAGGGCACTGACCGTGAGGCTGGTGAGCAGGGAGGCGTCGATGCCCTGTCCCATGCCGTCGGTCACGGTGAGGACGAGGTGGTCGGCGCTGGTGGACCAGTCGAAGTTGTCGCCGCCGATGGCATAGGCGGGTTCGAGGTGGGCGCCGATGACGTACTCCGCGCGGGCACAGCCACGGCCGGGCAGCAGCTGCCACTGCATCTCCGCCGCGAGGGTCAGCCGCCGGGTGCGTCGGGCCTGCAGGTAGAGGTCGGTGTCGCGGCCCGCGGTGGTGACCTCGTGGCCGAGTGCCGTGGCGAAGTCGGCCAGTTGGAGCACGGTGTCCGGATCGACGGCCCCGGCCGGCAGCCGTACGCAGAGCACGCCCAGTCGGTCGCCGCGCACGGTGATGGGCAGATGGACCAGGTGGCCGGCCGGTGTGTGCAGGACTTCGAGGACCGGTTTCTGGGTGAGGAAGGCGCTGCCCGCGGGGCCGTCGTGGGCGGACACCGGCGTGTCGGTGTGCGGCAGGTGGGAGACCGGTTGCAGGACGGTGAGGCTGTAGTCGGCGAGGAGGAGGGTCACCTCCCGGGCGCCGAGCCGTTCGGCGAGCAGACGGCCGGCGGTGGCGACCAGCGCGTGCGGGGCGGCCGCGCGCAGTTGGGCTTCCGCGGACGGACGTGGTTCAGAGGCATTCACGGGATCCACCCTCTCGCCTGGTCGCCTCCACGCTATCGCGCGACGCCTCGCGTCCGGCCGCCTCGCTGCGGCAGGAGGGCCGGGCAGCCGTCCCGTGCGGCGGTTGTCCGGTGGGTGCCAGGGCGTGGCACAGCAGCAGGCAGACGTCGTCGTTGCGTTCCGCGTCGTGCAGGAGCGGTTTGAGCAGGGTGTCGGCTGCGGCTTCCAGGTCCTGTTCCAGTTCCGCGGTGCCCAAGGCGCCCAGTGCCTGGCCGAGACGCTCGATGCCGACGTCGATGCCCTGCGTCCGGCGTTCGACCAGGCCGTCGGTGTAGAGCACCAGGGAGGAACCGGGGGGCAGTTCGGTGCGGTGATCCGGGTACACGTAGGGCAGGGGAATGCCCAGCATCACGCCGGGCCTGGCGTCCAGTACGCGTACGGTGCCGTCGGCGCCGCGCACGAGGGCGGGCGGGTGGCCCGCCGAGGCCCAGTCGATCGCCGGTTCACCCGGCCGGAACCGGGCGATCATCGCGGTGGCGTACAGGTCCGGCTGAAGGTGGCAGAGCATGCGGTGCAGGCGCGTGAGGATCTCACCGGGGCTGGTGTCCTCCAGGGCGTAGGCGCGCAAGGCGGTGCGCAGCTGGCCCATGACGACGGCGGCGCGCAGCCCGTGGCCGGTGACGTCGCCTATGACGGCCAGCAGGCTGCCGTCGGGCTGGAGGAAGGCGTCGTACCAGTCGCCGCCGATGTTCATGCCCAGGCTGGCCGGCAGATAGCGCGCGGCCAGCAGCAGCCCGGGTGGGGTGGGCAGGTCGGTGAGCTGGGCGCGCTGCAGGGCCTCGGCGGTGTCGCGGTACCGCTCGTAGCGGTGTGCGTGCTCCAGTGCGACGGCGACCCGGTGGGCGAGCTCGGCCAGCATCATCGAGGTGTCCGCGTCGAAGCGGGGGCCGGGGGCGGTGAGGGTCAGCACGCCCAGCAGGCGGTGTGTCACCAGGGGAAGGGCCAGCAGGGGCCGGTGCGGCGAGAGGGCGGAGGGCGGCAGGTCGTCGATCCCGGGCAGGGCGCCGGGGTGGGGGCCGGCGTGCTGGGGACGCCCTGTGCGGGCGGCGGCCACGGCGGCGGCCGAGTGCTCCCGTACCGGCTGTGCGTGCTCGTCGTAGCCCCGGTACTCGTCGTTCTCCTCGTCGAAGAGCCAGACGTCGAGATGTTCCGCGTACTCGGGTACGAGCATGTCGCACAGGCGTCGCAGGATGGCCGTGTGGCTGAGTGAGGAGGTGATGGCCGCGCTGGCGTCACCGAGGAACGTCAGCAGGCGCCTGGCCCGCTCCGCCTCCGCGCGTGCGGCCTGTTCGGCTTCCAGAAGGGCGCGCTGGGTGTGTGCCGCGGCCTCCAGGTCCGCGTGCAGCGCCAGAACGCCCTGGTTGGTCTGGTGCAGTTCCTCGCGGTGCAGGCGCAGGAGCTGTTCCTGCTCGTCCACGTGGTTCAGTACGGCCGCGGTGTGCTCGTCGGCGCGCAGCAGGGCCTCCGGGATCGGCTCGGTGGCGCGGAGGCCGTCCCGGACGACGGGGTGCGGCAGGGAGCAGACGAGCGGGGATGCCTCGTCCGTTCTCGGCGCGGACGAGGCGACCGGGCTCAGCGCGACACGCAGCCGTCCGTCTTCCGCGGCGGTGGCCTGCCGGATGCGGGAGACCATTTCCCACGCGCCGCCCTGGTCGAGGCAGTGGCGCAGCCGCGCCGTCAGCGAGGTGAGGAAGCGTGCCCGTTCCAGGGCCGGCGTCCGGCCGTCCGTGACGATGCGGTCGACGGCTGCGCGGGCCTGGGCCGCGTCCGCGAGCGATGCGATCTTCCAGACCTCGGAGGGTGCGGTCATGGACGTCCGTCCGGTGGAGGGGGGAGCAGTACGGCGACAGTGGTGTCGTCACGCGGGGGGCGGGCTGCGCTGCCGGCATCCCTGAGGATGAGTGTGGCCACCAACGCCGGGTCGTGGCGGACCAGTTCGGGATCGCTCGGGGGCACCCAGCGGCTGGGCAGGCCGTCGCTGTGCAGGACGAGCAGGCTGTCGGGCTGCCAGGCCGCCTCACGCACGGGCACGGTGGCGGGGAAGTGGGCTCCGACGATGCCCGGGTGGGAGAGCAGCGGCTGCCAGGTGCCGCCGGTGCGCAACCTGGCGCCGATGTTGCCGACGCCGGCGAAGGAGAGGCGGCCGGTGTCCTCGTCGAGTTGTGCGATGCCGATGGCCGCGCCCCGCGTGTCCCGCAGTGTGGCATGAAGCTCTCGCAGCATCTCGACCGGCGGCAGATGCGCGATCGGGCGCAGGGCCCGCACGGCGGCGGTGGACGCCTCGGCCGCCTTGTCCCCGTGGCCGAGTCCGTCCGAGAGCAGCAGCGTGACCCGGGAGCCCGAGCGCACCCGGCTGAAGTCGTCGCCGGAGTGCTCGGCTTGGGCGAGAGCGGTGGTGATGCCTCCGGCCCGGGTGCCCGCAGGGGAGTGGGTGGGCTCGGCGTGCGACGTGGCGGGCGCCGTCGGCACGGGGCCGATGCGCGCCACCGAGACGGTGCCCCGACCCGGCCGGCTGTAGAGGTCGAAGGCGTCGGCGATGCGCAGACAGGTGCCCAGGCCCGCACCGAGGGAGGAGGTGGCGGTCGTGTGACCGTCGCGCAGCGCGGCCGGGACGTCCGTGATGCCCGGTCCGTGGTCGAGGGAGGCGATCTGCACGCAGGGCACGTCCGGCGCCAGGGTGTCGGCGGGGGAGGCCAGGTTGATGAGGATGCGGCCGCCGCTGGCGTGCTTGACGAGGTTGGTGCCCAGCTCCGTGGCCACCAGCGCCGCGACGGCCGTGGAGTGGGCGTCCGTCCCCAGGTGGGCGCACGCGGCCTCCGCGGCGACGCGCACGTCCCGGACTCTGGTGCTGTCCTGGACCGGGATGTCCCATACTCTGCTCACGGCGCCCCCGTCCGGGGGGAGGGCAGGCCGGAGACCCAGTCGGTGATGGTGACGGTGGTGCCCTGGCCGGGATGGCTGTCGAGCGTGAACTCCTGGACCAGCCGCTTGGCGCCGCTGAGGCCCATGCCCAGTCCGCCGCCCGTGCTGTAGCCGTCGGTCATGGCGAGTTGGACGTCCCGGATGCCGGGTCCGGTGTCGACGAAGGACAACCGCAGGCCGCGCGCGGCTCCTGTGCCGACGGCCGTCATCTCCATGTGCCCGCCCCCGCCGTGGACGAGGGTGTTGCGGGCCAGTTCGCTGGCCGCGGTCACCAGCTTCGTCTGCTGGACCAGGTTGAAGCCGAGGCCGGCTGCGGCGCGGCGCACGTGCTGACGTACCCAGGCCAGATCCGCGTCCGAGCCGATCGGCAGGCGAGTGGTGGCAGTGAGGGAGGCATGCATCACGCACCCTCTTCCGGGTGAGCGGCCGCAGCCGTCGAGGGCGTGCGGCCCAGCGCGGACATGGCCGCCTCGACGTCCAGGGCCGTGATCAGGCCGGGCAGGGTGAGGCCCATCTCGACCAGGGTGATGGCCACGGCCGGCCGCATGCCGGCCAGCACGGTCCGTGCGGCCAGCAGGCGTGCGTTCGCGGCGATCTCGGCCAGGATGCGGCCGAGGAAGGAGTCGACGATCTCGACGCCGGAGACGTCGATCACGACACCGCCGACCGGCACCGGGCTGGACGCGATGCGTTGGGTGACGTCGTATCGGAGCTGCTCGGCTGCCCGGTCGTGCAGCTCTCCCTGCAGGGTGACCAGCAGGATGTCTCCCAGGGCCAGTACCGGCACCAACCCTGCGGGGGCGGCGAAGAAGCCGGTCACCGTGGGCTCGCTCCGGCGAAGGCGGGGCGGGGGGAGACGACGATGCCCTGCTGGGAGAGGGCGTGGGCCAGGGCGTCGGCGAGGCTGGCCCGGGTGATGATCGATCCGAGGTCGATGCCGAGGTGGACGATGGTCTGCGCGATGGCCGGGCGGATACCGGAAACGATGCACTCCGCGCCCATCAGCCGGGCGGCGGAGACCGTCTTCATCAGGTGCTGGGCCACGAGCGAGTCGACCGTCGGCACACCGGTGATGTCCAGGATGGCGTAGCCTGCCCGCAGATCCACGATCGCTTCCAGCAGACTCTCCATCACGACCTGGCTGCGGGCGCTGTCGAGCGTGCCGATCAGGGGGACCGCGACGATGCCCTCCCACAGTCTGATCACCGGGGTCGCCACCTCCAGCAGCTGCTCGCGCTGCCGGGCGATGAGTTCCTCGCCCGCGTGGACCGTGGTCTCCATGACCACCAGGCGGAGCGTGCCCATCAGCACGGTCAGCGCGAGCGCGCACGCCTGCGCGTCCGGGGTGGCGGGGGTTTCGAACTCGGCACGCAGCAGCGCGGTCACCGGCTCGCGCAGGCCGGCGACCTCACCGTCGATCTGCGCCGGTCCGAACCCCGCCTGGGCCCGGGAGGCGGTCATCCGGCCGAGCTGTTCCCGTACGGCGTCGAAGCCCGCGGCCCGGACGTCCTCCAGGCGTCCGGAGCGGGCCACGTCGGCCAGGGCGTCCACCACGGCCTTGCACGCCTCGACCGCCTCGTCGCGGGAGACGGTGAAGACCGTGCGGAACAAGGCGGCGTCCGCCCACCGCTGGGCGATCTGCTCACGGCGCCGTTCCAGGAAGGCACCGAGCTCCTTGGTCGCCTCGGGGGCCGTGTCGTACTCCGCCACCTGCATCGTCTCCCTGCTGCCTGCCCTGCGAAGCGGCCATCAGACAATTATTGTCGCATGGCAAACTTAGCGTGAGGGCGTGTGGCGGAACAACACGCCTCGTCACGCCCGCCGGTCACCCCTGCGGGGTTCGGCCGTGCCAGTCCAGACACACCACCAGGGCGTCGTCGTCCGGCACGGCCTCGCCGCGGTGGCCGGTCAGTTCCCGCAGGATGGCCCGCGGGACCTCGGCCGCGGGCAGCAGCCGGGTGGACTGGATGGCCCGCGCGAGGGCGACATCCCCGTATGCCTCTCCCTTGGGGGAGGCGACGGCGTGGACGCCGTCGCTGACGAAGACGAGCCGGTCGCCGGGTTCGACGTGGAAGTCCTGTGCCACGTAGTCGGTCTCCTCGAACATGCCCAGCGGCAGCTGTGCTTCGAAGTCGATCCGCTTGACGGTGCCCTCGCGCAGCCGCAGCAGGTGCGGGGAGCCCGCGTCCACGACGCGCGCGTGGCCGGTGGCGAGGTCGAAGTCGAACATCAGGACGGACAGGTAGCAGCGCCCCCGGTAGTGCGCGTAGACGGCCTGGTCGGCCAGAGCCGCCTGGTCGGCGATGGAGATGCCGGCCCGGCGGGCGTTGCGCAGGGCGTTGATGGCCAGGTTCGTCAGCAGGGAGGCCTCTATGCCCTCGCCCATGCCGTTGGTGACGTAGAGCATCAGGTGGTCGGCGGTGGCCGACCAGTCGAAGTTGTCGCCGAAGATGGCGTAGGCGGGCTCCAGTTGGGCGGCCAGATCGTACTCGGGCCGTGAACAGGAGCGGCCGGGCAGGAGTTGCCACTGCATCTCGGCGGCCAGGGTGAGCCGGTCCTTGCGCCGGGCCTGCAGGTACAGGTCGGTGTCGCGTTCCGCCACGATCACCTCGTGTCCCAGTACGTCGGCGATCTCGGCCAGTTCCGACTCCCACGCGCGCGTGGCGTCCCGCTCGGGCAGGACCACGGACAGCACGCCGAGCCGGTCGCCGCGCACGCTCACCGGCAGATGCAGCCGCACCCGACCGTCCCGCAGCGGTTCGCGGTAGGGCTCCTGGGAACCGAAGGCCCGGCCGGCCGGACTGCTGTGCACGGGCACCGGTTCCGGCTCCGCCGTCTGCGGCGGCACCGCCACCGGTTGCAGCACGGTCAGCCCGTAGTCGGCCATGAACAGCTCGACGTCCTGCGCGCCGTACTGCTCGACCAGCACGGCGCGCAGGACGTCGGGCAACTCGTGCGGAGCCGCTGTGCGCAGGGCGCGTTCAGCGGCCACAAATCTCTTCATGATGGGGATACACCAATCCTTCGCCGGACGACGTACTGGATGCGCTCACGCGGGCGAGGCCCCGGTGAGCGGCCTTCGGCCGCCAAGAGACGTTGCGTTCAGCGCGGGGCTAGTACGCTGACAGGCACCCCAGTGCCTGCGAGAGTGTGACCGTGACTGCCTTCCGCCGCCGCCCAGAGCCCGATGAGGTCGCGCGTGTGACCACCACGGCCGTTGAGCTGCTGGAGGTCGTGTGGGGCCGGGCTTCGACCGCGCCCACCTCCGCGTCCCAGCTGCGGGTGCTGCACATCCTGGAGCACCACGACGGCATCAACCTGCGTACGCTCGCCGAGACCCTCGCCTCCACCCCGCCGTCCACCAGCCGGCTGTGCGACCGGTTGGTGGCGGCCGGGTTCGTGGAGCGGGTGGTGAGCGCGCAGGACAGGCGTGAGGTGCGCCTGCACCTCAGCGGCCGAGGGCGCGGGTTCCTCGCCGACCTGCGGGCCCGCAGGGAGCGGGAGTTGCAGACGGTGCTGCGCGATATGCCCGCCGCCAAGCGGGTCGCGCTGCTGGAGGGGCTGGAGGCGTTCTGCGCCGTGGCGGCGACGCAGATACACGACGACGCCTCGGACTCGGGCAGCCGGACTGCCTGATCCGTCGATCGCGACGCACGTGTCACCGCCGCCTCTCGACGTTGGTGACCAGCACACGGAGTGGCCTCCGTCCACCGGAGCATTCCAGGTCCTTCCCCGCGTACGTTCGACACGGTTACTTTGTTGCCTCATGGCTATTATTGTCAAACGACAACAGTGCGTCTGACGGCCCTTACCTGGATCCGGTTACCCCACGACGGCGGTTTCTGCAGGGGTTGTGCGGTATGTCTCCCGAACGAGGGACGGACGGGCCGTTGCCCGGCACTCGGCACGGGTGCTTGGGGCGTCGGGCGGCACGTCGCATGGGGCGACTCATCCGCAGGAGAGCCGGAAGTGGAGCCGCCAACCGGCACCTCCGTCTCCCCGGCTCGGACGCCGCAGTCTCCTCGGTGGTGTCACGGGCGCCGCTGCCGGAGCCACCCTTCTCGGCGGCATGGCGGCCGGTCCCGCCACGGCCGGCACCCGTGGCGGTGCCGACCGCCCGGTGCGAACGGAGTCGAGGCTGGTGACCGGTGTCCCGGCCGCGACGGAGGGGGGCACCCCCTTGGAAGGGCGTGCGCAGGGCCGACACCTGGGGCGCGGGCGATCTCGCGGTCCTGGTCGGTCCAGCCGTGGGTGAACGCGTTGGACGATCGACGAGGTTCACCGGCAGCCTCTGGTCTAGATCCGGCGACGACTCCTGCCCTGACGGTCGTGTGGAGGTCGGATCACGGCAGGATCTGGCGTGGGCCGCGTGCGTCGTCCGCTACTGACCGGGCGCGGCTACGTCCGTGCCGCGCACGCGCCTCACCCTCGGCGGCCGGCGGGTGCGAGGACGATGTCGAACCGGACGCGCGTCCAGGTGCCGTCGATGACGCGGCCGTCGGGCGTCGGTGTGCCGGCCGGCTGCCGCTCGAAGTCCTTGACCAGGGAGTCCTTCACGCCGAAGACGGTGTCGGAGTCGAGCAGTTCGTCGCCCCGGACGAAGATGTGGGTCACCAGGGTCCGGCACTCCGGTGCCTCGACCATGAAGTGGAGATGCGAGGCCCGCATGGGGGAGCGGCCGGTGGCCTCCAGCATCCTGCCCACGGGGCCGTCGTGCGGGATCGGGTACGGCGTCGGCGTGATGCCCCAGAAGCGGTAGCTCCCGTCGGCTTCCGTG
>NZ_JBTWMV010000006.1:0-324092 GCF_054850255.1 Streptomyces sp. 7R007 | reverse complement strand
TGTAGTTCTGCCAGGTCTGGCCGGAGGGGTCCTTCCAGCTGGGCAGCTTGGTGATGTCCGTCAGCGCCGGGATCTTCACCAGCTCGTTGCCGAGTTTCACCTGGTCGTGGGCGGTGGAGACGGTGGTCTCCTTCAGGCCCGAGGCGTCGGTGTACGTGGTGTCGGTCATGCCGAGTTCCTTGGCCGTGTCGTTCATCTTCTTGATGAACGCGGCCTCGGAGCCGGCGTCCCAGCGGGCGAGGAGGCGGGCGATGTTGTTCGCCGACGGGATCATGATCGCCGACAGGGCCTGCTTCTCGGTGAGGACGTCGCCCTTCTTGACGGTGTTGAGGGTGGACTCGCCGTCCTTGTCGTAGCCGCCCTCCTTCTCCGCGAGGGCGTCGACCGTGATCTTCTCGCCGTCCTCGCCGGACTTCATGGGGTGGTCCTTGAGGACGATGTACGCCGTCATGGCCTTGGCGACGGAGCCGATGGCGACGGGGGTCTGCCGGCCGAAGTCGCCCATCGTGCCGATGCCGTTGACGTCCAGCCAGCCCTGGCCCTCGGCCGGCCACGGGAGGTCGGGCTTGGTGCCGTCGAAGGTGTAGGACTCCTCGGCGGTGAGGGTGAGGCCGGGGGTCGGGAGGGGGCGGACGGCCTGCACGATCGCAAAGACGACCGCCAGGAGGAGGACCAGGGGGGTCCAGATCTTGATCCGGCGGACGAGCGTGCGGACGGGGGTGTCCGGGGGCGGGGGCGTGTTGGTCAGCTCGGCGAGAAGGTCGAGCGGGGGCTTCGGGGGGAGCGGCTGCTGGGTGGTGCGCTCGGGGCCGACGGCGGGGACGGGGGTGGTGGCGTCGGCGGGTTGCTGCGCAGGCTTGGCGGGCTTCCTCGTCGCCGGGTCGTCAAGAGGCTTGAGGGCGACGAACTTGCTGGTGCGCTCGCTGGGGCTCTCGGGAGCGGTCTTCGGGGCGTCCTTCGGGGTGGGGGTGTCCCTGGGGACGTCGCCGATCTTGAGCATGGTGGTCGGCTGGTCGACCTGGGGCTTGGGGCGCTTGAAGACGGCGGTGGGTTGGTCGACGGGCTGGTCGCGGGGCGGGGCGTGGTCGGCGGGTGCGGGTGTGTGGGGCTGCGCGGTGCTCCCATCCGCACCACCCGTGCGGGATGCGTCGTCGGCCGCGGGTGGCCCCTGCGGGGCGTCCACGCCGTCGGCGGCTGCGGGTGCGTGGCGCTGCGCGGTGCTCCCACCCGCACCACCCGTGCGGGATGCGTCGTCGGCCGCGGGTGGCCCCTGCGGGGCGTCCACGCCGTCGGCGGCTGCGGATTCGTCGTCACGCACGGACGCGCCCTTCGGGGCGTCCTCGCCATCGGCGGGTGCGGATTCGTCGTCACGCACGGACGCGCCCTTCGGGGCGTCCTCGCCATCGGCGGCTGCGGGCTCGTCGTCACGCACGGACGCGCCCTTCGGGGCGTCCTCGCCATCGGCGGCTGCGGGCTCGTCGCCGCTCGCGGACTCGCTCTTCGGGGCGTCCTCGTTGCCCCGTGCGGACGGGGCCTCTTCGTCGGCCTTGTCGTCGGTGGGGGCGGGCTCGGCCTTCGGGGCGTCCTCGTCCGCCGTGGGCTCGGTCGCCTTCGGCTCCTCGTCCGACTGCTCCTCGGTGTCCCCGGACCGCACCCACGCCGCCACGGCAGCACGCAGCCGCGTGTCCCCGGCCCCGTCACTCACGTCACCGCCAGCAGCGCCGGCACCCGCCTCGGCAGCGTCACCGCCGGCCGAAGCCTCACTCTCCGCCGAACCCTCCTGCGCTGAAGCCCCGTCCTCCGGCGTCTCGTCCGACGAAGCCCCGACTTCCGCGGCCCCGCCCTCCGAGGCACCGTCTCCCGGCACCCCAGCCTCCGAAGCCCCGCCTCCGGACGCAGCCGCCTCCGGCGTCTCGCCCCCCGGAGTCCCGGCCTTCGAGGCCCCTGCAACCCCAGCCTCAGTCCCGCCGGCATCCTTCACCGCAGCCCCGCCCTCGGCCCTGCCGACGTCCCCGCCCGCAGCCCTCGCGGCATCCTCAGCCCCGGCATCAGCCCGCCCAGCGTCCTCAGCCTCGACATCGGCCCGCCCAGCGCCCTCAACCCCGCCGGCGGCCCGCCCAGCGTCCTCAGCCCCGGCGTCGGCCTCAGTGGTGCCGGAGTCCTCGGCCCCGGCCTCGGCCCGGTCGGCATCGTCAGCCCGCCCAGCGTCCTTCACAGCAGCCTCGGTCTCAGCCCGGTCGGCGTCCTTCGCCCCCTCGGCGTCATCCGTCCCCTCGGTGGGCTCCCGCTCGAGTCGGTCGGCATTCGTGTCGGTGCGGTGGGTTTCGCTCGCGTTCTCGGCGTCCGTCGCCAGGTCCCGTACCGAGAGGATCCGCGTCGCCGTGTCCACGCCCCCGCGCGGCTCGGACGTCATCGCCAGACGCGGGTCGCGTTCCCCGCCGCCGGATTCGGGAACCGGCCCCGCGCTCCCCGACGTCGGTTCCACCGACGACTCGCGCTGCTTCGACCTGTCGGGGGACTCGCCCGCCACCGATGCCTCCTCCGTGCCGCACGCACGCCATCCGTGCGCCTACCGAACAGTGAACCGCCCGCCCGGGACACCGCTCCACCGCGCTGTCCGAACCATGTACCAGTGTCCTGTGTGTGGGCTTAACCCCTGCGGTAGACGAGAACGACATACCTACCGGTTCCCTCACAAACAGGTCACGCACCCTCGACAGACCAATGTGAGAGGGGTCACCCTGTCATTCATCCACGCGGGGAGGCATGGATGGGCAGGAGCCGCAGAACACTTCCGGAGGAGCTTCTGCTGCTGGCACTGGACCCGGCCACGGGTACCACTGCACAGCCGCAGTCGCTCGACCTCGGTCTGGCCGGAGCACAGCTAGTGGAGCTGGCGCTGGCCGGACGGATAGCCCCAGACGGGGATCGTATCGCCGTGGTGGTACCACGGCCGACAGGAGATCCGACACTGGACTGCGCGTTGGAGTTGCTGCGAAGGCGCGGCGCTCCGGTGCGGGCGGTCCACTGGATCGGCGGGCCCCGGCTGGGGCTGCGCCAGACCTACCTCTCGCATCTGGAGCGGTGCGGCATGGTGCATGCCGTGGCGGGCCAGATGTGCGGGGTGCTGCCGACGACTCGCTACCAGGCGACGGACAACGCCATCAGCCGGGAGATCAGGGCCCGGCTGGACTCGGCGATCCGCACCGGCGTACCGCCGGACCCGCGGACCGCGGCGCTCGCCGCCCTGGCGCACGCGGTGGGTCTCGGCAAGCACCTGTACCCGGGGAACGAGGGACGCTCGTCCCGGTCCCGGTTGCGGGATCTGATCCGGCACGACCCCATGGGCGGGCTCGTCGCGCACGCCGTGATGGACGTCCAGAACGGTGTGGCGGCCCAGCCACGCCGCAGCCCGGCCCCGGCGGGCCGTCAGGCCACCGCCGGCACCCGGGCCGCACCGGAACCCGCTCGTGGCGTTCCGATGCAGCCGCGCCGAGGTCCGATGGCGCGCGTCGTGGCCCACTGAGCCGCAGTTCCACGACAGCAGTTCCGCGACATACGACATACCGCCGCACCCAGTCCCCGAGATCCGGTACGGGAGCCGCCGGCCGCGCGGGGTCGTGGAGTCGTACGCCGTCCGTCCCCCCGGGCGCCGGCGTAACGGTTCCGCGGCCTCGCGCGGCCGCTTTCGCGCGGGGGGCCGGAACTGGCGCGTACGCCGTGCATATCCACCGTTTCCCAGCGGTAGTAAGCACCTTGGTGGCAATCTGCTCAGCAGCAGATACGCATAGTTGCAAGCAGCAGGGCAAGCAGAGGTCCGCAGCCGGAGGTGCACGTTCCGTGGCGTCGAATGTCAATCCCACCGTACGGCGGCGCCGGCTGGGCCAGGAGCTGCGCCGGCTCCGTGAACTCAAGGGCATGACGGCCGAAGAGGTCGCCGAGCGGCTGCTGGTGTCGCAGTCGAAGATCAGCCGCCTGGAGAACGGGCGGCGCAGCATCAGCCAGCGCGACGTGCGCGATCTGTGCGGGGTGTACGAGGTCGAGGACCACCGGATCGTCGACTCGCTGATGCAGATGGCCAAGGACAGCCGCCAGCAGGGGTGGTGGCATTCGTTCGGCGACATTCCGTACAGCGTGTACATCGGGCTGGAGACCGACGCGGCGAGTCTGCGGGTCTACGATCCCCAGGTCGTCCCCGGCCTGCTGCAGACCCGGCAGTACGCGGAGGCGCTGATCGCGGGGGCGCTGCCGGAGACGGCGGCGGCCGACGTGGACAAGCGCGTGCAGGTGCGGCTGCGCCGGCAGGAACGAATCACCGCCCCCGAGAACCCGCTGCGGCTGTGGACGGTCATGGACGAGGCCGCGCTGCGCCGGGTGGTGGGCAACCGCTCGCTGATGCGGGACCAGTTGGAGCATCTGGTCGAGCAGTCGCAGCTGCCGCACGTCACCGTGCAGGTCATCCCGTTCGACATGGGCGCGCACCCGGGGCTGAACGGCCAGTACGCGATCCTGGAGTTCCCGGACGCGGCCGACTCCTCCGTCGTGTACATCGAGGGCGTCACCAGCGACCTGTACCTGGAGAAGGCGAACGACGTGCAGAAGTACAGCGTGATGTACGAGCACCTCAGGGCGCAGGCGCTGAACCCGGAGCAGTCACGGCAGTTCATCGCGGACGCGGCCAAGGAGTACGCGCGCTGAAGCGCGGCGAGGGCGTCCGCGGAGGAGGCTCCTCGACGGAAGGTGCCGCACAGTACACCTTCCCCGGCCCTCAGTGGAAGTCCCACCTGGAATATGCCACCCAGTCGAGCGAATAGTCGCTTCGTAGGCCGAGGTGTGCGAGTAGCGTCGATCACGCCAATCACACAGCAAGGTTGGCGCAAACCGCGCTGCGGGTTCGGAGACGGTCCCGTCATGCGGTGACAGCACTCCACGACTGGCATTACGGAGCAGAAAATGGCAATTCGTCAGGGCGCCACGCACACGTGGACCAAGTCCTCCTACTCCACGGGCAACGGCGCGTGCGTCGAGATCAAGTCACCGGTGACCGAGGCCATGGCCGTCCGGGACTCCAAGGTTCAGGAGGGCCCCGTACTGGACTTCCCGACCGAGGCGTGGAACGCGTTCGTGGCGTCGATCAAGTCCTGACACCACCTCCACCACGAGATACCGCACAGCAGCACCGCAAGAGCCCTCTCGACCAGTTCGCCGTCCTTGCCGAGGGGGCTCCGCTGTGCCCGCGTCCGGTCCGGTCACCGCAGCCGGTCGACGTACCGGTCCGTGCCGGGCACGGTCGGTATGAAGGGCGCCACCAGCTCCACCCGGCCCAGCCCCGCCTCCCGCACCGGCGCGTCGAGCCCGCCGAAGTACGCCTCCCAGCACTCCCGCGGATCCGTCTCCAGGAACCACAGCAGCGTCAGCCGGGTGCCGACGCCCTCGACCTGCTTGACATAGGTCATACGGTCGCCCGGCAGCGGCGTCGGCCGGAAGACCGTCACCATCGCCGCCGGTGAGCCGGCCACCCGCTTGGGCAGGTGACGCGAGCGCAGCCACTCCAGCAACTCCGCGCGCTGCTCGGGCGATTCGGCGTCGATCACCTCCACCACCAGCCCCGCGTACGGGTGGTCGAGCGCGTGGAAGTCCCGCGGCCCCGCCGCCCCGTCCCGGTACACGGTCGTCTCGTGGTCCTGGAACGCCGTGAAGACGTGCGTGCGGTCCTGGTAGACGCGGGCGTCCCGGTTGAGCCGTTTGTTGATCGCCACGGTCCACTTCATGTGGTCGGCGTAGCGGCCGTCCGTGATCCAGTACGTCGAGAGGTAGCAGCCGGCGGTGACGGGCTGGGCGACGGCCGACTTCTCGGGGTAGCGCAGGAGTTGGAGGTCCCGGGTGGCCACCCAGCGGCGCCCGGCGTACATCCAGGGCATGGCCATGGCGCCCGCGTAGTAGTGGTCGTCCTCGTACCAGCGGTTGTACGCGTACTCGTGGCCGGGGTGCGGCTCCACCATGGTGATCAGGGCGTGCCCGGGGCTCACCCCGTACGGTCCCACGGCGGCCAGTTCCGCGTACACGTCGCTGCGGGTGTCCTCGCTCACGTCGCTCCCCTTCCGTCCTCCGCCGGTCGCCCATACTCTGACGCTCCGTCAGATGAATGGCCATACCCCCGGAGGCTCGGATGTCACTGCTCACGGGCAAGACCGTCGTCGTCTCGGGTGTCGGCGCCGGGCTCGGTCACCGGGTCGCGGCGGCGGTCGTGCGCGACGGCGGCGACGCGGTGCTGGGGGCGCGCACGGAGGCGAACCTGGCGAAGTCCGCCGCGGACATCGACCCGGACGGCGCGCACACGGCGTACCGGGCGACCGACATCACCGACGAGGCGCAGTGCGAGGCGCTGGCGGCGCTGGCGCGGGAGCGGTTCGGCCGGATCGACGCGGTGGTCCACGTGGCCGCATGGGACAGCTGCTTCGGCGGCCTGGAGGACGCGGACTTCGCGACCTGGCAGGGGGTGCTGGACGTGAACCTGCTGGGGACGCTGCGGATGACGCGGGCGTGTCTGCCGGCGCTCAAGGAGCGCGGCGGGTCGGTGGTGTTCATCGGGACGCAGTCGTCGGTGGCCGCCCCGACGCAGGTGCGGCAGGCCGCGTACGCCGCCTCCAAGGGGGCGCTGACGAGCGCGATGTACTCGCTGGCCAGGGAGCTCGGGCCGCACCGCGTGCGGGTCAACACCGTGCTGCCGGGCTGGATGTGGGGGCCGCCGGTGCAGGCGTACGTGCAGTTCACGGCGCACACGGAGGGGGTGCCGGAGGGTGAGGTGCTGAAGCGGCTGACCTCGCGCATGGCACTGCCCGACCTGGCGACGGACGGGGACGTGGCGGACGCGGCCGTGTTCCTCGCCTCGGACCGGGCGCGGGCGATCACCGGCCAGTCGCTGCTGGTGAACGCGGGGGAGCTGATGCGCTGACGGCTTCGCCGGGCTCCTTTCGGCCATGATCGACTGTTCATGTGTGTGAACGTAGGTCAACTAGCGGAACATTTTTGCCCGCTCTTGACCTTACGCTCGCTTGTCGTGTCCGCTTAACCGAACCCACGATGAGCGGGCACTTCGCGGCCTCGCGCGGCTTGCCTCGCCCCTACCCCGCTCAGGCGAAGTGCCAACCATCTGAGTGGAGTTCACAAGGCGGACCCTGGAAGGGGGCACATGAACAGTCTCGACTGGGTCGTGCTCATCGGCTACTTCGGTGTGATGGTCGCGATCGGCATCTGGTCCCACAAGCAGGTCGGCAACGTCAGCGACTTCTTCACCGCCGGCGGCAAGATGCCCTGGTGGCTGTCCGGCATCTCGCACCACATGTCGGGCTACAGCGCGGTCCTGTTCACCGGGTACGCGGGCATCGCCTACACCTACGGCGTGACGTCCTTCGTGACCTGGTCCTTCCCCATCGCGCTGGGCATCGCCATCGGCTCGAAGCTGTTCGCGCCCCGCATCAACAGGCTCCGCTCGCGACTCGGCGTCGCCTCCCCGCTGGAGTACCTGAAGAACCGCTACGACCTCAAGACGCAGCAGGCGCTGGCCTGGTCCGGCATGCTGCTGAAGATCGTGGACGTGGGCGCCAAGTGGGCGGCGATCGCGACCCTGTTGTCGGTGTTCACCGGGATCACCCTGAACCAGGGCATCCTCATCACCGGCGCGATCACGGCCGTCTACTGCACGATCGGCGGCCTGTGGGCGGACGCGCTGACGGAGCTCGGGCAGTTCGTCATCCAGCTCCTCGCCGGCATCTCGATGTTCGTGGCGGTCGTGCTGAAGCTGAACGACAAGGGCATCGGCTTCTTCGGCGCCTGGGACGAGCCGGCGCTGCACGGGCACGGGAACGGCCTGGCGGGCCCGTACGGCACGGTGTTCCTGCTCGCCTTCCTCTTCATCAAGCTCTTCGAGTACAACGGCGGCATGCTCAACCAGGCCCAGCGGTACATGGCGACGGCCGGTCCGCGGGAGGCCGAGCGGTCGGCGCGGCTGTCCGCGGTGCTGTGGCTGGTGTGGCCGGTGGTCCTGTTCTTCCCGATGTGGATGTCCCCGCTGCTGGTCCACGCGCAGAAGCCGGACGGCTCCGACTCCTACGGCCTGATGACCGAACAGCTCCTCCCCCACGGCCTGTTGGGCCTGGTCATCGTCGGCTTCTTCTCGCACACGATGGCCATGTGCTCCTCCGACGCCAACGCGATCGCGGCCGTGTTCACGCGGGACTGCGCGCCGGTGCTGTCCGCTCGGGCGCGGGCGTGGGACTCGCGGGCGGGACTGGTGGCGGCCCGCGTCACGACCCTGGTCTTCCTCGGGCTGTCCATGGCGGCGGCCACGCAGGTCAACTCGCCCACCTTCAAGGACATCATCACGGTCGTCATCAAGTGGGTGGCCGGTCTGATGGGTCCGATGGCGATCCCGATGATGCTCGGCCTGCTGCGCCCGTTCCGCCGCTCCGGCCCGACGGCGGCCCTCACCAGCTGGGCGCTGGGCCTGCTGGCCTTCTGGCTCGTCAACTACCCCATCAACTGGAACGTGGACGGCGGCGTCCCGCTCCAGTACCAGGTCTCCGTCCCGCTGGCGGTCTCCCTGGTCCTGTACGTCCTCATCGGCTACCTGAAGCCGGAGGACACCCCCGACCGCCTCGCCATCATCGACCGCGTCAACACCGACGGGGACGCGGTCGCGGTGCCCGGGCCGGTGAGCGACGTCGAGGACGTGGTGGGCAGGACGGTGGTGAAGGACTGAGGACGGCGGCCGTGGACTGCCGGATGTGAACCACCGAGCCGCTCGCCTCCCCCTCGTCGAGGGGGAGGCGAGCGGCTCTCTCCGTGCTGCGGGAGTGGCGCACGTCACAGCACTTTCTTGTGCAACTCGCGTAATCACAGCGCCCGTTGCGCGCTCCAAGATCACAGATCGTCCCGCAGTCCGTCCGACCGCCCGCGCCCGCCCCACCCCGGAGACCGCCCATGCGCCACATCACCCTGGAGCAGCCCACCGGCGCCCGTCTGCTCACCCCCGACCAGGAGGAGCTGGCGGTCCCCGTCACCCTCCGCTACGCCTCCGGCGACCCCCTGGCCGTGCACTTCTCCTTCCCGGCCTGGATCTCGCTCGACGGGGAGCAGGTGACCTGGACGTTCGCGCGGACCCTGCTGGAGGAGGGGCTGGGCAGCCCGGTGGGCGTGGGCACCGTACGCGTCCACCCGTCGGGCCCGTCGCGGACGACCGTGGAGTTCCACGCCCCGGAGGGCATCGCCGTGGTCCGCTTCGACACGGCCGCCCTGCATCGCTTCCTGCTGCGCTCGTACGCCGTGACGGAGCCGGGCGCGGAGTCGGAGACGGTGACGCCCCAGTTCGACCGGGGCCTGGCGTCCCTGCTGGACGGCGTGTGAGGCGCCGGGCGGGCCGGTCACGCCCTGGGGTAGCGGACCAGCCAGCCGGGCGACGATCCCGCCGGGCCGTGCAGCGCGGGGCCCTGGGTCATCTCCATGGCGAAGTCGTCGGCCAGTTCGAGCATCGTCGGGCGGCCCTCGAGCTCGGCCAGCCAGGCCGGCGGCAGCGCCGTCTCGCCGTGCAGGGCGCCCAGGAGCCCCCCGGTCAGCGCGCCCGTGGCGCCCGAGGGGCCGTCGTGGTTGACCGCCAGGCACAGGCCGTGCCGGACGTCCTCGCCCACCAGCGCGCAGTACACGGCGGCGGCCAGCACCCCGTCCGCCGTACCGTCCCCGGCCAGTTCGGCGACCCGCTCCGGCGTGGGCATGCCCTGCCGCACCGCGCCCAGGGCGTGTTGCAGGGCCCCCGAGACCGGCTGGTGCCCGGGGCGCGCGGCGAGCAGCCCGAGCCCCCGCTGCACGGCCCCGTCGAGGCTCTCGCCGCGGGCGAGCGCGTGCACGATGACGGCGTACGCGCCCGCCGTCAGGTACGCCGTGGGGTGCCCGTGGGTCTGCGCGGCGCACTCCACGGCCAGCTGGACGACGAGCTGCGGCTCCCAGCCGACGAGCAGCCCGAAGGGCATGGACCGCCCCGCCGCCTCCGGGCCGACCTCGGCCGGGTTCTTGGGCGCCTCCAGGGTGCCCATGGTGTCGTCGCCCAACCCGATGAGCAGGGCGCGGGTCGGGTCCCGGCGCGCGTACAGCCACTCCTCCCGGGCGAGCCAGCCGTCGTCCTTGCGCCGCTCGTCGGGGCCCCAGTCGCGTTGGGTGGCGGCCCAGCGCAGATAGGCCCGGTGCAGATCGGTGGGCGGGTGCCAGGCGCCGGTGTCGCGGCGGACCTGGGCGCGGATGAGGCCGTCCACGGAGAAGAGGGTCAGCTGGGTGAGGTGGGTGACGGCGCCGCGCCGCCCGTAGCCGAACCCCAGGTCGACGAGTCCCTCGGCGCCGTAGGCCTCCCGGATCTCCTCGATCGCGAGCCCGTCGACCGGCGCCCCGAGCGCGTCGCCGACGGCCGAGCCCAGCAGCGCGCCGCGCACCCGGCTGCGGTAGTCCTGTTGTTCCGCACGGCCCCAGACGGCCCCGGCTGTCCCGCTCACCTAGCCCTCCCGATCGGCACCGCCCGCACACTTGACCGTTCAGCACTGTAATCGAACGGGGACCCTGGGTTGAGGGGCCGCGGCATATGCCGGACGTGGGCGGAGTGACGCGGTGGGCGACTTTCGGCCGGGCGGCGCTCGTACGCCCTCCGGCCGGGCGCTCACCCGCCCGTCTGCTCCGAGAAGCGTGCCCGCAGGGCGTCCCGGGTGCGGGAGACCTCGGCGCGGCGGGAGTCGGGCAGGGACCGGTCGGCGCCGGGGCAGCGGGCGAGGAGGGTCAGGAGGTGCAGGAGGTTGGTCAGGTCCTCCCAGTCGGGATGCAGGGCGAGGCCCTCGGCGTACAGCCGGTCGCCCGCCGGCCAGTCACCGCGGCCCCAGAAGACGGCGGCCCGGTCGAAGCTGCGGTAGGCGGAGCCGCCGGGCAGCGGGCCC
The DNA here is from genome assembly GCF_054850255.1 of Streptomyces sp. 7R007. Taxonomy (NCBI): domain Bacteria; kingdom Bacillati; phylum Actinomycetota; class Actinomycetes; order Kitasatosporales; family Streptomycetaceae; genus Streptomyces; species Streptomyces sp. 7R007. Next base: position 313,122 of record NZ_JBTWMV010000006.1, on the reverse strand, counting down.
CTGCGCCCGGCCTCCTCCCACAGCGGCTCGGCGTCGCGCGGGCCGTCGCGCAGGGCCGTGGCCAGGGCCATGGTGTGGGCGCCGAAGAAGGTGTCGTGGGTGTAGAGCCACTCGGCCTCGCCGCGCGCGCGTTCCCAGGTGCCGGAGAGGGCCTCGGCGAACCAGCGCTGTTTCGCGGTCTCCTCGGGGTCGTACCGCCGCAACTCCGCCTCGTGGGCGTTCAGGTAGCGCAGCGCCTCGTCCTGGGCGCCGGACAGGCTCAGCGTGTCGACGATCCTGCTGCGGGCGTAGCCGGACCCGGGCTCCGCCGCCAGGCGTCGTTCCAGGCACGCGCGGGCCGACGGGAGGTCGCCCACGGCGAGGAACACGTCCGCCCGCTCGCTGTGCAGGTGCGCCCGGTCCGGCTGGAGCGCGAGGGCCCGCTCCAGCTCCCCGAACGCCTCGCGGAACCTCCAGCGCTTGCGGTGGGCCGCGCAGCGCCTGGTGAGGACGTCCACCTGGTCGTGGCCGAGTTCCACGGCCCGGTCGAAGTCGGTGAACGCCTCGGCGTCCCGGCCCAGTTCGATCAGCACGCTGCCCCGCAGGGCCCGGACCCAGCCGTCGCCGGGGTCGCGCTCCAGAGCGAGGTCGTAGTCGGCGAGCGCCTGTTCGTTGCGGTACTCCTCCCAGTGCACCAGTCCGCGCATCGCCGGCGCCCAGGCCCCCCGGTCGGCCCGGACCGCCCGGTCCAGATCGGCCCACCGGCCCCGCGGGTCCCCTTCGGCCTGGTTCAGGCGGCTGCGGTGCACCAGCGCCCAGGCGTAGCCGGGGTCGAGCCGGATCGCCTCGTCGTAGGCGGCGCGGGCCTCCTCGTTGCGCCCGAGGGCGGCCAGCGCGTAGCCGCGGCCGGCGTGCGCGGAGGCGTGCTCGGGGTTGAGGGAGCAGGCCCGCCCGAGTTCGGCGACGGCGTCCTCGTACCGCCCGACCAGCCGGTAGGCGTCGCCGCGCTCCGAGGCGACCCAGGCGCGGTCACCGCCGATCTCCACCGCCCGGTCCAGGTCGGCGAACGACTCGTCGAGGCGGGACAGCGCGCGGTAGACCTCGGCCCGGTGCACCAGCGCCCACAGGTAGGTGTCGTCGATCTCCAGCGCCCGGCCGAAGTCGGCGAGCGCCTGCTCGGAGTCGCCGAGGGCGTGCTCGCTGTAGGCCCGGCACGCCCAGGCCACGGCGTCCGCCCGGTCGAGGGCGAGCATGTGGTCGAAGACCGCCAGCGCCTCCCGGTGCCGGTTGAGGTCCTGCAGCACGTCACCGCGTTCGAAGAGGATCGCCCAGTCGTCGGGCCGCAGCCGGTCGGCGAGGTCGAGGTCGGCGAGGGCGGCCTCGTCCTCGCCGAGCAGCGACAGCGCCACCCCGCGTTCGTAGCGGGCCGTCGCCGAGTCGGGGTCCAGGGCGACGGCGCGGTGGCACTCGGTCAGGGCGAGGTCGTACTCCCCCGCCCTGCGCAGCCGCTGCGCCCGCACGCAGTGCGCCTCGGCCCGCTTCGGCGCCTTCAGTCCGCCGTGGCCGAGCAGGACCGCGAGCGCCGCCAGGACGCCGTCCGTCTCCTCGCTGAGCGCCGCGAGGAGGTCGCGCCCCCAGGCCGCCGTCTGCGCCGTCTCGGTCTGCTCCCCGGCGTCGGAGAGGGCCTGCGCGCACACCCGGACCGCCGCCGCGTCCGAGCGGCAGGCGTCGACGACGTCTCCGAGGGCGTCGGGCAGGGCGGTGCGGGGGCGGGCGCACAGGGCGTGGTAGAGCTCCTCCGCCCGCAGCTCGCGCCAGACCGGGTCGGCCCACAGCTCGTCCGCGTCCCGTCCCCCGGCGTCCCGCCCGTCCGCGGCCTGCGCCCGCCACCGGCCGTAGGTCTGCGCGAGGTGGGCGTGGCGTTCGGCCCACTGGTGGGGTGAGCGGGTGCGCTGGAGCCGGAGCATCATCTTGCGCACCACGTCGTGGTAGACCGCCCGGCCGGCCCGGTCGCTCACGAACGGCAGGCCGCGCAGCCAGGTGTACGACCCCACCGCGTCCGCGCCGACGACCGCGCGGAAGACGTCCTCGTCGAGGCGGCGCGGGAAGGCGCAGTCCAGCGCGGCCTTCCGCAGCCGCGGGTCCCGTTCGCCGCGCAGGAACCGGTCGACGGCGGTGGCGGCGGGGTCGGAGACCGTGCCGGGGTCGTTGTCGGCGTGCTCGGCGAGGGTCTTCACCAGCACCGGCAGCCGGTCGGACAAGCGCAGCACGTCCCGTACGACCTGTTCGTCCACCACCCCTTTACTGGCGAGGAGTTGGCGCACCTCCGACTCGGTGAAGGGGTTGAGGGCGCACTCGGTGACGTAGCCGGTGTAGTCGCCCCAGCAGGCGGGGTCGGGGCCGTTCTGTCCGGCCAGGGTGACGACCGTGTTGCCCGGGGGGCTGCCGTAGCGGTTGTGGGCGACGACGTCCGCGAGCCAGGGGTCCAGGAAGGGCGCGGTGCGTTCGTAGGTGTCGAAGAACAGCGCGATCCAGGGCCGTTGCTCGGCGATGCGGTCGAGTTCCGTCAGGAAGACGGGGGTGAGCACCTTCAGGGGTTCCAGGACGAGTTGGACGTCGTCGTGGTTGCGCAGCCGGGGGCTGATGACGGCTCTCAGCCGGTCGGCCTGGTGGGCGACCTGGGCGGGGTCGACGGCGCCCGCGAAGGCGCCGACGCCGGGCAGCATGCCCAGGCCGATGAGCCCGGCCTGGGCCACGACCATGCCGCCCGCGGAAGGAGGCGCGGTTCCGGGGGCGGTCTCGGGGGCGGCCGCGGCCACTTCCGCCTCGTGGCGCCGCTGGCGGTAGGTGGCCAGCAGCTTGTCGAGGGCCTTCAACTCGCAGCCCTGCTCGGCGAACTGGGCGCTGATCGCCGCCATGGCCTCGGGGACGGAGTTGACCGTCTCGTCCAACGTGGCGGTGACCGCGCCACGTTGGACGGCGACCTCGCGCAACTCCCGCACCAGGGAGGACTTGCCGACGCCGGCCATGCCGTGGACGTGGAAGACGAAGCTGTGCCGCTCGTCGTCCAGCGGTATGTCGAAGTTGTTGCGGAAGCGCTCGATCTCGGCGCGCCGGCCGATGAATCCCCCGCGTTTGCGCCGCTCTATGAGCTCCCGCATCGACGGCCGACTCGGCCCCATCCCGTCTCCCCCCGCGCGGAGTGGCGTCCCGGCCTCATTTTGGCTCAATGCGTGCCGCCGGCGCACGACGGGACGGGGAAGGAATGCGGCATGGCCACGAACGCATCACCCACCTCACGAGCCCTCACCCTCACCGCCGCCCTCCTCACCGCCACGGTCGCCCTCTACATCGCCCTCGTCGCCTTCGGCAACATCACGGACTTCGGGACGAACCAGCAGTTCGTCCGGCACGTCCTGGCGATGGACACGACGTTCAAGGACGACGACCTGATGTGGCGGGCGATCACGAACCACGGTGTGCAGGACGCGGTGTACGTCGCGATCATCGTGTGGGAGACGGCCGCCGCGCTCGTGCTGCTCTGGGCGACCTGGCTGTGGGCCCGCCGCGACCACGCGAGCGCCCGCCGGATCTCGACGTACGGCCTGCTCATGCTGATGCTGCTGTTCGGCGCGGGCTTCATCGCGATCGGCGGGGAGTGGTTCGCGATGTGGCAGTCCGACGACTGGAACGGGCTGGACGCGGCGATGCGGGTGTTCCTGCTGAGCGGGGTCGTCCTGCTCGTCGTACAGCTGCCGTCCGGGAGCCGCTCCGCGCAGTGACCGTCAGTCGACGACCCGGACCGTCGTGCCCACCGTGCCGAACGACCACAGGGCCGCCCCGTCCGCCGTGTGCATCCGGATGCCGCCGGTCTGCGTCCCGGAGGCCGGCGGCGGGGAGGAACCGTCGACGGCGTTGGAGAAGGCCACGTTCACGCCCGACTTGACGGTGAAGTACACGATGTGCTCGATCTTCACGCCGTCGGAGCCGGTGATGGGCCCCTGGGCGCGGGTGCCGATGGTGTAGGTGCCGGGGTCGGGGCTCACCGTCCCGGGCCAGACGGTGAAGGTGCGGCGGGCGGCGTCGCTCGCGTCGACCAGCCACACCGTCTTCTTCCCCAGGGAGTAGACGATACGGCGGCCCGTGCCGGAGCCGGCCGGGACGGCGGCCGGCGCGGCCGGCTTCGAGGGGTGCGCGCTCGGGGACGCCGAGGCGCTCGGGGGCGCGGCCACCGCGCTGGGCTTGGCGCCCTTGTCGGCCTGCACGGCCAGGACGGCCACGGCGGCGATCGCTCCCACCGTCAGACCGGTCACCCAGACCTTCGGGGCTGGCACGGCACGCATCTCCTCGGTTACAGGACCCCTGGAACCCGTCGGAACAGGGGTCCGATCATCGTACTGTGATGCCTCCGCTCCTCAGTCCAGCACCGGCAGCAGCTCGGGCAGATGCCCGTCCGAGGCGGCGGCCGCCCGCTGCCGTTCCTCCGGCACCTCGCCGTACAGCGTGGTGCGCGGCCGTGCCGGGCGGCCGGCCGCCTCCGCCACGGCGACCAGGTCCCTGACCGACTTGTACGAGCCGTAGGAGGAGCCGGCCATCCGGGAGATGGTCTCCTCCATCAGCGTGCCGCCCAGGTCGTTGGCGCCCGAGCGCAGCATCTCGGCCGCGCCCTCCGTGCCCAGCTTCACCCAGCTGGTCTGGATGTTGGGGATCCAGGGGTGCAGCAGCAGCCGGGCCATGGCCGTCACCGCCCGGTTGTCCCGCGTCGAGGGGCCGGGCCGGGCTATGCCCGCCAGGTAGACGGGCGCGTTGGTGTGGATGAAGGGCAGCGTCACGAACTCCGTGAAGCCGCCGGTCCGCTGCTGGATGCGGGCGAGGGTGCGCAGGTGGCCGAGCCAGTGGCGGGGCTGGTCGACGTGGCCGTACATCATCGTGGACGAGGAGCGGATGCCGAGCTCGTGCGCGGTCGTGACGACCTCGATCCAGGTGGCCGTCGGCAGCTTGCCCTTGGTGAGGACCCAGCGGACCTCGTCGTCGAGGATCTCGGCGGCCGTCCCGGGGATGGTGTCCAGGCCGGCCTCCTTCGCCGCGGTCAGCCACTCCCGGATGGACATCCCGGTGCGGGTCGCGCCGTTGACGACCTCCATCGGCGAGAAGGCGTGCACGTGCATGCCGGGGACGCGGGCCTTGACGGCCTTCGCGATGTCGAAGTACGCCGTGCCGGGCAGGTCGGGGTGGATGCCGCCCTGCATGCAGACCTCGACCGCGCCCACGTCCCACGCCTGCTGGGCGCGGTCGGCCACCTGGTCCAGGGAGAGCGTGTAGGCGTCGGCGTCGGTGCGGCGCTGGGCGAAGGCGCAGAAGCGGCAGCCGGTGTAGCAGACGTTGGTGAAGTTGATGTTGCGGGTGACGATGTACGTCACGTCGTCGCCGACGGCCGCGCGGCGCACGTCGTCCGCGATCCGGGTCAGCGCGTCCAGCGCGGGGCCGTCGGCGTGCAGCAGCGCGAGGGCCTCGGCGTCCGTCAGCCGGGTCGGGTCGTCGGCCGCCGTCGCCAGCGCCGCCCGGACGTCGGTGTCGATGCGCTCCGGCGCCATGCCGGGCGCGGCCGCCTCGCGCAGGGCGTCCCAGTCGCCGTAGACCTCGTCGAAGTCGTCGCGGCGGTCGGTCGTACGGCCCTCGGTGTCGATGGAGGCGTGCAGGTCGGTCCGGCCGGCGGCGGTGAAGACCTCCTCGGGCTCCTGCCACGGGCGGCCCTCGACGACGGCGTCCGGCAGGGCGAGCCCGGTGTGCGGGTCGGCCAGCGCCCGGACGTGCGGCAGCAGCCGCGGGTCGAGCCACGGCTCGCCGCGCGTGACGAACTCGGGGTAGACGCAGAGACGTTCCCGCAGTGTGAATCCGGCCGCCTCGGAGCGCCGGGTGAGCTCCTCGATGCGCGGCCAGGGGCGCTCGGGGTTGACGTGGTCGATGGTCAGCGGGCTGATGCCGCCCCAGTCGTCGATGCCGGCGCCGATCAGGCGCTCGTACTCGTCGTCGACCAGGTTGGGCGGGGCCTGGAGGCAGGCGCTCGGGCCCATGATGTGCCGGGCCACGGCGACGGTCGCCACCAGTTCGTCCAGCTCGGCGTCCGGCATGCCGCGCATCGCGGTGTCCGGCTTGGCGCGGAAGTTCTGGATGATCAGTTCCTGGATGCCGTGGTAGGCGCGGGAGACGCGGCGCAGCGCGAAGAGGGACTCGGCGCGCTCCTCGTACGTCTCGCCGATGCCGATCAGGAGCCCCGAGGTGAAGGGCACGGAGGAGCGGCCGGCGTCCTCCAGGACGCGCAGCCGGACGGCGGGCTCCTTGTCGGGCGAGCCGTGGTGCGGCCCGCCGGGCTCGGACCACAGCCGGGTCGCGGTGGTCTCCAGCATCATGCCCATGCTCGGCGCGACGGGCTTGAGCCGCTGGAAGTCGGTCCAGCTCAGCACGCCCGGGTTGAGGTGGGGCAGCAGGCCCGTCTCCTCCAGGATGCGGACGGAGATGGCGCGGACGTAGGCGATGGTGTCGTCGTAGCCGTGCGCGTCCAGCCACTCCCTGGCCTCGGGCCAGCGGTCCTCGGGCTTGTCGCCGAGGGTGATGAGGGCTTCCTTGCAGCCGAGGGCCGCGCCCTTGCGGGCGATGTCGAGGACCTCGTCCGGCGACATGAACATGCCATGCCCAGCCCGGCGCAGCCTGCCGGGGACGGTGACGAAGGTGCAGTAGTGGCACTTGTCCCGGCACAGCCGGGTGAGGGGGATGAAGACGCTCTTCGAGTACGTGATGACGCCGGGGCGGCCCGCCTGTTCCAGACCGGCGTCGCGCACCCGGGCGGCGGACGCGGCGAGGTCGGTCAGGTCCTCGCCGCGGGCCTGGAGCAGGACGGCCGCCTCGGCGACGTCGAGGGCGACGCCGTCGCGGGCGCGTTTGAGGGCGCGACGCATGGAGTTGTCGGTAGGGCCGCCGGTTCCGGGGGTCGCGGAAGTCGTCATCCTTCGAGAATACGGTCGTACTGATCAGCGCCCAGGGGTCAGCCCAGGAAGGCCCCGTAACCGTCCAGCGCCCGCAGCACCTCCGCCTCTCCCCCGGGCGGCAGCTGGACCACGACCTCCTCGATGCCCAGGTCCGCGTAGTGGGCGAGCTTGCCGGGGGTCGGGAAGACGGCGTAGGGCACCACCTCCAGCGCATCCGGGTCGCGGCCGGCGTCGGCCCAGGCGGCGCGCAGCAGAGGCAGCGACTCGGTCAGCCCGCGCCCGCCGATGGGCAGCCAGCCGTCCGCGTACGCGCAGATGTGGGCGAACAGCTTCGGTCCGGCCGCTCCGCCGATCAGCGTGCGCGGTCCGACGACCGGGCCGCGCGGCTCGCGCACGGGCTTCGGGTGGGCGTACGAGGCCCGCACGCTCCCGAACTCCCCTTCGTACGGCGTGGGTTCCGGCGCCCACAGCGCCCGCATCAGCGCCATCCGGTCCCGCACCAGCTCCCGCCGGGTGCGCCACTCGACCCCGTGGTCGGCGGCCTCCTCGACGTTCCAGCCGTAGCCGACGCCGAGGGTGAGGCGGCCGGCGGAGAGGTGGTCGAGGGTCGCGGCCTGTTTGGCGAGGTCGATCGGGTCGTGCTGCGCCACGAGGGTGATGCCGGTGCCCAGACCGAGCCGCTCGGTGACCGCGGCCGCCTGGCCGAGGGCGACGAAGGGGTCGAGGGTCCGGCCGTACTCGCGCGGCAGCTCGCCGCCCGCCGGGTACGGGGTGGTCCGCTCGACGGGGATGTGGGTGTGCTCGGGCAGGTACAGCCCGGCGAAACCGCGCTCCTCCAGCTCACGGGCGAGCCGGACGGGGGTGATGGTCTCGTCGGTGAGGAAGACGGTGACGGCGATACGCATGTCCCATCTGTACCGACATCCGGCCCCCCTGTCCATACCGACTGGTCGGTCACCTTCCCCTGCCCTACGGTGGAGAGCGTGACGACGATCCGCGGCACCCTGCCCCCGGGCTCCCCGGATTATGTGTACGTGCCCGTCGACGTACCGCCGTCCGTGCGGGAGTTGAGGGTCTCCTACACCTACGACAGGCCCTCCGTGCCGGCCGGCACCCAGGGCAACGCGCTCGACATCGGCCTCTTCGACGAGCGCGGCACCGAGCGGGGCTTCCGCGGCTGGTCGGGCGGGGCGCGCTCGGAGTTCTTCGTCCGCGCGGACGACGCCACGCCGGGATATGTGCCCGGGCCGGTGCGGGAGGGCACCTGGCATGTGGCGCTGGGCCCGTACACGGTGGCGCCGCAGGGGCTGTCGTACGAGCTGACGGTCACACTGACGTACGGGGAGCCCGGCGAGACGCCGCGACCCGTCTACCCGCCGGAGCGGGCCCGGGGCCGGGGCCGGGCCTGGTACCGCGGCGACTGCCACCTGCACTCCCGGCACTCCGACGGCCGCCGCACACCGGAGGAGATCGCGGCGCTGGCACGGGCGGCGGGCCTGGACTTCATCAACTCCTCGGACCACAACACGCACAGCTCGCACGCGCACTGGGCCCCGTCGGCGGGCGAGGACCTGCTGATCCTGCTGGGCGAGGAGGTGACCACCCGCAACGGCCATGTGCTGGCCCTGGGCACCGACCCGGGGACCTTCGTCGACTGGCGCTACCGCGCCCGGGACGACCGCTTCGGCCACCACGCCCGCCGCATCCGCGAGGCCGGCGGCCTGGTCGTCCCGGCCCACCCGCACGCCGCCTGCATCGGCTGCGCCTGGAAGTTCGGCTTCGCCGAGGCGGACGCGGTGGAGGTGTGGAACGGCCCGTGGACACCGGACGACGAGGTGGCGCTGGCCGAGTGGGACGGGATGCTGGTCGCCTCGGCCGGCTCGGGGTCCTGGCTCCCCGCCATGGGCAACAGCGATGCGCACCGGGCCCCGGACGCCGTGGGCCTGCCGCAGACGGTCGTGCTCGCCGAGGACCTGACCCGGGAGGCGGTCCTGGCGGGCATCCGGGCGGGGCGGTCGTACGTGGCCGAGTCGGCGAACGTGTCGCTGTCCTTCACGGTGACGGCTCAGAGCGGCGAACGCGCCGGTGTCGGGGAGCGGTTGGCGGTCGGCGCCGGAACCCCGGTCACCGTCCGCGCCGAGGTCTCCGGCGCGCCGCGCTGCACGGTGCGGTTCGTCACCGACCAGGGCGTGCTGTTCACCGGTGGCCCGTTGCCGGTCGCGGGGTCGGGAGTCGTGGAGTGGCGCACGACGGCCGCGTACGCGGCCTACGTGCGGGCGGAGTTGCGGCACGAGACGGCGGCGGGGCCGGTGCCGGGGGCGATGGCGGCGTTCACCAATCCGGTGTTCCTGGGGCGTCCGTAGCGGTTGCGCCGGCTCGGGGAACCGCCGGACGATCTCGCGTGTCTTCTGTGCGGAGGAGTGGGTGATGCCGAGAGCGCGGTCGTTGTGGGCGGACTACTGGCCGTTGGCCGTCCTGCCCGTCACCGCCGGAGTGATGGATCTGTTCCTGTGGTGGCGCGGCCAGGCGTGGAGCTGGTCGGACTGGGCGTCCAGTTTCGGTCTGGGAGCGGTCACCACGATGATCGTCGGCATGCTGCTCGCCCGCCGGCAGGGCAACATCCAGGAGGCCCTGGCCGATCTGGAACTGACCGAGAAGGTCGCCTACCTCACGTTCTCGGTGACGGCGCTGCGCCGGGCGAGCGGTCCCGAACGCACCCACAGGGCCGTGTACGACTGCCGGTCGGGCCTGTCGCTGGTGCCCCTCGCCCGGCAGCCCATGCAGGTCGAGTACCTGCGCACGGTCGCCCGGGTGCTGGAGACGGTCACGGACACACTCGGCTCGTCCCTGCACTCCCACGCCCGCTGGACGGCCGAGGACTGGTCCCACCTCGTCACCGCGGTCGAAGGGCTGCGGGAGACCGCCGAGTTCAACGCGAGGAGGTCGGCGATCATGGCCGCCCACTGGTCCGACGGGATCGACACGAGCACGCGGGAGCTGTTGCGGATCGCGACCGGCGGCGTGCCGTTCGACGTCTTCCGCGCCCATTTCACCAAGGGACCGGACCGTATCCGCACCTCCCTCGACTGGCCGGCGCTGACGGAGATGGCGGGGCGCGGCGACGGCACCGTCCGGCTGTCCATGGTCTCCACCGACATTCCGCCCTACACGCTCACCACGCTGGCGGGCTACCACGCCCCCTGGTACCGGGACGGGTCCGGGTCCGGCGAGGTCCGGTACGACCACCCGGACGCCGTGCCCATCCGGCACGCGGAACTCGCCGCCGACGCGTCCGTGCTCCGGGAGGACCGGCGGTCCCGCATCCGGGTGCTGCGGGAGCACTACTCGGCCCGGCTCGACGGCGAGGGCCTGTCGCTGATCCTCGCCACGTTCGCGCTGGGCCCGGACCGCTGCCTGGTCCTCGACGGCAACCACCGGCTGACGGCCGTCACGCAGCTCGTCGCCCAGGGCTGCCCGGCCAGGCTGATCGAGTACCGCCTGACCGCGCCGGTGAGCTCCGCGGTCCTGCCGGACCTGATCCACTATCAGGACGGCTGAGGGGTGTCCGTCAGGTCGGCGACCACCGCCGCGTGGTCCGAGGGCCAGACGCCGTCGACGGGGGCGGCGCCCGCGCGGCGGACGGTGCGGACATGGCCGAGGCCGGTGGGGCCCGGGGGGCCGACGTGGATGTAGTCGATGCGGGCCGGCGGGGCCACCCGGACGTGGGGGTTGGCGGGGTCCCAGGTCGCGGAGGGGGCCGTGGGGTCGGCGTACTCCCAGGCGTCGAGGAAGACCTGGCCCGGCGCGGCGGGGGCCGTCCTGTAGCCGCCGAAGAGCCGGATCTCGTCGGAGTCGGGCCAGGCGTTGAAGTCGCCGGTGATCACGGGCGGGAAGTCGGTGCCGGAGCGGTGGGCCGCCACGAACTCCGCGAGCGCGGTGACCTGTTGGCAGCGGACCGCCGACGCGTCCGGCGCCGAGGTGAGGTGCGTGGTGAAGAACGGGATCTCGAACGAGGGTGCCGCCAGCCGCGTGTGGAAGGCGAGCCGGCCGTCGTCCAGGTGCTCGGGGGCGGGCAGCCGCAGCACCGCCTCCTCCACCACCGGCCAGCGGCTCAGCACCGCGTTGCCGACCTCCACCCCGGGCTCGCCGATCCGCCGCTGCCAGCGGTCCGAGGCCGGTGACGGGGCCCAGGCCCAGTGCAGGCCCAGTTCGTCGGCCAGCCACCCGGCGAGGTTGCCGTCGCCGGCCGACCAGACCTCCTGCAGGCCCACCACGTCCGGCCGCAGGTCCCGCAGCACGGCGAGGACGGCCTTCTGCCGTTCCGCCCAGGCGCCGAAGCGCCACCACACGTTCCAGGTGACCACGCGCATCGCCGGCACCCCGCCCTCTCGTCCGTCCGCCGTACCGCCCGGCCGCTGGGATCATTGAAAGCCACCGGCACCCCCTCCGCTCAGGAAACGGAGCAGCAGCCATGTCCCGTGCCGCAGAGAACAAGTACCGCGCCGTCGCCGCCGTCCAGCGCCGGCTCAACGCCGTGATGCGCCGGCTGCCGACGCAGACGCTGCTGGAGACCACGGGCCGCGTCTCGGGCCGGCCCCGCCGCACGCCGGTGGGCGGGCGGCGGGTCGGGGACTCCTTCTGGCTGGTGTCGGAGTTCGGTGAGCGCTCCCAGTACGTGCGCAACATCAAGGCCGATCCGCGGGTGCGGGTGCGGATCGGGGGACGGTGGCACGAGGGGACGGCCCGTCTCCTGCCCGACGACGACCCGGCCGCCCGGCTGCGGGTCCTGCCCCGCCTCAACAGCGCGGCCGTACGGATGATCGGCACCGGGCAGCTGACGGTACGGGTCGACCTGGACCGCTGACCCTCAGCGCGCCGCGCGCGTCACGCGGCCGGCTTGTAGAAGGCGTACGTCGCCGTGTACGGGACGCTGACCTGGTCCGTTCCGGTGCACGCGGTCGTGGGGGCGACACCGCCGGTGGTGTTCAGGCGCTGGACGTAGGACACGTCCGCGAAGACGCCGGCGCCCCGCGTGGCCGTGGCCTGCAGCAGCAGCTCGGGGACCGCGCCGGTCCTCGGCGAGCTGGCGATGGCCGTGGCGTTCACCGCGCTGCCGTCCACCGTGGAGACCCAGACCGGGCCGCGGGAGTGCAGGGCGACGGTACGGCCCCTCTTGTCCGACAGGGTGGCGGCGGGCTCCAGGAGCTTCCAGGCGCCGTCGGCGCAGGTGTACGTCTGGACGCCCCTGGCGGCGAAGACGCCGGTCAGCTTGTTGCCGTCGGGGACCGCGAGCGCGGCGGGGGCCTGGACGGCCGGGTGGGCGGCGGCGGGTTCGGAGGCGGCGGCGGTGCCGGCCGTGGTGGCGAGGAAGGTGCCGGCGGCCGCGGTGGCGAGCGCGGCGGTGGTCAGGGCGATGCGCTTGGCGAGTTTCACGGGACAACTCCGGGACTGATCCGAGGGGCCATCAGGATGGCCGGGCGACCTCGTCGGGCGCCCTACGGGCCGGACTCTACGGCCGCCTTCCCGGGTGTCACCGGCCGTTGGCCGACAGGTGCCCCAAAGGGCAGCTCACCCCGGCCAGACGATCGCCTGCACCTCCCCATAGGCGTGCAGCGCGTACGAGCCCACGTCCCGGCCCACCCCGCTCTTCTTGAAGCCCCCGAACGGCGCCTCCATGTTGCGGCCGACCGTGTTGACGCCGACGCCGCCCGCCCGCAGGCGCCGGGCCACCCGGAAGGCGCGGGCCACGTCGCCCGACCAGACGTAGTCGATCAGCCCGTAGTCGCTGTCGTTGGCCAGGGCGACGCCCTCGTCCTCCTCCTCGAAGGGGATGACGACGACCACCGGACCGAAGATCTCCTCCCGGGCCACCCGCATGTCGTTCGTGCAGTCGGCGAGGAGGGTCGGGGCGACGTAGAAGCCACGGTCCAGCGCGGGGAGTTCGGCGTCCGTCACCCTCACCGCCCCCTCCTTGCGGCCCAGTTCGACGTACGACTCCACCCGGTCGCGGTGGGCGGCGGAAATCAGCGGGCCGACCGTCGTCTCCGGGTCCCTGGGGTCGCCGACCTTCAAGCGGGCGCAGTAGTGCGCCAGTTGCGCCACCAGCCGGTCGTACACCCCCCGCTGCGCCAGCACCCGCGTCGGCGCCGTGCAGATCTGCCCGCTGTAGAAGGAGAAGGTCGTGCCGATGCCGGCCACCGCGGAGGCCACGTCCGCGTCGTCGAAGACGACCGCTGCGCCCTTGCCGCCCAGCTCCATCAGCTGCCGTTTCAGGGCGCGCCCGCACACCTCGCCGATGCGCTGCCCCACCGCCGTCGACCCGGTGAAGCTCACCATGTCGACGTCGGCCGACTCCACCGCCGCCTCCCCGACGGCCACCGACTGCCCGGACACGACGTTGACCACGCCCCGCGGCACGCCCGCCGCCTCCAGGGCCTCCGCCATGCGGTAGACGGACAGGGGGTCCTGCGGGGCCGGTTTCACGACCACCGTGTTGCCCATGGCCAGCGCGGGCGCGATCTTGCCCGCGGGGTTCGCCCAGGGGTTGTTGTACGACGTGATGCAGGCGACCACCCCGACCGGCTGCCGGACCGCCAGCGCGCCGAACACGCCCGCCCTGCCCATCGGCCCCGCCTCGTTGATCTGCGGCGGGACCGCCCACTCGGCGGGCTCCACGCGCGCGTACCGCCGGAAGCGGGCCATGCCCACGCCGACCTGCATCGCCCGCGCCGTCCCCGTCGTCGCCCCGGTCTCCGCCTGCGCCAGTTCGGCGTACGGCGCGAAGCGGCTGCCGATGACCTGCGCGGCCCGCCCGAGGATCGCCGCCCGTTCCTCCGGTGCCGTCGCCGACCACGGCCCGAAGGCCTCGCGGGCCGCGGCGCAGGCCGCGTGCACCTGATCCCGCGAGGCCTCCGGAGCCCATCCGACGGTCTCCTCGGTGGCCGGGTCGACGACGGCGTAGTGGCCGCCGTCGGGCTCGACCCACGCACCGCCGACGAACAGCCGCTGGCCGTCGCCGTTCAACGCGTGCTCACCGTCCTCGTGTCCCGCCCGGACCGCAGCACCCTCCCCGGCACCGCCCCGCTCACCACGTCGTCCCGGATGGCCTCGACCCCGTTGACCCACACGGCCCGCACCCCGAGGGCCTTGGCGTCCAGCCGCGGGCTGTCACCCGGCAGGTCGTGCACCAGGGTGGCCGGGGCCGCGTCGATCCGCTCGGGGTCGAAGAGCACGAGGTCCGCATGGAAGCCCTCCCGTACCCGGCCCCGCTCCCGCAGTCCGAACAGCTGTGCGGGGTCGTCGGTCAGCATCCTCACCGCCTGCTCCAGGCCGACCAGTCTGCGGCCGCGCAGACAGTCCCCGAGGAAGCGGGTGGTGTACGGCGCCCCGCACATCCGGTCCAGATGCGCCCCGGCGTCGGAGCCGCCCAGCATCACGTCCTCGTGCTGCCAGGTCTCGGCGCGCAGCGCCCAGGAGGCGGGGTCGTTGTCGGTGGGCATGGGCCACAGGACGGTGCGCAGTTCGTCGGCGGCGCAGATCTCCACCAGGCACTGGAAGGGGTCCTGGCCCCGTTCCCGCGCGATGTCCTGGACGACCCGGCCGGTCAGCCCGCGGTTCGCCGCGCTGTAGGTGTCCCCGATGACGTACCGCCCGAAGTTCGCCAGCCGCCGGAAGACGCCGGCCTCCTTGGAGTCGGCGCGGCGCAGCATCTCGGCGCGGACGGCGGGGTCCCCGAGCCGCGCGATGCGCTCCGGCACCGGGAGGCCGAGGACCTCGCCCCAGCCGGGGATCAGGTTCAGCGCGCAGAAGGTACCGAGCGACATGTTCATCGGCGTGAGGATCGGCATGGTCAGCGCGACGACCCGCCCGCCGGCCTTCCGCGCCTGCTCACTCGCCCGCAACTGGCGCGGCACCCGTTCGGGGACGGCCGCGTCGATGGTCAGCACGTTCCAGTTCAGGGGCCGCCCGGCCGCCGCGCTCATCTCCGCGAACAGGTCGATCTCGGCGTCGCTGAACTGGTCCAGGCACCCGGCCACGATCGCCTCGATCTGCGTGCCCTCGTGCTCCCCGACGGCCCGGGAGAGCGCCAGCAGCTCCGCCGGCCGCGCATGCCGGGAGGCGACGGGCTTGCCGTCCCCGTCGGAGTGCGTGGACGACTGCGTGGTGGAGAACCCCCAGGCCCCGGCGTCCATGGCCTCGTGCAACAGCCGTACGATCGCGCCCAGTTGCTCCTCACCGGGCTGCCCGCCGACCGCGTCCGGCCCCATCACGTACCGGCGCAGGGCGCAGTGCCCCACCATGAACCCGGCGTTGACGGCGATCCGCCCCTCGAGGGCGTCCAGGTACTCCCCGAAGGACCGCCAGCTCCACGGCGCCCCCTCCTCCAGCGCCACCAGCGACATCCCCTCGACCTTGGACATCATCCGGCGCGTGTAGTCGGCGTCCTCGGGACGGGCGGGGTTGAGCGGCGCGAGCGTGAACCCGCAGTTCCCGGCGGCGACGGTGGTGACCCCGTGATTGAGGGAGGGCGTCGCGTACGGGTCCCAGAACAGCTGGGCGTCGTAGTGGGTGTGGGGGTCGACGAACCCGGGCGCGAGCACGAGCCCGGAGGCGTCCTCACTGCTCCGGGCCTCCTCGACGACCCTGCCGACGACAGCGATACGCCCGTCCCGGATACCGACGTCGGCGGTGCGGGCGGGGGCGCCGGTCCCGTCGACTACGGTGGCGCCTTTGATGACGTGATCGAGCATGAGGCTCACCTCCTGATGCGGGCTGAGACGACGTACCTGGGGGCGCGGGGCCGTATCGATGCGCGGCTCCGCCGCGTGGGGCGCGACCAGCCCCCACGCACCCGCAGCCGCCGCACAGCCTCAGACAGCACCCCGGAACCGCGACGTCCGGTGCACGGGATCGGTGTCGATCTTCGGAATCACGTGCTCGCCGATCAACCGGATCGTCTGCAGCGTCTCCTCCTTCGGCACCCCCACCGGCAGCCCGAAGCTCAGCTGGTCCGCCCCGGCCTGCTCCCACCGCTTGCACTGCGTGAGCACCTCGTCCGGATCACCGCAGATCAGCAGCTCCTCCTCGATCAGCAGCTCCACGAACTCCGGCGTGTACTCCGGCAGCGTCTCCGGCCACACCGGGAACCCCTCGGGCCGCGGGAAGGTGTCGTGGTACCGGAAGACCAGCGAGGGCAGGTAGTGCAGCCCCCCGTGCACCGCGATCTCGATCGCCTCCGCGTGCGTCGGAGCGCAGATCGCCGTGGTCGTCACCATGACGTTGTCGTTGACGAACTCCCCCACCGGCTCCGCGTTCACGATCGCCGTCTTGTACTGCTCCAGCACCCACTCCATGTCGGAGACCTTCTGGATGCTGAACCCCAGCACGCCGAGCCCCTTCTTCGCGGCCATCGCGTACGATGGCGGCGACCCGGCCGCGTACCACATCGCCGGATGCGACCTGCCGTACGGCTTGGGCAGGACCTTGCGCGGCGGCAGCTGCCAGAACGTGCCCTGGAAGCCGGCGTACTCGTCCTGCATCCACATCTTGGGGAACTCGGCGATGGTCTCTTCCCAGATCTCCTTGGTGTAGTTCATGTCGGTCACCCCGGGGATGAACCCGAGGATCTCGTGCGACCCGGCGCCCCGCCCGCTGCCGAACTCGAAGCGGTTCTCGGTGAGATGGTCGAGCATGGCGACCTTCTCGGCGACCTTCACGGGGTGGTTGACCTGGGCGAGGGGGTTGAAGATGCCGGAGCCGAGGTGGATGCGTTCCGTCGCGTGCGCCAGGTAGCCCAGGAAGACGTCGTTGGCGGAGAGGTGGGAGTACTCCTCCAGGAAGTGGTGCTCGGACGCCCACGCGTACTTGAAACCGGACCTGTCCGCCTGGATGACGTACTCGGTCTCCTCCATCAGCGCCTTGTGCTCGGCGAGCGGGTCGGTCTCGGCGCGCTTGCCCACGTATCCCTGTACAAAGAGCCCGAATTCCAAGGCGGGTCACCATCCCTACGTTCCTGACGCACCGTCAGATTCTCTGCCGCCCGACTGTTGCACCGCCCGCATGCACCGTCAATAGCTGATGGCCCGTCAGATGACGCTGACCCCGGCCAGCCAGCCGCCGTCGATCACGAACGGCTGCCCGGTGATGTAGGAGGAGTCCTCGCACGTCAGGAACAGCGCCAGCCGGGCCACCTCCTCCGGCCGCCCGATCCGTCCGAGCGGCACGAGCTTGCGGTACAGCTCGTCCAGCGCCTTCGCGGTCTCCCCGGGGTCCGCGTCCGGGTCCAGCCGCGCCGGGTTGGACATCGCGGTGTCGACGGCGCCGGGGCACATCGCGTTGACGCGGATGCCCCGGTGGGCCAGCTCCAGCGCGGCGACGCGGGTCAGGCCGAGGATGGCGTGCTTGGTGGCGGCGTACGTGCCGACGGCCGCCATGCCCGTCACGGCCGTGTAGGAGGCGGTGTTGACGATCGTGCCGCCGTCCTCCATGGCCGGCGCCACCGTGCGGATGCCGAGGAAGCAGCCGACCTGGTTGACCCGTACGACCTGCATGAACTCCTCCAGCGGGGTGTCCACGAGGGAGTTGAAGCGCAGGATGCCGGCGTTGTTGACCAGTCCGTCGAGGCGGCCGTACGTCTCCTTGACGCTCCGCACGGCCGAGCGCCACTGCTCCTCCTCGCCGACGTCGAGGTGGACGTAGCGGGCGCCGATCTCCCCGGCGAGGGCCTCGCCCTGCTCGTCGAGGACGTCGGCGACCACCACCTCGGCGCCCTCCGCCCGGAACAGCCGGGCCTCCTGCTCGCCCTGTCCGCGCGCCGCGCCGGTGACGATCACGACGCGTCCGTCCAGCTTGCCCATGCCGTGCTCCTCAGAGGTCGGGGGCCACTTCGGCCGCGAAGGCCGCCATCTGGTCGGTGAGTTCGGTGCGGCCGCGGCTGCGGAAGCGCACCTGGATCTGGTCCACGCCCATCGCGCGGTAGGCGCGCAGGGACTCGGCGAGGGCCTGCGGGGGCCCGCTGAGCGTGCGCCGCCCGACGTCCCAGGCGGGCGTGCCGACGTAGAGCGGCTCGGTGATGGCGCCGATCACGAACGGCCCCTCGGCCCCGGCCTGCGCCCGCAGCCGCCGTACCCGGTCGATCTGCGCCGGCAGCCGGTCCCGCGGGTCGCCCTGGGGCAGCCAGCCGTCGCCCCTGAGCGCGGCCCGGCGGACGGCGGCGGGGGACGATCCGCCCACCCACAGCGGGACGCGCTCCTGCGCCGGGCGGGGACGCTGGCCGAGGTCCGCGAAGTCGTGGTGCTTGCCGTGGTGTTCGGGGAACTCCTCGGGGCCGAGGGCCGCGCGCAGGGCGTCGATCGTCTCGTCGAGCACGGCCCCGCGGTGGTCGAAGTCGACGCCGACCGCCTCGAACTCCTCGCGCACGTGCCCGGCGCCGACCCCGAGGACGAGCCGGCCGCCGGAGAGGTGGTCGACGGTGGCGTACTGCTTGGCGGTGAGCAGGGGGTGCCGCAGGCCCACGACCGCCACGTGGCTCAGCAGCCGGACGCGTTCCGTCACCCCCGCCAGGAAGGCGAGCGTGGCCACGGGGTCGTACCACACCGTGCTCATCGCGGCGGCGAGGCGGCGCGGGATGGCGACGTGGTCGCAGCACGCGACGTAGTCGAAGCCGGCGCGGTCGGCGGTGCGGGCGATCTCCACCAGGTCCGCGGCGCCCGCGGTCGCCTCCCAGGGCTCGGCGTAGAGCGTGCTCTGGGACTGGACGGGGAGCTGGATGCCGTACGGCAGGGCGCTCATGGCCGCCAGAGTCCTTCGGGGGTGAGGCTCAGCAGGTCGATGGCGTTGCCGCGCACGATCCGCTCCACGACGTCGGCGTCCAGGTGGCCCATCTGGGCCTCGGCGACCTGGCGGGACTTGGGCCAGGTGGAGTCGGAGTGCGGGTAGTCGGTCTCGTACAGGACGTTGGCGACGCCGATCGCGTCGAGGTTGCGCAGGCCGAAGGCGTCGTCGAAGAAGCAGCCGTGGATGTGCTCGGCGAACAGCTCCGACGGCGGCCGGTGCACCCTGTCGGCGACCCCGCCCCAGCCGCGGTTCTCCTCCCAGACCACGTCGGCGCGTTCGAGGATGTACGGGATCCAGCCGATCTGCCCCTCCGCGTACATGATCCGCAGGTTGGGGAAGCGCTCGAACTTGCCGCTCATCAGCCAGTCGACCATGGAGAAGCAGCAGTTGGCGAAGGTGATCGTGGAACCGACCGCGGGCGGCGCGTCCTTGGACGTGGAGGGCATACGGCTGCTGGAGCCGATGTGCATGGCGACGACCGTGCCGGTCTCGTCGCAGGCGGCGAGGAAGGGGTCCCACTCGTCGGAGTGCACGGACGGCAGCCCGAGGTGCGGGGGTATCTCGGAGAAGGCCACGGCGCGCACCCCGCGGGCCGCGTTGCGGCGGACCTCGGCGGCGGCCAGCTCCGCGTCCCACAGCGGGATCAGGGTGAGCGGGATCAGCCGGCCCTGGGCCTGCGGGCCGCACCACTCCTCCACCATCCAGTCGTTGTACGCCCGCACGCACAGCAGCCCCAGTTCGTGGTCCTCGGCCTCGGTGAAGGTCTGCCCGCAGAAGCGCGGGAAGCTCGGGAAGCAGACGGAGGACTGGACGTGGTTGACGTCCATGTCGGCGAGGCGGGCCGCCACGTCGTAGGAGCCGGGCCGCATCTGCTCGTAGGTGATGACTTCGAGCCTGATCTCGTCCCTGCTGTAGCCGACGGCGGTGTCCAGGCGGGTGAGCGGGCGTTGCAGCCCCTCGTACAGCCACCAGTCGCCGAGCGGGCCGTCGTCGCCGGGTTCGCCCATGACGGGGCGGAAGCGGCCGCCGAGGAAGGAGATCTCCTTCAGCGGGGCGCGCACGATCCGGGGGCCGGTGTCCAGGTACTTCTTCGGGAGCCGGTCCTGCCAGACGGTGGCGGGCTCCACGGTGTGGTCGTCCACGGAGATGATCAGCGGAAACGCCGGTGTTTCGGTGTCGTGGGTGTCCATGGCGGCCACCGTAGCGCCGATCTGACGGTCCGTCAGCTCCCTGGAACGGGCCCGGCGGACGGGGAGAGCGGGTGAGGACTTTGTGATATCCCGCGCGCCTGTCTGTGACAGAGCTCTCCAGAGCTGACGCAAGTGGCGTGAACAAGGCAAACTGACGGGGTTGGCCAGGATCTCTAGGGGGACGGCGATGGACGGTGTACCGCGGGTGCCGGAGCAGAGGCGTCCCGGCTCCTCGGCGGAGCCGGACGCCCTGCGCCTGAGCGTGCTCGGCCCGGTGCGCGCCCGGCGCGGCCAGGAGCCGCTGAGCACCGGCTCCCCGCAGCAACGCGCCCTGCTCGCCGCCCTGCTGCTGCGCGAGGGCCGCACCGCCACCGCGGCCGAGCTGATC
Organism: Streptomyces sp. 7R007; assembly: GCF_054850255.1. Taxonomy (NCBI): domain Bacteria; kingdom Bacillati; phylum Actinomycetota; class Actinomycetes; order Kitasatosporales; family Streptomycetaceae; genus Streptomyces; species Streptomyces sp. 7R007. The sequence continues at coordinate 292,744 of NZ_JBTWMV010000006.1, read as the reverse complement.
GACGCCCTGTGGGGCGAGGAGCCGCCCTCGCAGGCGCTGGCGGCGCTGCGCACGTACGCCTCCCGGCTGCGCAAGGTGCTCGGCCCCGGCGTGCTGGTGAGCGAGTCGGGCGGGTACGCGATCCGCGGCCTCGGCGAGGGCGCCCTGGACCTCGCGGTGGCGCAGGAGCTGGCGGCCGAGGCGGAGAAGGCGCGGGGCGCCGGGGACCTGTGCCACGCCCGGGACGTGCTGGACCGGGCGCTGGCCCTGTGGGACGGGGAGGCGCTGGCGGGGGTGCCGGGCCCGTACGCGGAGGCGCAGCGGGTCAGGCTGGAGGAGTGGCGGCTGCAACTCCTGGAATCCCGGCTGGACATGGACCTGGAGCAGGGCTGCCACGCGGAGGCGGTCTCGGAGCTGACCGCCCTCACCGCGGCGCACCCCCTGCGCGAGCGGCTGCGCGAGCTGCTGATGCTGGCGCTGTACCGCAGCGGCCGGCAGGCGGAGGCCCTCGCCGTGTACGCGGACACCCGCCGCCTGCTCGCCGACGAGCTCGGCGTGGACCCGCGTCCGGGCCTGCGCGAGCTCCAGCAGCGCATCCTCCAGGCGGACCCGGGCCTCGCGGAGCCCTCGGCGCCGCGCGCGGAGCCCGCCGCCGTCCCGGTCCGCCCGGCCCAACTCCCGGCGAGTGTCCCCGACTTCACCGGACGGGCGGCCTTCGTCAAGGAGCTCGGCGAGGTGCTGGCCTCCGCGGAGGGCCGCGTGATGGCGGTCTCGGCGGTGGCGGGCATCGGCGGCGTCGGCAAGACGACCCTCGCCGTGCACGTCGCGCACCAGGCGCGGGCGGCCTTCCCCGACGGGCAGCTGTACGTCGACCTCCAGGGCGCCGGCACGCGGGCCGCGGAACCGGAGACGGTCCTGGGCTCCTTCCTGCGGGCCCTGGGCACGGCGGACTCGGCGATCCCCGACTCGCTGGAGGACCGGGCGGCGCTGTACCGGTCCGTCCTGGACGGGCGGCGGGTCCTGGTGCTGCTGGACAACGCGCGGGACGCGGCGCAGGTACGGCCGCTGCTGCCCGGCACGGAGGGCTGCGCGGCCCTGGTCACCTCCCGGGTGCGCATGGTGGACCTCGCCGGGGCCCACCTCGTCGACCTGGACGTGATGTCCCCCGACGAGGCCCTCCAGCTGTTCACCAGGATCGTCGGGGAGGAACGGGTCGCCTCCGAGCGCGAGGCCGCCCTGGACGTGGTCGCCGCCTGCGGCTTCCTGCCCCTCGCGATCCGTATCGCCGCCTCCCGCCTGGCGGCCCGGCGCACCTGGACGGTCTCCGTCCTCGCGGCGAAGCTGGCGGACGAGCGGCGCCGCCTCGACGAGCTCCAGGCCGGCGACCTCGCGGTCAAGGCCACCTTCGAACTCGGCTACGGCGCGCTGGAGCCGGCCCAGGCCCGCGCCTTCCGCCTGCTGGGCCTGGCGGACGGCCCGGACATCTCCCTGGCCGCCGCCGCGGCCGTACTCGACCTGCCGGTGGAGGAGACGGAGGACCTGCTGGAGTCCCTCGTCGACACCTCCCTGCTGGAGTCGGCGGCGCCCGGCCGCTACCGGTACCACGACCTCGTCCGGCTCTACGCGCGTGCGTGCGCCGAGCGGGACGAGTGGCCGCCGAGCGAGCGCGAGGCGGCGCTGTCACGCTTGCTGGACTTCTATCTGGCGACCGTCAGCGGGGTCTACCTCATCGAGCGGCCCGGCGACCGGCTCGTGGACCACCTGGAGCGCGGGGCGTATCCGGGCCTCGCCTTCTCCGACCGGCACGCGGCGCAGGACTGGCTGTACGCCGAGGCGGTCTGCCTGCTGGCGTGCGTACGGCAGTCCGCGCGCACCGGGGCGCTGCGCCGCGCCGTCGACGTGCTGTGGGCGGCGGTCGACCTGGCCGAGTCGGGCACCAACTCCAAGGAGTACGAGGCCGTCGCGGCGCTGCTGCACGAGGTCGCCCGGGAGAGCGGGGACGCGCGGACCGAGGCGCGGGCGCTGATGCTGCTGGCGTTCGTGCACCACATCTCCGGCACGAAGTTCGACGCGGCCGTCCAGGAGGCCGAGGACGCCACGCGGTCGGCGGAGGCGGCCGGGGACCCGCTCACCGGGTGCTGGGCGGCGAACATCGGCGGCGCGATCGCGATGTACCAGAACCGGTACGGGGACGCCGAGGCCCACTTCACCCGGGCCATCGAGCACTTCCGCACGCTGGGCGACCGGCCGGGTGAGGCGAGCGCCCTGTGCAACCTCTCGCGGGCCCACCTGGCCACCGGGCGGGCGGAGAGCGCGGTGGCGCTGGCCCGCCAGGGCACGGCCATGTACGACGACATGGGGCACGACCTCAAGGGCGCCAACGGCCGTTACGCGCTGGGGCTCGCCCTGACGGCGGGCGGGAAGCTGGCGCAGGCGACGGAGTGCCTCCAGCAGGCGCTCGGGGTGTTCCGGGACAGCCGGCAGCGCCTGTGGGAGGGCATGACCGTCTTCCGCCTCGCCGAGCTCGACCTCACCGCCCGGCGTCCCGCGCAGGCCGCCTCCCACGCCGAGACGGCGCTGACCCTGCTGCGCGGCATCGGCGGGGAGTGGCGGCGCGGCAACGTCCTGACGGTGCTGGGCCGCGCCCTCGGCGGCATCGGCCAGCGGGACCGGGCGCAGGTGTGCTGGCGGGAGGCCCTGGACATCTTCGAGACGCTGGGCGCGCCGGAGGCGGCCGAGGTCAGGAGCCTGCTGACGCCCACGGCCGTCGCCTGAACGCCCGCCCGGGCGGCGTTCATCGTTCGTTTATCGCCGCCCGTCATGCTCACCTGTGTCGGGCCGTCGCGTCGGGGGGCAGACGGAACGACACCGGGCCGGGCCCTTAAGGTGAACCGGCCTCAAGATCCGTCCGGCGGCCCTCGGGGGAGTTGCCGGGCGGATCTTGTCCATCCAACGCCCGCACTGCAAGGGGAGCACGAGATGAGCGACGAGAACACCACCGACAACGTCCACGTCACCGACGAGCCCGTCGCCGACACGACGGACAACGTGCACGTCACCGACGAGCCGCTGACGGCCACCGCCTCGGAGACGGCCACGGTCAGCCCGGACAACGTCCACGTCACCGACGAGAAGGCCTGACACCGACGCCTTCTCCGCGCGCGAAACGGCCGCGGCAGCCCTGGAGGGGAGCTGCCGCGGCCGTTTGGCGCGTTCAGCGGGCCGCCCGCCGTCTCAGCTCGCCCTTCACCACCTTGCCGCTCGCGTTGCGCGGAAGTTCCGTCACGAACTCCACCGTTCTCGGGACCTTGTAGTTCGCCATCTCCCTGCGGGCCCAGGCGATCAGGTCGTCGGCGGTCAGGGTGGCGTGGGGGCGGCGGACCACGTAGGCCCTGCCGACCTCGCCGAGACGGGGGTCGGGGACGCCGATGACGGCGGCGTCGGCCACGTCGGGATGCAGGCCCAGCACCTGCTCTATCTCCGCCGGGTAGGCGTTGAAGCCGCCGACGACGAACATGTCCTTGATGCGGTCGGTGATGCGGAGGTTGCCGGCGGGGTCGAGCACGCCGACGTCGCCCGTGCGCAGCCAGCCGTCCTCGCTCAGGACCTCGGCCGTCGCCGCCGGGTCCTCGTAGTAGCCGCGCATGACGTTGAAGCCGCGGACCAGGACCTCGCCGGGCTCGCCGGGGGGCGCGTCGACGCGGACCTCCGTGCCGGGGATCGCGCGGCCGGAGGTGGCGGCGATCACCGGCAGGGGGTCGCCGCGGCGGCACATGGTGACGATGCCGCTCGCCTCCGACAGGCCGTACGCCGTCAGGACCGTCTGCACGCCGAGTTCGCCCCGCAGCCGTTCCACCAGCCGCAGGGGGACGACCGCCGCGCCGGTCACCACCAGGCGCAGGGCGGACAGGTCGTGCGCGCAGCGGGCGGGGTGGTCCAGGAGGGACTGGTGGAGGGTGGGCGGGCCCGGCAGGACCGACACCCGTTCGGCCGCGATGTTGGCCAGGGCCGTCTCGACGCTGAACACCGGCTGCGGGATCATCGTCGCCCCGCGCATCAGGCAGGCCAGGACGCCGGCCTTGTAACCGAACGTGTGGAAGAAGGGGTTGACGATGAGGTAGCGGTCGCCCCGGCGGAGGCCGGCGAGGTCGCACCAGATGTCGTACGCGCGCAGGGTCTGCGCGTGCGTGATCACCGCGCCCTTGGAGCGGCCGGTCGTGCCGGACGTGAAGACGACGTCCGAGGGACTGGAGCCGTCCAGCGCCGCCTCGCGCGCCCGCACCTCGCCGGCCCCGACCCCGTCCCCGCCGGCCAGGAAGTCCTTCCAGGTGCGGAAGTCGGCGGGCGCGTCGTCCGACAGCACCACCACCTGGCCGAGGTCCGGCAGCCCCGGCCCCTCCGCCATCGCCCGCCGCAGCGAGGCCACGTACGACGTGCCCAGGAACGTGCCGGTCACGAACAGCAGCCGCGCCCCGCTGCGGCGCAGCACATCCGCCGTCTCCGCGCCCTTGAACCGCGTGTTGACCGGCACCAGGACCGCCCCGGCCGACACCGCGCCCAGCGCCGCGACGATCCAGTCCAGCGAGTTCGGCGCCCAGATCGCGACCCGGTCGCCCGGCACGATCCCGGCCCCGACGCAGGCCGCGGCCGACCGTTCGACGCGGACGCCCAGTTCGGCGTACGAGATCCGGGTACGGCCCTCCACCACCGCCTCGGCGTCCGCGTACCGCTCGGCCGCCGAGCGGACGAGTCCCGGAATGCTGCCCCACTCCACGTCACCGCGCACAACAGCCCCCACTCGTAGCTGACTGTCCGTCAGATTAGCTGTAGCCTGACGCCCTGTCAGCCGCCCCGTCACCGTGCGGAGGTCCCCCAGCATGACCTCACTCAAGGACGCCACCGCGATCGTCGGCATAGGGCAGACCGCCTTCGCCAGGCAACTCCCCGAGGACGAACGCACTCTGGCCTGCCGGGCCGTCCTCGCCGCGCTCGACGACGCCGGCATCGCGCCCGGCGAGGTCGACGCGCTCGCCTCCTTCACCATGGAGGAGACGGACGAGGTGGAGCTGGCGAAGGCCGTCGGCTTCGGCGACCTCACCTTCTTCGGCAAGGTCGGCTACGGAGGCGGCGGTTCGTGCGCCACGGTCGCCCATCTCGCCGCCGCGATCGCCACCGGACAGGCGACGGTCGGCGTCGCCTGGCGCTCACGCAAGCGCGGGTCGGGCCCCCGCCCGTGGACCGACACCACGCGCCAACTCCCCACCCCCGCCCAGTGGACGCGCCCCTTCGGCCTGCTGCGCCCGGCCGACGAGATCGCCATGCTGACGCGCCGGTACATGTACGAGTACGGCGCCACCCGCGACCACCTGTTCAACGTCGCCCTGGCCTGCCGCAACCGCGCCAACCAGAATCCCGCCGCCGTGATGTACGACCGCCCGCTGACCCGCGAGATGTACATGACCTCCCGCTGGATCAGCGAGCCCCTCTGCCTGTTCGACAACTGCCTGGAGACGGACGGCGCGTTGGCCTGCGTGGTGGTCAGTCGCGAGCGGGCGCGCGACTGCCGCGGCCGGCCCGTCTACGTCCACGCCGCCGCCCAGGGCCTGCCCGCCCAGCACCACGGCATGGTCAACTACTGGAACGACGACCCGCTCACCGGCCCCGCCTGGACCGCCGCCCGGCACCTGTGGAAGCACGCCGACCTCACCCCCCAGGACGTGGACGTCGCCCAGATCTACGACGCGTTCACGCCCCTGATCCTGCTCTCCCTGGAGGGCTACGGCTTCTGCGGCCGGGGCGAGGGCGGGGCGTTCACCGAGGGAGGGGCGCTGGAGATCGGCGGGCGGCTGCCGATCAACACCGGCGGCGGCGGACTGAGCGAGGCCTACGTCCACGGCTTCAACCTCATCACCGAGGGCGTCAAGCAGCTCCGCGGCACCAGCACCGCCCAGGTCCCGGACGCCGCCACCTGCCTGGTCACCGCCGGGGAGGGCGTCCCCACCTCCGCGCTGCTGCTCACCAACAGCACGAACAGGAGCTGAGACATGCTCGAACCGGTCCCCGACTCCGACGGCGCCCCCTTCTGGGGCTACGCCGCCCAGGGCGAACTGCGCGTGCAGAGCTGCGCCGACTGCGCCGAGCCCCGCTTCCCGCCGCGCCCCTGCTGCCCGTACTGCCAGTCCTTCGCGAGCGAGTGGCGGCCGGTGTCGGGGCGCGGGCGGATCTGGTCCTACGTCGTCCCGCATCCGCCGCTGCTGCCCGACTACGCGGCCCGGGCGCCGTACAACGTGATCGTCGTCGAGCTGGAGGAGTTCCCCCGCATCCGGCTGGTCGGCAACCTGGTCCGCGAGGCCGGGGCGCCCCTGGACTCCCTCGACCCGCACACGGTCCGCATCGGCTCCCGGGTCCAGGCGGTGTTCGCCGACGGCCGGCCGCAGTGGGTGCTGTCGTGACGACGGTACGGACGGCGGCGGACGAGGAGACCGGGGTCGCCGTCGTCACCCTGGACCGGCCCGACCGGCTCAACGCCATCGACCTCGCCATGGCCGCCGAACTCGCCGAGGTCTGGCGCCGGTTGCGCTTCGACGACACCGTACGGGCGGTGGTCCTCACCGGCGCCGGCGAGCGTGCCTTCTGCACGGGCCTGGACCGGGACGCGGAGGTCCCCCAGCCGACCTCGCCCTACATGCAGGACGATCCGCTCCTGCGCATCGGCCCCAAGTCCAACGACCTGTGGAAACCGGTCATCGCGGCCGTGCAGGGCATGGCCTGCGGGGGCGCCTTCTACCTGCTCGGCGAGTCGGACTTCGTCGTCGCCGACCCGACCGCCGCGTTCTTCGACCCGCACACCGGTTACGGGATGGTCAGCGCCTACGAGTCCGTCCTCATGGCGCGGGCCATGCCGCACGGGGAGGTCGCCCGGATGATGCTGATGGGCACCGCCGAGCGGATCGGCGCCCAGCGCGCCCACGCCATCGGGCTCGTCACCGAACTCACGGAGCCGGGCGGGGCGTTGGCGGCGGCAACCGCCTGCGCCACCGTCATCGCGGGCTACCCACCGGAGGGCGTCCAGGGCACGGTACGGGCCCTGTGGGCGGCCAAGGAGGCGTGCCTGACGCAGGGCTTCGCCCAGGCCCCCCACCTGATCTCCCTGGGCAACCTCCCGCCCACCCGCCAGGCGGAACTGTTCCGGGGCCGGCGCAGAGAGTTCCGGTTGCGTTGACGCCCCCTAGGCGGTCCGCGCCGTCCCCGTCCCCTTCTCCGCGTCCAGCGCGTACACGCACCGGTCCTTGCTGCACGCGTACACCACCCCGTCCCGCACCACAGGGGACCCGGTGATCTCCCCGCCCGTCGCCAGCTTCCACCGCAGCCGTCCGTCGTCCGCCTTCAGCGTGTACAGCAGATGGTCCGTGGAGCCGAAGTGGATGCGCCCCTCGGCGACGGCCGGGGCGCCCACGATCTCGCCGCCCGCCTGGAAGCGCCACTTCGGCGTCCCGGTCACGGCGTCCAGGGTGTACAGGCCCTTCCCGCTGCCCACGTGCACGTGCCCCGCGGCCACCAGCACCGGCTCCACCGAGGAACGCGCCTCCGTGGCGATCCGCCACCGGTCCCGCCCGTCCGTCGCGTCCAGGGCGTACACCGTGCCGAGGTAGTCGGCGAGGTAGACGCCGCCCCCGGTCACCGCGGGCCCCGGCGCGAAGGCCGGCGCGGACAGGAAGACGGCCGGTGCCTCGAAGTGCCAGCGCACGTGCCCGCTCGCCACGTCCAGCGCCAGCACGCGCGATCCGGCGGCCACGTACACGTACCCGTCCGGCGCGTGCGTCAGCCGCACCGGCACCCCGCCGCAGGAGGCCGCGTCGCCGATCGGATACGACCACCGCTCGTCACCCGTACGGGCGTCCAGCGCGCGCAGCCGGGCGTCCTGCCAGACGTACACCGTGCCCTCGTGGACGGCGGGCCCGGCCTCCGGGGACTCGAAGTCGGTCTGGCAGCCGGTGATCTCCCACAGCTTCTGCCCGTTCGCGGCCTCCCACGCCTGCACGCCCCCGCCCCGGGTGCCGGTGACGACGGTCCCCCGGTCGGCCTTGAGGGAGTACACCCACGCATCCGTCGACAGGCGCCACAGGTCCGCGCCCTCCCGGCAGTCCAGGGCGAAGAGGGTGGGCCCGTCCGAGGCGTGGATACGGCCGTCGGCGACCGCCATCGACCAGGCGACGTCCCGCGTCTTGAAGCGCCGGCGCCCGGTCGCCACGTCGAGGGCGTGCACCTCGAAGGAGGTGACGTAGACGAGGTCGCCGGCCACCGACGGGGTGCCCCAGACGTCGTTCGACATGCGGAAACGCCAGGGCCGCCAGCCACCGGCGGTCTCCGGCGGCGCGGGCGGCGGCGCCGGTACGGCGGGCCCCACGGCGGGGTCGGCGCCGTTGACGCCAGGGCGCGGCTTGGCCCAGGAGGCGGCGAGGCCGCTGTGCGGCGAGGGCGCCGAGGCGGCCACGGCGCGGACGTCGGCGACGCGCGGGCCGGGGCCGATGGGCACCTGGGCGCCGGCCAGCCGGACGGGTCCGGTGTCGGGGGCGCCGACCGGGACCGGCAGCGCCGGGGCGTGGGAGGGCGGGGGCGGGACGGGAGCCGGTCCGGGGCGGCCGCCGCCGCTGCGGCCGGGGCCCGGCGCGGGCTTGGCGGCCGGGCGGCCGTTGCGGCGGGCCTCGATGAGGGCGACCGCCTTCTCGGGCAGCCACGCGGACGCCGTACCGCTGTCGTCGGAGCCGGAGGCGAACAGGTGGGGGGCGAGCTGGGCCTGGAGGTCGGCCGGGTTGGGGCGGGCCGTGGCCTCCATCTGCATGCAGGACTCGATCAGCGGGCGCAGCTCGTCCGGCAGGCCCTCCAGGTCCGGGCCCTCGCGCAGCAGCATGAAGACGGTCTCGACCGGGTTGGCGCCGTGGAAGGGCGGGTGTCCGGTGGCGGCGAAGACCAGCATCGAGCCGAGCGAGAAGACGTCGCTGGCGCCGGTGACGGAGCGGGAGTCCTTCGCCTGCTCGGGGGACATGTAGGCGGGGGTGCCGACCGCCACGTTCGTCATCGTCAAACGGGTGTTCGACACGCCCGACGCGATGCCGAAGTCGATGACTCTGGGCCCGTCCTCGACCACCAGCACGTTGGACGGCTTCAGGTCGCGGTGGACGAGGCCCGCGCCGTGGATGGACTGAAGCGCCTCCGCGACGCCCGCCGCGAGCCAGCGCACGGCCTGGGCCGGGAGGGGCCCGCACTCGTTCACTATCTCCTCGAGGGAGGGCGCGGGCACGTACGCGGTGGCCAGCCAGGGCACGGCCGCCCGCGGGTCGGCGTCGACCACGGCGGCGGTGTAGAAGCCGGAGACCGCCCGGGCTGCCTCCACCTCACGGGTGAAGCGGACGCGGAAGAGCTGGTCCTCGGCGAGCTCCGTGCGGACCGTCTTGATCGCCACGCGCCGGCCCGAAGCCGAGCGCGCGAGATAGACCAGCCCCATGCCGCCGGCACCCAGCCGTCCCAGCACCTCGAACGGCCCGATCCTGCGCGGATCGTGCTGCGTCAGCTGATCCACCACGTGTCCTGCCACCTCCCCGTACGAGCCGCGCCACCCACATGTTCACGCGACCGAAGTGCAGCGTCTCACCACCGCACCGCCATGGCGGCACGCACCCCGATTCTTCCTGGCCCGGGCACTGGTTGCGAACCCGGGGCCAAATCGGGGTGTCTCGGTACATAAAACCGCAAATTCCAGCAGCTCAGGGGCGGGCGGATCGTTCCAGCAGCGCGAACGACGCCCCTTGATCGTCCGTGACGACCGCCACTTTTCCGTACGACGTCTCAAAGGGTGGCGCCTGCACCCGCCCGCCGAGCCGGTTCACGGTCCCCAGCGCGGCCGTGCAGTCCTCGACGCCGAAGTGGACGAGGAAGTGGGGCGGCATCTCGGCCGGGAAGACCTCGGAGACGGCCGCGCGGCCGAAGTCGGGCTCGGCGTCCGGCCCGAACAGGGCCTCGTGGAAGAGACCGCCGTAGAAGGTGTTGGCCGCCTCCGTGTCACGGGCGTACAGCTCCGCCCAGGCGAAGGTGCCGGGCTCGTGCCGGCGGCCGAAGCCGGGGTGGCGGTGCGGCTGCCAGATGCCGAAGACGGCGCCCTCCGGGTCGGTGACCAGCGCCGTCGTGCCCAGGTCGGCGACCGGCAGGGGGGCGGTGACGACCTGGCCGCCGGCGTCGAAGATCCGGTCGGCGAGGGACTCGGCGTCCGGGGTCGCGAAGTACACCGTCCATACGGTGGGCAGCCGCCCGTCCGCCTTGCGCGCGAGCGAGGCGACCGGCTCGCCGTCCTTGCGCGCCCAGACGGACCCCCCGTGCGCCTCCTCGAACGTCCACCCGAAGAGCTCACCGTAGAACCGCTTGCCCGCCTCGACGTCGGGAAGCTGCGCGTCCACCCAGCAGGGGACGCCCTCTCCGTACGCGGATGCCCTGTTTTCGGCCATGCGGCAAAAGTAACGGCGCCCGGCGCACCGCGCAGGCCCAGCTCACCCGCCTCCCGATGCTCGTACACCCCATTTGCAGTCGGCCGAATCGCGCTCCGATCACCCCTCGGTAAGCTGACGGCATGACAGGACAAGTGCGTACCGTCGACGGCCGCGTGGCCGGCCGGCGTGGGCAGGCGACCCGGCAGAAGCTGCTCGACTGCCTCAGCGAGATGCTCAGCTCCTCCCCCTACCGGGACGTCAAAGTCATCGATGTCGCCCGGAAGGCGGGTACTTCGCCCGCCACCTTCTACCAGTACTTCCCGGACGTCGAGGGCGCCGTCCTGGAGATCGCCGAGCAAATGGCCACCGAGGGCGGCCAGTTGACCGAGCTGCTCCAGGGGCGGTCCTGGGTCGGCAAGGCGGGCTGGCAGACCGCGCAGGAACTCGTCGACGGGTTCCTGGAGTTCTGGCGCAAGAACGACGCGATCCTGCGCGTGGTCGACCTCGGGGCCGCGGAGGGCGACAAGCGCTTCTACAAGATCCGCATGAAGATCCTGAACTCCGTGAACAACTCCCTCGCGGACTCGGTGACCGAGCTGCAGAGCAAGGGCAAGGTCGACAAGGACGTGAACCCCGCCGCGGTGGCCGGTTCGATCGTCGCGATGCTCGCGGCGGTGGCCTCGCACCAGAAGGGCTTCCAGACGTGGGGCGTCAAGCAGGCCGAACTGAAGCCGAACCTGGCGTTGTTGGTGCACCTGGGTGTGACGGGCAAGAAGCCGACGAAGTAGCCGGAGCCACGGGCCGCATGTCAAGTCCTGTCTGACGGGCGGCCGTTCACCTGGGGTGGACGGCCGCCTGTCGCGCGTTTCATCGCCGTACGATCCGTCTCATCGCCGTACGATCCTGAAGAGCCGGATCTCCCGGTCCACCCGTTCCTGGTAGGTCGCGTACGGCGGCCAGAAGGCCAGCGCCGCCTGCCACACGGCCGCGCGCTCCTCCCCCTCCAGCAGTGTCGCGCGGACCGGGATGTCCTCGCCCTTCCAGCTGATCTCGGCGTCGGGGTGGGCGAGGAGGTTGCAGGTCCAGGCGGGGTGGTCGGCGCGGCCGAAGTTGGAGCCGACGAGGATCCAGCCGCGCCCGCCCTCCTCGGGCATGCACGCCAGCGGCGTACGGCGGGGCAGTCCGCTCTTCGCGCCCTTCACGGTGAGGATGACGCCCGGCAGCATCCGCGCGCTGAGGATCACCCTGCCGCGCGTGAGCCGGTGCACGGCCCGGTCGAGGGCCGGGACGACATGGGGGGCGACCCTGGCGAAGCCCCGCGTCGACGACACCCGCTGCACCATCCGCTCGCCGATCACACCGTCACCTCCGCGTCCTCGAACAGCCGCGCCGCGTCGGCGGCGTACGCCCGCAACCGGTGGACCGGCCCGAACAGCAGCTCGTCCCCGGAGGCGCGCTTGAAGGACAGGTGCGCTTCGTGCTCCCAGGTGAAACCGATGCCGCCGTGCAGCTGGATGCCCTCCGCCGCGGCGGCCCTGAGCGCCTCCAGTCCCTGCGCGAGCGCGAGCCCGCCCACCCGGCCACCGCCGTGGGCCGCGGCCCAGGCGGCGTGGTACGCGGCCGACCGGGCCGCCTGCACCTGCACGTACACGTCGGCCAGCCGGTGCTTGACCGCCTGGAAGGACCCGATCGCCCGCCCGAACTGCTCCCGCTGCTTCACGTACTCCACCGTCCGCTCCAGCGCCCGGTCGGCGGCCCCCACGGCCTCGCAGGCGAGGAAGGCGGCGGCGGTCTCCCCGACGCAGGACAGCGCGCCGAGGACACCGGCCCCGTCCTCCCCGCCTACCAGCTCGGCGGGCACGTCCCGCAGTTCGATCCGCCCCTGCGGCCGGGTGGCGTCGAGCGCGGTCTGCCGCACGCGCACCAGCCCCTCGGTCCGCGCCTCGACGAGGAACAGCAAGGTCCGCGACCGCGCGAACCCGCCCGTGTGCGCGGCGACGACCAGCAGCCCGGCGCCGTACCCGTCCAGCACCTGCTCGACCTGCCCGTAGAGCCGCCAGCCGCCCTCGGCCGTCCGTCTGGCCTGCACGCCCCCCGCCCGCCCGCCGCCGGCCCACTCGCCGCCGTTGTCGCCGGTCAGCGTGAGGGCGGTGGCGAGGGCGGTGCCCGGTACGGCGAGGGCGGCGGTGAGCCGGCCGGAGGCGAGGCAGGGCAGGAGGGCGGCGCGCTGGGCGTCGGTGCCGAGGGCGAGCAGGAGCGGGGCGACGAGGACGGCGGTGGACAGCAGCGGGGTCGGGGCGAGCGCCCGGCCCGTCTCCTCCCCCGCCAGCGCGAGCTCGGTGACCGAGCAGCCGACACCGCCGTACGCCTCGGGGAGGGCCAGCCCCGGCAGACCGAGCTGCTCGGCGAGGGCGGTCCACAGCGCGGGGTCGCGGCCCGCCGGGCTGTCGACGGCGGCCCGCACCTCACCCGGACCACAGCGCTTGTTCAGGAGTTCGCGCAGGGTACGGCGGATCTCGGCCTGTTCGTCGGTGAAGCGTGGGTCCATGGCCCTTCCCTCCCGATCTGACGGACCGTCATATTAGGAGCGCCGGTACGAGATGCACAGGGGGCGGAGACCTCCGGTGCACGGGGAGGAGACCTCTCATGACGCGCGGGAGCCGGAACGTGGCCGTGGTCGGCGTGGCCCTGGCCGACTGCGGCCGGGTGGACGACGCGACGCCGTACGCCCTGCACGCCCAGGCGGCCCGCCGCGCGCTGGCCGACGCGGGGCTGGACCGCGCCGTGGTGGACGGCTTCGCCTCGGCGGGCCTCGGCACGCTGGCGCCCGTCGAGGTCGCCGAGTACCTGGGCCTGCGCCCCACCTGGGTCGACTCCACCTCCGTCGGCGGTGCGACGTGGGAGGTCATGGCGGCGCACGCGGCGGACGCGATAGCGGCGGGGCACGCCGAGGCGGTGCTGCTGGTGTACGGCTCGACGGCCCGCGCGGACGTCAGGGCGGGCCGGCGCACCGGCACCCTGTCCTTCGGCGCGCGCGGCCCGCTCCAGTTCGAGGTCCCCTACGGCCACACGCTCATCGCCAAGTACGCGATGGCGGCCCGCCGCCACATGATCGAACACGGCACGACGATCGAGCAGTTGGCGGAGGTGGCGGTCCAGGCGCGGGCGAACGCGGCCCTGAACCCGCAGGCCATGTTCCGCACCCCGGTCACGGTGGACGAGGTGCTGTCCGGCCCGATGATCGCGGACCCCTTCACCAAGCTGCACTGCTGCATCCGCTCCGACGGCGGTGCGGCGGTGCTGCTGGCGGCCGAGGAGTACGTACGGGACTGCCGTACGGCCCCCGTGTGGATCCTCGGCACCGGCGAGCACGTCTCGCACGCGGCGATGTCGGAGTGGGCGGACTTCACGGTGTCGCCGGCGGCGGTGAGCGGGCGGCTGGCGTTCGGGCGGGCGGGGGTGGGGCCCGGGGAGATGGACTTCGCGCAGATCTACGACGCGTTCACGTACATGACGCTGGTGACGCTGGAGGACCTCGGGTTCTGCGGGAAGGGCGAGGGCGGGGCGTTCGTGGAGAAGGGGCGGCTGCTGGTGCGGGGCGGTGAGCTGCCGGTGAACACGGACGGGGGCGGGCTGTCGGCCCAGCATCCCGGGATGCGGGGCCTGTTCCTGCTGGTGGAGGCGGTGAGGCAGCTCCGGGGGGAGGCGGGCGAGCGGCAAGTGCGGACCCACGGCGGGGAGTTGCCGCGCCTCGGAGTGGCGTCGGGGACGGGCGGCTGGTTCTGCTCCTCGGGCACGGTGGTGCTGGGCCGGGGGTGAGCGGCTCACCGGCTCACGGTGATCACCGCTTCGTCGTTGGCCGGTACGTCGTCCTGACGGCCGCGGTCCCAGGCACTGGTCGGCCCCTTGTCCCGGAGGGTGAGGTGGCCTTCGCCCGGCTCGCCCAGCCGCATGGTGAACTCGAAGGCGCGGGTCTTGCCGGGCGCGAGCGGACCGACGTCACAGGTGTACGTGGAGCCGTCGCTCTTGCAGTAGGGCTGGTAGACGTCGTCGTCGTACTCCTCCATGGGCTGTTTCACCATGGTCATCCCCAGCGGCGGATCGAAGACCAGCTGGGCGGTGGCGCCGGCGTCGGCGGGGCCGTTGTTGCGCACGGTCAGGTGGAAGGTGCGCTCGGTGCCGGGGGCGCCGTGCAGGTCGACGTCGTCGACCTCGTAGTCGGCGTGGGTGTCCAGGACGAGGTAGGTGCTGCCGCCGCCCGCCACGAAGGGGCCGCGGGGGGCCTTCCCGGGCTCGGCGACGAGATCCGGGCCGTCGCCGTGGTCGCCGCCCTTCGGGTGACTGCCGTAGTGACCGGGCCCCATGTCCAGGGCCCACACGTCGTGGCCGAACGACGGGTACATCACCGTCTTGGAGGTGCGCAGCCTCAGCGCGGGCCGCAGCACGACGGTCTCGCCCGGGGCGATGCGCAGATCCGGCAGCTCGCAGACGGCGATGTGGCCGTGCGAGACGTCCGGGTAACGGCAGTTGCCGTACCTCTCCGCGAACTCCATGTTGTTGGCGCTCAGTTCGAGGCCGAGGCCCTTGACCGGGACCTCGCCGGTGTTCCGTACGACGACCGGTTCGGTCAGGTCGGCGTCCGGGCGGACGCCCGTGAGGTAGGTCGGGGTGAGCGCCTCGACGACCGGCTCGCCCACGACCACCTTCGTGCGGGCGGTGAGCTCCTTGCCCTTCGCCGTGGTGTACGTGAACCGTACGGCGCCGGTGTCCCCGGCCTTGCTGCCCTTGGCGGCGACCGGGGAGACGCGGGGGCTGTCGGACCAGTTGTCGTACTCGGCGCCGACCTCACAGGTCACGTGTGTGGGGCTGCCCGTGCAGTTCCCGCTCCTGCGCAGGGTGACGGGGCCTTCGGCGTCGGCGGTGAGCGTACGGCCGCCGCTCGCCGCGAGGTGGAAGGGCATCTTGTCGTGGGTGCCGGACTTGTCGCCGACGGGGCGCAGGTAGAAGGTCTCCGGCGCGGTGAGGGTGGGGTCGGGCTCGGAGGCGCACGAGGTGAGGGCGCCGAGCAGCAGCCCCACGGCCACGGCACCGAGGGAGCGCCTCAACGGACGGTACGGAGGAAGGCCGTCCAGGTGGTGGGCGTTACGGAGAGGGTGGGGGAGGCGGAGTCGGGGTGCGGGTGCTTGGAGTCGCGGATGTGGATGGTGGTGGGGGTGGGGGCTATTTCGAGGCAGGCCTCGCCTTCGTTGCCGCTGTAGCTAGACTTGAACCAGGCCAGTTCGTTGCTGATCACAGTTGCCCCGCCTTCCTCTCGATGAGCTCCGCGGACTCCTCCGGGTTGAGCGCCTGGGCCCGCAGCATGCCGAAGAGGTCGAACAGATCGCTCACCTGCAACGGCTCGTGGATCAACTTACCGCCGCCCTGCGCCTCCACGTACACCAGATTGCGTCCCTCGGCGGTGCTCATCAGATGGAACGGCCCCATGAGTCCTGCGTGCGTGTGGCGGGTGCTCGGCATGACCTGGACCGTCAGATGCTTCATGCTCCTGTTGCACTCCAGCAAGTGCAGCAGTTGCTCCTTCAGCACCGCCGAGCCACCGAGAGTGCGTTCCAGCACCGACTCCTCGATCACATAGCCCACGTACGGCGGCGGTTGCCGCATCAGCACCGCCTGCCGTTCCAACCGGGCGTCGACATGCTGCTGCACCTGCTCCTCGGTGTACGCCGGTCGACGGGCTTCGTACAGAGCCCGTGCGTACGCCTTCGTCTGCAACAGCCCTGGGATGAGCATCGTCTCGTACGCACTGATCACCCGTGCGTCCCGTTCCAGTCGCGCCCACTCCACGAACCGGGGCGGATACTTCTCCGTCTCCATCAGCTCGATGCAGGCGATGAGCGCGCCCCGGGCATCAAGCGCCACGTCCGCGTCCTTGAGAAACTCCGTCGGAGGGATCCGCTCAGCCCTCTCGTACGACCCGAAGCACGACTCGGACACATGCGTCAGGTCTGCCGCCTCCTTCTGCGTGATCCCCAGCCGCGCACGGTGAACCCGGATCAGCTCACCGACGATCCGCCGCCCCATCGATCCCACGACGACCACCTTCCTCCCCACAAACCCCACTGTGGACCGTGTTCACCTGGTCACGCTACGCAATCACCGCAACGCTCATACCCATGACGCCGAAACTCACCCCGAATTGGGTCCCCAGGACCGGCCTCCAACTCCGCCTCGCCGGAGTCCACTTCGACGCCGTCAGAATGTGCGGCATCCGCGCGGAGGCCGTCGTCCACCACCTCCTCGACCTCACCGACGGCCACCCGGGCCCGGTGATCCGCGAAGCGAACGGCTGCCGGTGGACGTACTTCCTGCTCGCGCCCGGCGAAAGCGCGGAGCACGACTGGCCGCCCGGCGTGCGCCGCTTCACCCGGTCCTCGCCGCCCGCGCGGCACGAGTACGTCGGCGTACCGGCGCCGGACGGCGACACGTACCCGCTCGCCTGGCGCTGCGGGGCCCCTGGGCCCGGCGAGTTCGTGGACGCGGAGCTGCTGCACGGCGTGGTGACGGCGCAGCTGTGCCGTACGTGACAATCGGGGCATGGCAACGGATCTTCACGAGCTGCTGAGGTCGCTGCGGGTGTGGGCCCCCGAGGTCACGACGCTGCCCGCCTTCGACCCGGCCACCGCGCCCGCCGACCCGCTCGCGCTGTTCACGGCGTGGTTCGCGGAGGCAGTGGCGGCGGGGCAGCCGGAGCCGCACACGATGTCGCTGGCGACGGCGGACGCGGACGGCGACCCGGACGTACGGATCGTGATGCTGCACGGGGCGGACGCGGAGGGGTGGTCGTTCGCGACGCATGCGAGCAGCCGCAAGGGCGGGCACCTGGCGGCGCGCCCGTACGCGGCCGTCGCCTTCTACTGGCCGGTCCTGGGCCGCCAGGTCCGCCTGCGGGGCCCGGTCACCGCCGCCCCGGCCCAGGACTCCCAGGCCGACCTGCACGCCCGCTCGACGGGCGCCCTGGCCGCCGCGCTGACCGGACGGCAGAGCGAAGTCCTGGGCTCACTGGAGGAGTTGGCCGACGCCTCCGAGGCGGCCTGGGAGCGGGCCCGGCAGGACCCGGACGCACCCGTCCCGACCTGGACGCTCTACCGGCTGCGGCCGGAGGCGGTGGAGTTCTTCCAGGGCGACGAGCGGCGACGGCACGTACGGCTGAACTACCGCCGCACGGAGGCCGGTTGGGCTCAGGACCTGCTCTGGCCCTGAAACCCGTACACGGCGAAGTCCGCCACGGGCCGGTATCCGATGCGCTGGTACAGGGCGTTGCTGGTGGGGTTGGAAAGGTCGGTGAAGAGCACGACCTCCTCCGCGCCCGCCGCCAGCGCCGCCCGGCTGACCTCGGCCGTGACCGCGCCCGCGTAACCGCGGCCGCGCAGGTGGGCCGGGGTGTAGACGGGGGCGACGCGGATCTGCCCGGCGACCATGGGGAGGGCTCCGGCCATGGAGACGGGGGTGCCGTCGGGTGTCTCCCAGAACGTGATGCCGCCGCAGGCGATGCGGTCCTCGGCCCAGGCCGGCCCCCTCCCGTCCGCCGTGGCGCCGATCTGCTCCTGGAACTCGCCGTACCAGCACACCAGTTGCTCCCGGTCGGCCCGCGTCGCGATGCGGGGGCGGCCCTCGGGGACGAGTTGCGGAGGCGTGAACGTGCCCAGACGGTACAGGCGTTTGTGCTGGGACAGCGCGGCGGGCACTCCCGTGTGCCGCGTCCACGCCCCGGCGAACGCGGCGGCGGTGGGGACCTCGGCGGAGACGCCGGGGAGGGCGTGGCCGAGGCGGGCCAGGTGGGCGGCGAGGGTGTCGGCCTCCTCGGCGGTCAGGGACGTGACGTTGAGGGGGTGGGGCGGGGTGCGGAAGAAGGCGGCTCGGACCGTGCCGTCGCGCTCCAGTACGCCGAAGTGGGGCGGCTCGTCGCCGTACGCCCTCGGTCCTCGTGTCCGCAGCCGTTCGGTCACCGTGAGCGGGACGGTGTGCAGGGCCGGGCGGGTGTGCAGGAAGTCCCCGGCGTCGGTCAGGAACTCCTCGACGTCGGTGGTCAGGCGCCAGTCGCTCACGCGGCCCCGGCCCCCTCGGGCGACGGCTCCGGATCCGTCGCCAGCCGTCCGTGCAGGTGCATGTCCCGGAACGCGTCGTGCCGCCCCGCCTCGAACATCGCGCCGCGCAGCGTCCCCTCGTACCGGTAACCGCACCGTTCGGCGATCCGGCACGACGCCTCGTGGCCGAGGGCGTGGTCGAGTTCCAGGCGGTGCAGGCCGAGGTCGGTCAGGGCCCAGTGGGAGGCGACGGCGAGGGCCCGGGTGGCGACCCCGCGGCCCCGCGCCTCGGGCAGCACCCAGTAGCCGACGCGGGCGCTGCGCAGCACGGGGTGGATGGCGTTGACCCCTATGTGCCCGAGCGTCCTGCCGCTCGCCGCGTCGGTGACGCAGTACGACGCGGCCGTGCCCTCGGCCGCGGCCTGCTCCTTGCCCAGCAGCGACTCCCGCGCGCTGTCGAGGTCGGTGACGGCCCGGATCGGCGTGTTCCAGCGCCGGAACTCGGGGTCGGTGAGCCCGCGGAACCAGACCGCGACGTCGGCCTCGGAGTCGGCGTCCCAGGGGCGCAGACGCAGACCGCGGCCCTTGAGGGTGGGGAAGTTCTGTTTGCGGACGGTGGTCATGCCGCCCATTCAAACCGCTCCGTCTCAGCCGCGCGGCCGGAACGCCCCGGCACCTCCCCGCGGCGGCCGGAACACCGGCACCCCGTCCCGGAACGTCACCTCCAGCTCCATCCCCGCCCGCAGCTCCCCCGCCCCGCACTCCACGACCTCGGTCATCATCCGCGGCCCCTCCGCGAGGTCGACGACCGCGGCGACGTACGGTGTGCGCTCGCCGAAGGGCGGCAGGTCGTTGCGGTGGACGACGGACCAGGTGTAGAGCACCGCCCGCCCGCTCGCCGGCTCCCACGCCACGTCCTCGCTCCAGCAGTGCGGGCAGAACTCCCGCGGGTAGTGATGCGCCCGCCCGCACGCCCCGCACCGGCGGATCAGCAGCCGGCCCTCGGCGGCCGCGTCCCAGTAGGCGCGGGTGAAGGCGTCGGCCTCCGGGACGTCGTACCGCGTGCCGCCCATCAGAAGAGCCCCAGCGCGCTGTCCACCGACCACGTCTGCCACGCCATCCCGAACAGCGCCACCACGGAGATCAGCGCCATCATCAGGTTCTGCCCCTGCTCGGCCCAGTCGTGGATCATGAGGGTGAAGTAGAGGAGGTTCAGCAGCAGGCCGCCGACCAGCGCGACCGGGGTCAGGAAGCCGGCGGTCAGGCCCAGGCCCAGGGCGAGTTCGGCGTAGACGACGATGTACGCCATCGTCCGCGGGCGCGGCCTCACCACCACGTCGAAGCCCGAACGGACCGCGTTCCAGCGGTGTCCGGCCGCCACGTCCGCCGCCCACGCGATGCCCGTGCCGCGCTCGAACCAGCCCTTCCTGTCCTTGTGCCGCCAGCTCTCCAGCCACCACAGGCCGAGCCCCATCCGCAGCACGGCCAGCCACTCGGCGCCACTGAGCCAGATCGTGTCCATGGAATCTGACGGTACGTCAGATCGGGCGCCTCGGGAAGGCCGGTGCACCTGAAGCCGGCCTGGGCGAAACCTGTGCGTCCGCCATGAAGCTGTGCATCCTCCATGAATAGCGGCGGATTGTTGGCAATCTCGTCGACAGTCTCGCTACCTTCACAGTCGCAAGCCCACCGACACAGGGAGCCGTACCGTGAAGCACAGGGCCGTCAAGCGCAGGAGCGTCGTCTTGGGGATCGGCGCCACCGCCGGCGTCGCCGCCGTCGGCGGCATAGCGCTGAACGCGAACGCGTCCGGCAGCTCGTCGTCGTCCTCGTCGTCGAACTCGCTGGTCTTCGACCCGGACGCTTACACGAAGCTGACCACGACCGTCACCGACACCAACGGCGACGACCACGAGGTGACCTACCACTTCTGGAAGGCGATCACCTACGTCGCCAAGCCGGTCGACGAGACCTACCAGTCGCTGAACGTGAGCGTGCCGGTCGAGATCGACGGCAAGGCCGTCGACGCGAGCGACGCCCCGATCCTGTTCGCGAACTCGGTCGGCGGTTACATGCCGTCGTCCGTGGCCGACGCCACCGGCATCGGCGGCGGGGGCATGGGCGCCGGAGGCGGCATGCCGAGCGGGGCGCCCTCCGCGAGCGCCTCGTCGAGCGCCTCGGCCCCCGGTGCCAACGGCAACACCAACGCCACCGGCGGCGCCCTCGCCACCAACCAGCTCCTGGCCCTGGCCGCCGGGTACGTCGTCGTCGAGCCCGGCGCCCGCGGCCGTACCCTCAAGAACTCCTCCGGCGAGTACTACGGCACCGCCCCCGCGGCGATCGTCGACCTCAAGGCGGCGGTGCGGTACATCAAGTCGAACAAGGGCCGCATCCCCGGTGACGTCGACCGGATCGTCTCCGCGGGCACCAGCGCCGGCGGCGCACTGTCCTCGCTGCTCGGCGCCTCCGGCGACAGCCCGATCTACGACTCCTACCTGGAGGAGATCGGCGCGGCCGACGCCTCCGACGCGATCTTCGCGGTCGGCGCCTGGTGCCCGATCACCGACCTGGAGCACGCCGACGGCGCCTACGAGTGGAACTGGGGCACGAACGTCACCCAGTCCACCGGCAAGGTCGTCGACCAGACGGTGTCGAAGGAGCTCCGGGCGCAGTTCGCCGAGTACCAGGCGTCCCTGAAGCTGCGCGGGCTCAGGGGCTCCGGCTTCGGCGCGCTGACCGCCCGCAACTACGACGAGTACCTGCTCAAGCAGTACATGGAGCCGTCGGCCACCACCTACCTCGCCGCGCTGTCGGACTCCGAGCGCGAGACGTACCTGGCGAAGAACACCTTCATCTCATGGGACGGCGAGAAGGCCACCTTCACCTGGGCGGACTACCTCACCCACGTCGGCGCCCGCAAGAAGACCGCCCCGGCCTTCGACGCCTTCGACCTGTCGGCCGGCGAGAACAACGAGTTCGGCGCGGGCACCACCGAGGCCCGCCACTTCACGGCGTACGGCGCCGAGAACGACACCACCGGGCTCAGCTCCAAGCGGGTCGCGAGCGACATCCCCGAGAAGCTCACCCTGATGAACCCGATGTACCACCTGGTGGAGAAGGTCAACGGGCGCCGCTCGAAGCACTGGTGGATCCGCCTGGGCACCAGCGACACGGACACCTCGCACGTCATCTCCGCCAACCTGGCCGCCCGCCTGGACAACCTCGGCGACGACGTGAACCACCTGTACTACTGGGACCAGGGCCACGGCGCCAACACCGACCCGGGCGACTTCATCACCTGGATCGCCAAGGTGACGGGCTACAAGGCCAAGTGAGCGCGTAGGAGGGCGGGGCGCGTGCTCCGTACCCACACAACCACGTGTCCTACGTCACAAGCCCCACCCACCCCTCCTCCATGCGTGATCAATCCGCAACCAATTCCGGTCTTGACCGAGACCCATCAACCTGGTGCGTGATTACGCTCGCGCACATGGCCGACTCCACACCGTCCACGAGCCCGTCGGGCCGCCCCGTCTACGTCATCGGCGGCGGCCCCGGCGGGCTCTCCGTCGCGTACGCGCTGCGGGCCCGGGGCATACGGGCCGTCGTCCTGGAGAAGTCCGACCAGGTGGGCGCCTCCTGGCGGCGCCACTACGACCGGCTGCGGCTGCACACGACCCGCCGGCTGTCGGCCCTGCCGGGGCTGCCGATGCCGCGCCGGTTCGGGCGCTGGGTCGGCCGGGACGACGTGGTGCGGTACCTGGAGAAGTACGCCGAGCACCACGAGCTGGAGATCGTCACCGGTGTCGAGGTCTCCCGCGTCGAGCGCTCCCCCGACGGCTCCGGCTGGCTGCTGCACGCCACCGGCGGGCGGGAGCTGACCGGCGCCGCGGTCGTCGTCGCCACCGGCTACAACCACACCCCGCGGCTGCCGGACTGGCCCGGGCGCGAGGGGTACGGCGGTGAGCTGCTGCACGCGGGCGAGTACCGCAACGCCCGGCCGTACGCCGGCCGGGACGTGCTCGTCGTCGGCGTGGGCAACACGGGCGCGGAGATCGCCGTGGACCTGGTGGAGGGCGGGGCCGCGCGGGTGCGGCTGGCCGTGCGGACGGTCCCGCACATCGTGCGCCGCTCGACGGCGGGCTGGCCCACGCAGCGCACCAGCATCCTCGTACGGCGGCTGCCGACCGGGCTCGTGGACCGGCTGGCGAGACCGGTGGCCAAGCTGAGCGTGCCCGACCTGAGCGCGCACGGGCTGCCCCGCCCGGACACCGGCCTCTACACCCGCGTGAAGGAGGGCTCCATCCCGGTGCTGGACGTCGGTCTGATCGACGCCGTCCGCACGGGCAAGGTCGAGATCGTCGCCGCCGTCGACGGCTTCGAGGACGACAAGGTGATCCTCGCCGACGGCACCCGGCTCTCCCCCGACGCGGTGATCGCCGCGACCGGTTACGCCCGCGGCCTGGAGGGCCTGGTCGGCCACCTCGACGTGCTCGACGCGCGCGGAAGGCCGGTCGTGCACGGCGCCCGTACGCCGGAGGGCGTGCCGGGCCTGTACTTCCAGGGCTACACCAACCCGATCAGCGGCATGTTCCGCGAGATGGCGATCGACGCGGAGAAGATCGCGAGGGCGATCGTGAAGCGGGAGGGCCACGCCCTGTCCCGCCTGCCCGGCTGACGGAGTTCTCCAACCCCTCTGTGCACGCGACCCGTTGGCTGTGATGCCGATGTGCCGGAAGTGCTGTACCGCGCCGCCGCACGGGGCCAGAATGTGAGCCCTGCTCACCTTTCCAGCTCCACCCACCTCTAGTCCCGCCTCGGGGCTCTACGACGGAGGATGCACGTGGCACGTGAAAGACAGCACGACCCCCGCTCCCTCTCCCGCCGTTCCCTCCTCGGCGGTGCCGCGGCCGCCGCGGGCGCCGTCGCCCTCACCGGCGCCGCCGCGGGTACCGCCACCGCGGCGACCAGCCGTGACGTGGACGTCTGTGTCGTCGGCGGCGGGCTCGCCGGACTGACCGCGGCCCGCGACCTGGTGGCCGGCGGCAAGACGGTGGCCGTCCTGGAGGCCCGCGACCGCGTCGGCGGCCGGGTGGTGAACCTGTCGCTGGCGAACGGCGGGGTCACCGAGGGCGGCGGCGAGTTCATCGGCCCCACCCAGGACCGCATCAAGGCGCTCGCCGACTCGCTCGGCGTGGCCACCTTCACGACGTACAACACCGGCAAGAACCTCCTCTACAAGGACGGCACCCGCACCCCCTACGCCACCGACGGCCTGCTCGGCTCGGTGCCGCCCGTGGACGCGGCCGGGCTCGCCAACGCGGCCATCGTGCAGGCCGAGTTGGACGACATGGCCAAGACGGTGCCGGTGGCCGCGCCCTGGACGGCCGCCAAGGCCGCCGAGTGGGACAAGCAGACCTTCGAGAGCTGGCTGAACGCCAACGCGGTGATCCCGTCGGCCAAGTTCCTGCTGGACGTGGCCTGTACGTCGATCTTCTCGGCGCAGCCCCGCGAACTCTCGCTCCTGTACGTCCTGTTCTACATCGCCGCCGCCGGCAACGAGTCCAACGCCGGCACCCTGGAGCGCCTCACCGACACCGCGGGCGGCGCCCAGGAGTCCCGTTTCGTCGGCGGCTCCCAGCAGGTGCCGATCAAACTGGCGGCCACGCTCGGCGACCGGGTGGTGCTGGGCGCGCCGGTGCGGTCGGTGGCGCGGTCCGGGAGCAGGTACGTGGTCACCGCCGACGGCATCACGGTCACGGCGAAGAAGGTCGTCATCGCCGTGCCGCTGCCGCTGACCGGCCGTATCGCCTTCGACCCGCTGCTGCCGGCCGCCCGCGACCAGCTCGGCCAGCGCATGCCGATGGGCTCCATCGGCAAGGCGATCGCCGTCTACGACACCCCGTTCTGGCGGGCCGACGGTCTCAACGGCCAGGTCGTCAGCGACTCCGGCGTGGTCCGCTCCACCTTCGACAACTCCCCGCCCGACGCCTCCTACGGCGCCCTGATGGGCTTCATCGAGGCCGACGAGATGCGGGCGTACGACGCCGCCGGGGTGGACGAGGTGAAGGCGGCCGTGCTGAAGGACTACGCCACCTACTTCGGCGACAAGGCCAAGTCCCCCACCTCCTTCGTCCTCCAGCGCTGGGACAACGAGGGCTTCTCCCGCGGCGGCCCGGTCGCCTACGCCCCGCCCGGCGTCCTGACCGAGTACGGCCCCGCCCTGCGCGCCCCCGTCGGCGGCATCCACTGGGCCGGCACGGAGACCTCCACGTACTGGACGGGCTTCATGGACGGCGCGGTGCGCTCGGGCGAGCGGGTGGCGAAGGAGGTGCTGGCCGCCCTCTGAGCGCCGGCCGGGCCGGTGGTTGATCCAGTTGCGGGTTCACCAACTTTGCGTGCACAGCGGTTCCTGACACTGCGTCAGTTCACCTAATCTGACACTACGTCAGTTATTGGCTGTCAGTTGTCAGCTGTCACACAGGAGCGGGCGGACCGATGCTTGGATCAACCCACGGCACCCTCACCACCGACTCCCGCCGGGCCCGGGTCATCGCCTGCGGCGAGCAGCCCGGGCCCGCCGTTCACGGCCGGCCCGCCGAGGTGGACGACCTCGATGTCAGCGGGCGGCCGCTGTACGCGGACGTACCCGATCTGGACCGCTTCTTCCGGCCCGAGTCCGTCGCGGTGATCGGCGCCTCGGACGCCGAGGGGCGGCCCAACACCGGGATCACCCGGCAGCTGGTGGCCTGGGCCGAGCGGGTCGGGGCCCGGCTGCACCCGGTGCATCCGCGCCGGACGTCCGTCTTCGGCCTGCCCTGCGCCGCCCGGGTCGCCGACCTGCCCGAGCCGGTCGACCTGGCGGTGGTGCTGGTCGGCGACCCGCTGCCGGTGGTCGAGGAACTCTCCGAGGCCAAAGCCAGGTTCGCGGTCGTCTTCGCCTCCGGGTTCGCCGAGACCGGCGAGGAGGGCGCCGCCGCGCAGGCACGGCTGGCCGCCGCCGTGGAGGAGTCCGGAATGCGGCTGCTGGGCCCCAACACCAACCTCAACGCCTTCGAGCGGTTCCGCGACGACCTCGACGGCCCCGCCATCGCCCTGATCACCCAGTCCGGACACCAGGGGCGCCCCGTCTTCGCCCTCCAGGAACTCGGCGTCCGCCTCTCCCACTGGGCGCCCACCGGCAACGAGGCGGACCTGGAGACCGCCGACTTCCTGTCCTACTTCGCCGAGCAGCCCGAGGTCGGCGCCATCGCCTGCTACGTCGAGGGCCTCAAGGACGGCCGCTCCTTCCTGCTCGCCGCCGACCGCGCCGCCCGCCGCGGGGTGCCGGTGGTCGCCGTGAAGGTCGGCCGCACCGAGACCGGCGCCCGCACGGCCGCCTCCCACACCGGCAAGCTCACCGGCGCCGACACGGTGGTGGACGCGGCGATGCGGCAGTTCGGCGTGATCCGGGTGGACGGCCTCGACGAACTCCAGGACACCGCGACCCTGTTGGCCCGCGCCCGGCCGCCGCAGGCCGACGGCGTCGTCGTCTACTCCATCTCCGGCGGCACCGGCGCCCACTTCGCCGACCTCGCGACCGAGGCGGGGCTGCGGCTGCCGGTGCTGTCGCGGGCCCGGCAGGACGAGCTGCACCAGTGGATACCGCCGTACCTGAGCGTGGCCAACCCGGTCGACAACGGCGGCCATCCGGTCGGCGACGAACGCGGCCGGAAGATCATCGACGCGATCCTCGCCGACCCGGCCGTGGGCGTGCTGATCTGCCCGATCACCGGCCCGTTCCCGCCGCTGAGCGACCGGCTCGTGCGGGACCTGGTGGACGCGGCCGAGCAGTCGGAGAAGCTGGTGTGCGTGGTGTGGGGCTCGCCGGTCGGCACCGAGCCGGCCTACCGCGAGGTGCTCCTCGGCTCCTCCCGCGTGGCCACCTTCCGCACCGCCGCGAACTGCATCACCGCCGTGCGCGCCTATCTCGACCACCACCGCTTCGTCGCCGGCTACCGCTCCCCCTTCGACGAGGCGCCGCGCACTCCCTCGCCCTCCTTCCGCAAGGCGCAGGCGCTGATGAAGCCCGGGCAGCAGCTGAGCGAGCACG
Source organism: Streptomyces sp. 7R007 (assembly GCF_054850255.1). Classification (NCBI taxonomy): domain Bacteria; kingdom Bacillati; phylum Actinomycetota; class Actinomycetes; order Kitasatosporales; family Streptomycetaceae; genus Streptomyces; species Streptomyces sp. 7R007. The sequence continues at coordinate 266,108 of NZ_JBTWMV010000006.1, read as the reverse complement.
CGGCCAAGCAACTGCTGCGCGCGTACGGCATCCGCGTGCCGCGCGAGCAGCTGGTGACCAGCGCGGCGGCGGCCGTGCGGGCGGCGGGGCTGGTCGGCTATCCGGTGGTGATGAAGGCGTCCGGCGCGCAGATCGCCCACAAGACCGAACTCGGGCTGGTGAAGGTGGGCCTGACATCGGCCAGCCAAGTGCGGGACGCCTACCGGGAGTTGACCGACATCGCCCGCTACGAGGGCGTGTCGCTGGACGGCGTGCTGGTCTGCCAGATGGTCGAGCGGGGCGTGGAGATGGTCGTCGGGGTCACCCACGACGACCTGTTCGGGCCGACGGTGACGGTGGGGCTCGGCGGGGTGCTGGTCGAGGTGCTGCACGACGTGGCCGTACGCGTGCCGCCCTTCGGCGAGCAGCAGGCCCGGGACATGCTCGGCGACCTGCGCGGGCGGGCGTTGCTGGACGGGGTGCGGGGGCGGCCGCCGGCCGATCTGGAGGCGCTCGTCGAGGTCGTCCTGCGGGTGCAGCGGATGGCGCTGGAGCTCGGGGACGAGCTCGCCGAGCTCGACGTCAACCCGCTGATGGTGCTGCCCCGGGGACAGGGCGCCGTGGCGCTGGACGCGCTGGCGGTGTGCCGGTGACCGAGCTGCTGCACACGACCGAGGGCCGGGTCGCCTACCTCACCCTAAACCGGCCGGACGCGCTCAACGCCCTCACTCCCGGCCAACGCGACCTGCTCGTACGGTTGTTGGAGCAGGCGTCGGCCGACCCCGAGGTGCGGGCCGTCGTCCTGACCGGCACCGGGCGCGGTTTCTGCGCGGGGGCGGACCTGCGCGGCGGCGGCCCGAGGGGCGGGGAGCGGGTCGCCGGGGACGTGGCGCGCATGCTCCGTCTCGGCGCCCAGCGCCTGGTCGCCGCCGTCCTGGACTGCGAGAAGCCGGTGATCGCGGCGGTCAACGGCACGGCGGCGGGCCTCGGCGCGCATCTCGCGCTCGCCTGTGACCTCGTCCTGGCGGCGGAGTCGGCGGCGTTCATCGAGGTGTTCGTACGGCGCGGGCTGGTCCCCGACGGCGGCGGGGCGTATCTGCTGCCCCGCCTGGTCGGCCCGCAGCGCGCGAAGGAGCTGATGTTCTTCGGCGACGCGCTGTCCGCCGCCGACGCCGCACGCCTCGGCCTGGTCAACCGGGTCGTGCCCGACGAGGACCTGGCCAAGACGGCCCGCGCCTGGGCGGAACGGCTGGCCGCCGGCCCCACCCGCGCCCTGGCCCTGACCAAACAGCTGGTCAACGCCTCCCTCGACGCCGACCGCGCGACGGCCTTCGCCGCCGAGGCCGCCGCCCAGGAGATCAACATGACGACGGCGGACGCCCAGGAGGGCGTACGCAGCTTCGTGGAGCGCAGAACCCCGGAGTACCGGGGCCGCTGACCCCTATGCATCTGACGCTCCGTCAGCTTCAATGGGAGACGTGATGGGACACGCAGGGGCGGCCGCCGCCGCCGTCCGCTACCTCAGGTCGGCCGGCACCCCGGCCCCCGTAGAAGCGCTGCCGCGCCCGGAGCTGCGCTGCGTCCGCGAGGACGAACGCCCTCCTGTCGACCAGGCCGGGTTCCGCCGCGTCCTGGGCGCCTTCGCGACCGGCGTGACCATCGTCACCGCCCCGCCCGACGCCGGTTTCGCCTGCCAGTCCTTCTCGTCCCTGTCCCTGGACCCGCCCCTGGTCGCCTTCATGGTCGGCCGTACGTCGACGACCTGGCCGCGCATCGCCCGCGCCGGCGTCTTCTGCGTCAACGTCCTCGCCGCCGGCCAGTCCGACCTGTGCCGCGCCTTCGCGGTCAGCGGCGCGGACAAGTTCGCGGGCGTGCGCTACGACACGGCACCCGTGTCCGGGGCGCCGCGCCTGGCGGGCACCCTCGCCTGGATCGACTGCACGATCCACGCGGTCCACACGGGCGGCGACCACCTCATCGTGGTGGGCCGGGTGGCGGCACTGGGCACGAACGACGAGGAGAGCGCACCCCTGCTGTTCCACAGGGGGCGCTTCCGCTAGGCCGCCGTCACGCCACGGCCAGGACGGTCCGCGGCTTGCGGCGGATCACCAGCGCCATCAGTGCGGCCGCCGCGCACAGGGCGCCGGAGGCGTACCAGACCATGTCGTAGGAGCCGAAGGCGTCCCGGGCGACGCCGCCGAGGAAGGCGACCAGGGCGGCGCCCACCTGGTGGGAGGCGAGGACCCAGCCGAAGACGATGGCGCTGTCGTCGCCGAACTGCTCGCGGCACAGGGCCACGGTCGGCGGGACGGTGGCGACCCAGTCGAGACCGTAGAAGACGATGAAGAAGAGCATCGGCGGGTGGACGGAGGGGGCCAGGAGCATGGGCAGGAACAGCAGGCTCAGGCCGCGCAGGGCGTAGTAGACGGCGAGCAGGCGGCGCGGTTCGAAGCGGTCGGTGAACCAACCGGAGGCGATCGTGCCGACCACGTCGAACACGCCGATCACCGCGAGCAGCGAGGCCGCCGCCGTCACCGGCATGCCGTGGTCGTGCGCGGCCGGCACGAAGTGGGTCTGGATCAGGCCGTTGGTGGAGGCGCCGCAGATCGCGAAGGTGCCGGCCAGCAGCCAGAACGTTCCGGTGCGGGACGCCGTCAGCAGGACCCCGACGGCACGGCGCGCGGCCCCCCGCGCGGGCGGCGGCTTCGGCACGAACTCCGCGGCGCCGTACGGCTTCTGGCCCACGTCGGCCGGGTGGTCGCGCAGCAGCAGCCAGACGAAGGGCACGACCGCGAGGGCGGCCAGGGCCACCGTGACGGCCGCCGGGCGCCAGTCGTGCTTCTCGACGATCCAGGACAGCAGCGGCAGGAAGATCAGCTGGCCGGAGGCGGACGCGGCGGTCAGGATGCCGGTCACCAGTCCCCGGCGCTCGGTGAACCAGCGGTTGGTGACGGTCGCCGCGAAGGCCAGGGCCATCGAACCGGAGCCGAGGCCCACCAGCAGTCCCCAGCACAGCAGCAGCTGCCAGGCCGACGTCATCCACACCGTCATGCCCGAGCCGAGCGCGATCACGGTGAGCGCCACGGCCACCACGCGGCGGATGCCGAAGCGGTCCATCAGCGCCGCCGCGAAGGGGGCCGTCAGACCGTACAGCGACAGGTTGATGGAGACCGCGGCGCCGATCGTGCCGCGCGACCAGCCGAACTCCTCGTGCAGCGGGTCGATCAGCAGTCCGGGCAGCGAGCGGAAGGCGGCGGCGCCGACGATCGTCACGAAGGTGACGGCGGCGACGAACCACGCCCGGTGGATACGGAACGTCCTGGTCGGCTGGGTGTCCTCTGCGGCGGCTGCGGCCTCGGTTGTCTGGGTCACGACACAAAGCATCCGCTGCGGGGGAGGATCACGGCCACTGGCCCGAAGGACAGCATTCGTTAGGATCGGGCCATGGGTCCTGAGAGAGGTCGTCCGCATCGCGTCGTCGTGCTCGCCATGGACGGGCTGCTGCCCTTCGAGCTGGGCATCCCGCACCGCATCTTCGGCCGTCCCAGGGACGCCCTGGGACGGCGCCTGTACGAGGTCCTCACCTGCTCGCTGCGGCCACCGGGCCCGGTGCGCACCGACGCCGACTTCTCGATCACCGTGGAGAACGGCCCCGAACTCCTCGCCACCGCCGACACGGTCGTCGTCCCGGCGTCTTACGAACTCGGCCCCGTCTTCGAGGAGGGCGTCCTCACCCCCGAACTGGCCGCCGCCCTCGCCCACATCCGCCCCGGCACCCGGCTCGCCTCCATCTGCACCGGCGTCTTCGTCCTGGCCGCCGCCGGCTACCTGGACGGCCGCCGCGCCACCACCCACTGGGCCGAGACCGACCAGCTGCAACGCCTCTTCCCGCGGATCGACGTCGATCCGGACGTGCTGTTCATCGACGACGGCGACGTGCTCACCTCGGCGGGCGTCGCGGCCGGCATCGACCTGTGCCTGCACATGGTGCGCCGCGACCACGGAGCGGCCGTCGCCAACGAGGTGGCCCGCCGCACCGTCGTACCGCCGCACCGCGACGGCGGGCAGGCGCAGTACATCCACCGCCCGGTGCCCGACCCGCAGCAGGCCACCACGACCACGGCCCGCGCCTGGGCCCTGGGCCGGCTGCACGAGCCGATCCAGCTGCGCGACATGGCCGCGCAGGAGTCCATGTCGGTGCGCACCTTCACCCGCCGCTTCCGCGAGGAGACCGGTGTCAGCCCCGGGCAGTGGCTCACCCAGCAGCGCGTGGAGCGGGCCCGGCACCTGCTGGAATCCACCGACCTGTCCGTGGACCAGGTGGCCCAGGAGGCCGGGTTCGGGACGGCGCAGTCGATGCGGCAGCACCTACAGGCGGCGCTCGGGGTCACGCCCACCGCGTATCGCCGCACCTTCCGGGCCGCCGGCCAGGGCGGCGGCGGCTTCCTCGGGTACGGCGAGGTGGGCGCCGTCCGCTGACCGGCGCACCCGGCGGGCCTCGCCCCACCAGCCGACCGCCGTCAGCAGCAGGGTGAGGGCCACGCCGGCCAGGATGGCGGTAGACGGCCGCGTCACGTCGAACAGGGCCCCGGCAAGCGAGCCGGTGGCCGCGTAGCCCGCGCCGCCGGCCGCGTACATCACCGCGTACCCGGCGGCCTGCGCGCTCGCCGGGAGGGCCGCGCGCAGCGACAGGTTGCGGGTGAGCAGCACGGCCGACTGCAGGACGCCGCCGACGGCCAGCGCCGCGGCGATCCCGGCCGGGTGCGGTATCAGCGCGACGAGGGTCACGCACGCCGACATCGCGCCCATCAGCACGGCGCTCCGGGTGCGCAGCGTCCCCGGCCAGCCGCGCAGCCCGTAGAGGAAGGCCCCGAGCGCGCCGCCCACGGCCAGTCCCGTCAGCATCGGACCGGACCAGCCGACGCGGATGCCGCGCTGGTCGAGCAGGGCGGGCAGGACGAGTTCGGCGAGGCCCAGCAGGGCGAGGCCGGCCGCGCCGGTGACGAACAGGGGCCAGGCGGCGGCCAGCAGCGCGAGCGGCGACTCCCCCGCCCGCCGGCCCTCCGCCCGCCAGCCGGCCGGCAGCAGCCACAGCCCGCCGACCGACGCGGCCATCAGGGCGGCCGCGAGCAGCAGCGGGGCGCGCGGGGCGACGCCGAGGGCGAGGCCGGTGACGGCGACCGGGGAGACGGCCCAGACGGCGGAGTTGAGCATCGACTCGGCGGACAGCGCCTGCGGCACCGCCCGCTCGGGCACCAGGTCGGTGAGCAGCGAGCGCAGCGCGCCCGTGGAGGCGGCGGGCGCGGCGCCGGCCAGGGCGGCGAAGGCGGCGAGGACCACCGGGTGCGCGCCCGGTAACGCGCCCAGCCCGGCGAAACCGGCGGCCCCGGTCGCAAGCCCGGCGACCAGTTGCGGGCGGGCCCGCTCGGGACGCAGCCGCATGCCGAGCACCGGGGCGCCCACGATCTCGCCGATCACGTACGCCGCGGCGAGGACCGCGCCCAGCGCGTACCCCCCGGGCCGCTCCCGCACCAGGAAGACCACGGCGAGCGGAGCCATGGCCACCGGCATGCGGGCCCCGACCGAGGTGCAGGCCCAGGCGAGGACCCGCGGCGAGACGACATCGCGGTAGCTCATGCCACGACAGTAAGTCCCCTCACTGACAACACCCCCCACTCGAACGGCCCGTTCACCTCAGGCCCCGGACCAGCGTCTCGGCCGTCCGCCGGGTCACCGCCGTGTGCGCCGTGCCCCGGCCCTCTCACGCTCAGAACGTGAGCACCCCCCGTGCCACCCGGCCCGCCTCCGCGTCTGCCTTCGCCTTCTCGAAGTCCTCGATCGGGTAGGTCTCCGTGACCAGTTCGTCCAGCAGCAGGCGTCCGGAGCGGTACAGCTCGGCGTAGAGGGCGATGTCGTGCTGAGGCCGTGACGAGCCGTAGCGGCAGCCCAGGATCGACTTGTCCAGGTACAGGGAGGAGACGAGGAAGGACGCCTGCGCGGTCGCCGCCGGCACGCCCAGCAGCACCGCCTGCCCGTGCCGGTCGAGCAGGTCGATCGCCTGCCGGATCAGCTCCACCCGGCCCACGCACTCGAAGGCGTGGTCGGCCCCGGTGGGCAGGATCTCCCTCACCCCGTCCGTGGAGGTCAGGAAGTGCGTCGCCCCGAACTGCCGCGCGACCGCCTCCTTCGCCGGGTTCGCGTCCACGGCGACGATCCGCGACGCGCCCGCGATCCGCGCCCCCTGGATGACGTTGAGCCCGATCCCGCCGGTGCCGATGACCAGCACCGACTCCCCCCGGTCGACCCGCGCCCGGTTGAGCACGGCCCCCACCCCCGTCAGCACCCCGCACCCGATCAGCGCGGCGCACGGCAGGGGGATGTCCTTGGGCACCCGCACCGCCTGCACGGCCTTCACCACGGTCCGCTCCACGAAGGCGGAGTTGGACGCGAACTGGTACACCGGCCGACCGCCCCGCGCGAACGGCCGCCCCGGCCGCCCGATGGCCTGCCGGCACATGGTCGGCCGCCCCCGGTCGCAGTCCGCGCACGTCCCGCAGTTCGCCAGCGTGGACAGCGCCACATGGTCGCCGGGCGACACATGGGTGACGCCCACACCCACCGCCTCCACCACCCCGGCGCCCTCATGGCCGAGCACCACAGGAACCGGGAACGGTATGGTCCCGTCCACCACCGACAGATCGCTGTGGCAGAGCCCGGCCGCCGAGATCGCCACCAGCACCTCCCCCGGCCCCGGGTCGCGCACCTCCAGGTCCTCCACGACCTCGACCCGTTTGCCGTCGTACACCACACCGCGCATCACTCGGCCCCCTTGGGCTCTCTCGGCAGACCGAGCACCCGCTCGGCGATGATCGTGCGCTGCACCTGGTCCGAGCCGCCGTAGATCGTGTCGGCGCGGGAGAACAGGAACAGGTGCTGGTCCCGGTCGAGTTCGTACGGCGCCGACGGCGACCAGTCCGCCGGTCCCACGGACGCCTCGGCCCCGCGCACCCGTACCGCGAGCTCCCCGAGCCGCTGGTGCCAGCCGGCCCACAGCAGCTTGGCCACGCTCGGCGCGCCCCCGTCCCCACCGCCGCCCAGGGTGCGCAGGGCGTTCCAGCGCATGGCCCGCAGTTCGGCCCACAGCCGCACGAGCGCGTCGCGTACGACGGGGTCGGCGACCGCGCCGGTCCGTACCGCCGTCCGTACCACCCGCGTCAACTCCTGTGCGAAACCGACCTGTTGGGCGAGCGTCGACACCCCCCGCTCGAACCCCAGCAGGCTCATCGCGACCCGCCAGCCCTGCCCCTCTCCGCCGACGACGTGCTCCCCGCGCGCGTGCGCGCCGTCGAAGAAGACCTCGTTGAAGTCGCTGGTCCCGGTCAGCTGCCGGATGGGCCGTACCTCGATCCGCCCCGGCTGGTCCATGGGCAGCAGCAGAAAGGTCAGCCCGTGGTGCCGCCGCGACCCCTCCTCGGTCCGCGCCAGCACGAAGCACCAGTCGGCCTCGTGGGCGAGCGAGGTCCAGATCTTCTGCCCGGTGACGCGGTACGTCCCGTCCGAGTCCCGCACGGCCCTCGTCCGCACCCCGGCGAGGTCCGAGCCGGCGCCGGGCTCGCTGTACCCCTGGCACCACAGTTCCTCCCCCGCGGCGACGGGCGGCAGGAAGCGGGCCTTCTGCTCGTCCGTGCCGTGTGCGAGGAGGGTGGGCGCGAGCAGGTTCTCGCCGATGTGCCCGGAGCGGGGCGGCGCCCCGGACCGCGCGTACTCCTCGGCCCAGACGACCTGCTGGGTGAGCGTGGCGGTCCGGTTGCCGTACCCGGCCGCGGTCCAGCCGAGCCCGATCCAGCCGGCCTTGCCGAGCACGCGCTCCCAGGCACGGCGGTCGTCCGCGTCAGAGGCGTGCGCCGCGAGCCAGGCGCGGGCCTCCCACCGGAACTCCTCGTCCTCGGCGGCGAATCCAAAGTCCACTGACATCTCCTCATGACGCCGGGCACGGATGCCGACTCAGGGGGCGGGAGCTCTCAGGCGTTCGGCCGTGCCCCGTCCCGCGCCGCCCGCTCCATGGCCTCCACCTGCCGGAGCATCGGCATCGGATCCACCCCCACCGACCCCGGCAGGAACTCCGCTATCCGCTCCGGAGTCCAGGAGGAGCCCTCGGCGTACGCCGCGCGCAGTTCCCTCGGCTGCGCCCACACCGCCAGCTTCGGCCCGGCGATCGTGTACACCTGTCCGGTGATCTCCTTCGCGCGGTCCGACAGCAGGTAGACCACGAGGGCGGCCACGTCCTCCGGCTCCCCGATCTCCGCCAGCTCCGTGGGCACGTTGGCGGACATCCGCGTACGGGCCACCGGCGCCACCGCGTTGGCGGTCACCCCGTACTTGTGCAGGCCCAGCGCGGCGCTGCGCACCAGCGAGATGATCCCGCCCTTCGCCGCGCTGTAGTTGGCCTGCGAGACGGAGCCCTGGTGGTTGCCGCTGGTGAACCCGATCAGCGTCCCGGACCGCTGCCTGCGCATCACCGCCGAGGCCGCCCGGAAGACCGTGAACGTTCCCTTGAGATGCGTGGCGACGACCGGGTCCCACTCCTCCTCGGTCATGTTGAACAGCATCCGCTCGCGCAGGATGCCGGCGACGCACACCGCCCCGTCGAGCCGCCCGTACGACGCCAGCGCCGTCTCCACGATCCGCGCGCCGCCCGCCATCGTGGACACGTCGTCGGCCACGGCGACGGCCTCCCCGCCGGCCGCCTCGATCTCCTTGACCACGCCCTCGGCGACCTCGCTGGTGGGCGCGGAGCCGTCGACGGAGACGCCGTAGTCGTTGACGACGACCTTCGCCCCCTCCGCCGCCGCGGCCAGGGCCACCGCCCGTCCGATGCCGCGCCCGGCGCCGGTCACGGCGACGACCTTGCCTGCCAAGAAGTTCCCCACGACCGGCCCCTTCCCGCGGTTTCTGACGGACCGTTAGATTTTATGACCCGTCAGACCGCCTCAGACAAGCCCCGGGGAGGGCCGATGTCGTTGCCCGCCGAGTTCCACGAGATCGCCAAGCGCGTGAACAACTGGGGGCGTTGGGGCTCCGACGACGAGATCGGCACCCTCAACCTGATCACCGACGAGGTGGTGCGGGAGGCCGCCGCGACCGTCCGCACCGGCCGCCGCGTGCCCCTCGCCCTGCCCCTGAAGCAGGACGGCGTGCAGACCGGGATGATCCCGGGGCGGGTGAACCCGCTGCACGTCATGGTGCAGGTCAACCAGGAGCTGTTCGGCCCGGGGACGGTCGCGTGCAGCGACGACGCCGTGACCATGGGACTGCAGGCGGGCACCCACTGGGACGCGCTGACGCACGTCTCGCACTCGGGCCGGCTCTACAACGGCCGCCCCGCCGGCACCGTGACCGCCCACGGGGGCGCCGGGTTCGGCGGCATCGACAAGGTGGCGCACCTCGTCTCGCGCGGGGTGCTGCTGGACGTGGCCCGCGCGCGGGGCGTGGAGCGGCTGGCGGGCGGCCACGCGGTGACGCCGGAGGACCTGGAGGCCGCCGAGGAACTCGCCGGCACGCGCGTGCGCGCGGGGGACGTGGTGCTCGTACGGACCGGGCAGGTGCAGGTCTACCTCGCCGGGAACAAGGAGGGGTACGGCTACCCGTCTCCCGGGCTCTCGGTGCGCACCCCCGAGTGGTTCCACGCGCGCGATGTGGCCGCCGTCGCCAACGACACCCTCACCTTCGAGATCTTCCCGCCGGAGATCGAGGACCTGTGGCTGCCGGTGCACGCGCTGGACCTGGTGGAGATGGGCATGCTCCAGGGCCAGAACTGGAACCTCGAAGAGTTGTCCACAGCCTGTGGAGAAAGCGGCCGGTACGCGTTCCTGCTGTCGGCGATGCCCGAGCCGTTCGTGGGCGCGACCGGCACACCGGTGGCCCCCGTCGCCGTGCTGTGAGCCGGGGAGTCCGGCCGGCGGCGCGCGATGGTCCGCCCCGAGCACGGCACCGCGCGCCACCCACCGACCCGACGCTCCCGCCCCGATCCCCGAAGGCCCCGAGGGGACCGACGCCGAGTCACGACCCACACTCGTCGAGGACTTGCGTCACCGAAGCCCTCGTCGTCCCCTCGCGGCGAATCGCTGACCACCAGCGTGATCACCCGGACACGGTGCGTCAACAGCCGTTCGGGGATTTGTTGCCCGCGCCGAGCCCGACACGACCGCGCACGGGAGCACGTCCCGGCGCACCGCCACGGCAGCCCCCTCCCGGGGCGGCCGATTCTGCATCCGTGCCCCGCCGCTGACGGACCCGCGCCGGTCAGACCACCTCGAAGGCGACGGTGCCGTACGACAGCGCGCCGCCCCCCGCGCCCCGGGCGCCGCAGCGGTCCAGCTCGCACCAGATGCGCTTGCCGGCACCCTCGGGGCTCCAGCCCCAGCGGTCGGCGAGCCCGTCGACCAGGGCGAGCCCGCGCCCGCCGGTCGCGTCGCCGTCGAGACAACGCGGCACCGGGGCCCGGTCGCTGGAGTCGGCCACCTCGACGCGGACGGTGGCCGTCTCCGCCGTCACCCCGGGCAGCGACAGGCGCAGCACGGCCGGCCGGCCGGTGTGCACCACGGCGTTGGTGACCAGTTCGGAGACGAGCAGGATCAGCGTCTCGGCGAGCGGCTCGTCGGCCGTTATGCCGGACCCGACGAGGCGCGAGCGGGCCCACCTGCGGGCGCGCCCGACCTCGGCGGGGTCGGGCCGGATCTCCAGCTGCACTTGAAGCACCTGCACCGCTCACACCATCCGAACCGGCGGACACATGACCTCACGCCGTGCGCGCAGCACGGCGAGAGCCACGATCGTAGCCATTTTCTGCATGGCCAGAACAACGACCAGAGCAGGAGTCACGGAACGTGAATCCCTTGTGGGACAGCATGGTTGACGTACAGTCACCCCAACAAGCGCTTCGGGCATATTCCAGCGCGAAGGAGTACCCGTGCGGCATACTGTGCGACGCCCGTCGCGAGCAGTCGAACAGCCCTGATCCGGCCTCGCCCCAGAGGCAACACCGGCCCGGCTCGTGCTCGCAGCCACTCGCATCCCACAGAAGGTACCGGAGCGGGGCGCCGACTCCGGGACGTGACGGGTCACCCTTAGGACACAACCCGGTATCAACGCTCCGTGATTCCGGCATGCCACAATCCGCGACATCCATGGGTACGGCTTCGGCGGGCTCCCAGACCAGGGGCGTTCAGGCCGCCAGATCGGCCGCGAGCAGCTCCTCACTCTCCGTGCCGCCGCCGGCACGCTGCGCCCTCACCCACGCCCGCTTCAGGTGCAGATGCACCTCGGACTCCCAGGTGAAGCCCATGCCGCCGTGCACCTGGAGACAGTCGCGGGCGCCCCGTACGGCGGCCTCGTCGGCGAGCAGCCGGGCCGCGGCGATGTCCGCCCGGTCGGCGGTGACGGCCGCCGCGTAGACGGCCGCGCGGGCCACCTCGGCCCGCACCAGCAGCTCGGCGCACAGGTGCTTGACGGCCTGGAACGCCCCGATCGGCTGCCCGAACTGCTCTCGGGTCCGGGCGTGTTGCACGGCCAGCTCGCACACGCGCCCGGCGGTGCCGAGCTGCTCGGCGGCGGTCAGCAGCACGGCGACGGGATCGGTCCGCCCCGGCGCCGGCACCCGGTGCAGGGGCGTCAACGGATCGACCGACGCCAGCGGTACGGCCCCCTCGGCACCCCGCAGCACGACGTCGGCCTCGTCCATCCACTCCACGATCCGCCCGTCCACGGCGGCGACGACGGTCTCCCCTCGGGCGGCACCAGGCACGTCCCCCGCGGCGAGATGCGTGGCGACGAGCGGCCCGGGCACCAGCCCCCGCCCGGCCTCCTCGAAGGCCAACACGGCCTCGGGCAGCCCCAGTCCGGCCCCGCCGTCGGCTTCGTCCAACCGAAGCGAGAAGAACCCCAGGTCCCCGAGCGCCCGCCACATCTCCCGGTCCAGACGGGGCGGACCCTCGCCGGGCCGGGCAACGCCCTCAAGGGGCGCGGGGCCGTGTCGATCCGCGGCTCCGCCGCGGGGCGCGGCCGGCCACGACCCACCCGCACCCGCCCAACGATCCACGACCCCCCGCACGGCCCGGCGCACTTCCTGCTGTTCCCGCGTCAGTTGAAACCGCACGGCCCTCACCTCCCCTTCGGCAGCCCCAGGATGCGCTCCCCCACGATGTTCCGCTGGATCTGCGAGGTCCCCGCCGCGATGGTGTACGACAGCGACGACAACCGCTCCACCACCCACGGCCGTTCGAGGTCGAGGCAGTCCGCCCCGAGCACCTCGGCCGCCGCGTCGTACAACTCCTGCCGGGCGTGCGAATACCGCAGCTTGAAGACCGAGCCCCCCACCCCCGGCACGCCCCCGCTCGCCTCCGCCTCGCTCACGTTCCACTGGGTCAGCCGCCACAGCGCCCGGAACTCCGCGTTCAGCCGCCCCAGCCGCCGCCGCAGCGCCGCGTCGTCCCAGCGGCCGTTCTTCCGTGCCTCCGCGGCGAGTTCGCCCAGCACCCGCCGGCAGGCGACCACCTCGCCCACGAACGCCGTGCCGCGCTCGAAGGACAGCGTCACCATCGTCACGCGCCAGCCGTCGTTCTCCTCCCCCACCCGGTTGCCGGCCGGCACCCGCACGTCGTCGAGGAACACCTCGGCGAACTCGGCCGATCCGGCGAGGGTGCGCAGCGGCCGTACGGTGATCCCCGGCGCGTCCATCGGCATCGCCAGCCACGTGATGCCGCGGTGCCTCGGCGCCTCGGCGTCCGTGCGCACCAACAGCTCGCACCAGTCGGCGACTTCGGCGTGCGAGGTCCAGATCTTGGAGCCGCGCACCACGTAGTCGCCGCCCTCGCGCCACGCGCGCGTGCGCAGGGACGCGAGGTCGGAGCCGGCGTCCGGTTCGCTGAAGCCCTGGCACCAGACCTCCTCGCCGCGCAGGATCGGCGGCAGCCAGCGCTCCCGCTGCCCGGGACTCCCCTCGGCGGCGATGGTCGGCCCGGCGTGCAGCAACCCCACGAAGTTCGCGCCGACATAGGGGGCGCCCGCCTTCTCGGTCTCCTCCAGGAAGATCAGCCGGATCGTCGGGGAGGCGTCCCAGTGGACGTCGGCGTACCCGGCGTCGTGGAGCATCCGCTGCCACCCGAGGTCGTAGGCCCTGCGTGCGGGCCAGTCGGCCGGCGACGGCTTCGGCGGGAGCGTCGGCAGCACCTTGCCGAGCCACTGCCTCAAACCGGCCCGGAACTCCTCCTCTTCGGGCGTGTACGACAGGTCCACTAGCGGTCCAGGTCCAGGTCCAGGTCCAGGTCCAGCATGCGGATCGCGTTGCCCCGCATCAGCTTGTAGACCGTCTCGTCGTCGAGGCCCTTCACATGGTCGAGGGCGACCTCCTTGGTGTCCGGGAAGGTCGAGTCGACGTGCGGGTAGTCGGTCTCGAAGGTGGCGTTGTCGCGGCCCACGACGTCCAGCGAGGCGACCCCGTGCCGGTCGCGGAAGAAGCAGCAGAAGATCTGCCGGTAGTAGTACGTCGAGGGGGGTTCGGGGATCAGGTCGCGCACCCCGCCCCAGGCGCGGTGCTCCTCCCAGACGTCGTCGGCGCGTTCGAGGGCGTACGGGATCCAGCCCATCTGGCCCTCGGAGTAGGCGAGTTTGAGGGTCGGGAACTTCACCAGGACCCCGCTGAAGAGGAAGTCCATCATCGACGCCATGGCGTTGTTGAAGGACAGGGAGGCCTGGACGGCGGGCGGGGCGTCGGGGGAGGCGGCGGGCATCTGGGAGGACGACCCGATGTGCATGTTCACCACCGTGCCGGTGTCCTGGCAGGCCGCGAAGAAGGGGTCCCAGTAGCCGGAGTGGATGGACGGCAGGCCGAGGTGGGTGGGGATCTCGGAGAAGGTGACCGCCCGCACCCCGCGCGCGGCGTTGCGGTGGATCTCCTCGACCGCCAGGCCGACGTCCCACAGCGGGATCAGGCACAGCGGGATGAGCCGGCCGCCGCTGTCGCCGCACCACTCCTCGACCATCCAGTCGTTGTAGGCGCGCACGCAGGCGAGGGCGACCTCCTTGTCGTGGGCCTCGGCGAAGGTCTGGCCGCAGAAGCGCGGGAAAGTGGGGAAGCACAGGGAGCCCTCGACGTGGTTGAGGTCCATGTCCTCCAGCCGCGCCTTGGGGTCCCAGCAGCCGCGCCGCATCTGCTCCCGGGTGATGCCCTCCAGGGTCATCTCGTCGCGGGAGAAGCCGACGGCGGCGATGTTGCGTTTGTAGGGGAACTTCAGGTCCTCGTAGATCCACCAGTCGGTCGGCGGGCCGTCCGGGTCCATCGTGATCTGGTACTTGCCGCCGACGTAGGCGAGTTCGCCGATGCCGGCGGTGAGGGGCTGCGGGCCCCTCTCCCGGTACCTGGCCGGCAGCCAGGTCTCGAAGAGGTGCGCGGGCTCGATCACGTGGTCGTCGACGCTGATGATGCGGGGCAGTTCGGTGGCCATGGTTCCCCTCCGCCGGACGGTACTTATCTGATGACCCGTCAGATAGCATGTCACCTGACGAGTCGTCAGCCAAGCAGGGGGCAGACATGACCGACACCCCGCACTCCCTGGGTTCCGCCCGCACCCTGTGGGAGCTGGTGGACCGCCGCGCCCGGCTCACCCCCGACCGTCCGGTGCTCCTCCAGGACGACCGCACGCTGACCTTCGGCGACCTGCGGGCGCGGGCCGAGCGGGTGGCGGCCGGCCTGTACGGCATGGGCGTGCGCCCCGGCACGGTGGTCGCCTGGCAGCTGCCCACCCGCATCGAGACGGCCCTGCTCTCCTTCGCGCTGGCCCGTCTGGGCGCCGTGCAGACCCCCGTCATCCCCTTCTACCGGGACCGCGAGGTCGGCTTCGCGCTGCGCGAGTCGAAGGCGGAGTTCTTCGCGGTGCCGGGCACCTGGCGCGGCTTCGACCACACGGAGATGGCCCGGCGGCTCGGCGCCAAGGGGGTCTTCGAGGCGTACGACGACCTGCCCGACGGCGACCCGTCCGTCCTGCCCCCGCCTCCCGTCGAGGGCGCCTCCGTGCGCTGGATCTACTGGACCTCCGGCACGACCTCCGACCCCAAGGGCGTGCTGCACACCGACCGTTCGCTGATCGCGGGCGGCTCCTGCCTGGCCCACGCCCTGCACCTCTCCGCCGACGACGTGGGCTCGATGGCCTTCCCCTACGCCCACATAGCGGGCCCCGACTACACGGTGATGCTCCTGCTGTACGGCTTCCCGGCGGTGATGTTCGAGCAGTTCGCGATGCCGGACGCGCTGGAGGGCTACCGCAGGCACGGGGTGACGGTCGCGGGCGGGTCGACGGCCTTCTACTCGATGTTCCTGGCCGAGCAGCGCAGGCAGCCGGGACGGAAGGTCGTTCCCACGCTGCGCCTGCTCGCGGGCGGCGGGGCGCCGAAGCCGCCGGAGGTGTACCACGCCGTCGTACGGGAGATGGGCGTGCAGCTCACCCACGGGTACGGCATGACCGAGGTCCCGATGATCACCATGGGCGACCCCGGGGACAGCGCCGAGAACCTGGCGACCACCGAGGGACGGCCGCCGGAGGGGATGGAGATACGGATCGTCGACGGGGAGGTGCGGCTGCGCGGGGAGGCCGTGTGCCAGGGCTATCTGGACCCGGCGCAGACGGCCGAGGCGTTCGACGAGGACGGCTTCCTGCGCACCGGCGACCTGGGGTACCTCACCGGCTCGGGCCACCTCGTGCTCACCGGGCGGCTGAAGGACGTGATCATCCGCAAGGGCGAGAACGTCTCCGCGAAGGAGATCGAGGACCTGCTGGCCGCCCACCCGGCCGTCGGGGACGCCGCCGTGATCGGGCTGCCGGACGCCGAGCGCGGGGAGCTGGTCTGCGCGGTGGTCGAACAGCCGCCCGGGGCGCCGGAGTTGACCCTCGCGGACGTCGTGTCCCACCTGCGCGCGGAAGGGCTGTCGGTGCACAAGCTGCCGGAGCGGCTGGAGGTGGTGGACGCCCTTCCGCGCAATGAGACGCTGCGCAAGGTGCTCAAGTACAAGCTGCGCGAGCGCTATGCGGCGAGCGCTACTCGGCGACGGTGAAGTAGCGGGCGAACGCCGGCACGATCTCCGCCTCGCCGACCCGGCCGTCCCCGTCGGTGTCCAGCGCGGCGGCGGTGGCCCGGGCGACGTCCTCGGCCACGCCCAGACTGCGCAGCACGCGCGCGGTGTCCTCGACCGTGGCCCTGCCGTCCCCGTCGGCGTCGGCGATGTCCAGGGCCGCGTGCAGGAAGGGACGGGCGATCTCGGCGAACCGCTCGGGGTTGTCGCGCAGCCGCTTGACCGCGCCGTTCACGAACTCCTCGCGGGTGATGCGCTGGTCGCCGTCGCGGTCCGCGATCCCGGCCATGCCCTGCCAGAAGGCCTCGGCGCCGGCGTACAGGGCCTGCCCCTTGTCGGAGCGGGCCGCCGTGCCGAACTCGGCGAGCAGCGCCTGGGCCGCCACGCTGAAGTCCGCGCGGTCGATGTAGCCGCTGCCGTCCTGGTCGAAGGTGGCGAACCGGGCGGCGATCCTGCGCTCGTACTCGCTGCTGACCATGTCTTCCGTGCCGCCTCACGTCGTGTCGGGGTGCTTCCGGACGGGAGCGTACGACGCGAAAGGATGCCGGGGAGCGCGAAAGCGACGCCTGTGCCAAGACCGGGGGAATTTCGGGACAACGATGTGGCAGAGCGTGTGGCACGGCTCACGCCGACAGCGGCCCGGCCTCCTCCGTCGCCGCTTCCGCCAGGTCGGCGTAGACGTCGAACAGGCGCCGCACGCCGAGGGCGCCGAGCACCCGGTTGACGTGGGAGCCTCCCCCACGCTCGGCTTCGCTCGCGCGGGAGGTGCCCCCATCCGCGCCCTGGGCGGGCAGTATCAGGCGCAGCCGGCCCTGGCAGGAGCGGATCAGCCGGCGGGCGGCGATGAGCACGCCGACGCCGCTGGAGTCGCAGAAGAAGACGTCGGAGAGGTCGAGGACGAGACTGTGGCGGCCGTCGGCGACCACGTCGTGGACCCGCTGGCGCAGCGCCGGCGACGTCACCAGGTCCAGCTCGCCCGACACCCGGAGCACGGCCCAGTCGCCCTGCTCGTCGTCGGTCACATAGAACGCCACCACCATGCCCTTCGCTCGCCGGAATCCCCGCAACCGGAAGCCGTCCCTACGCTTCCTTGCAGCGCGGCTGCCCACCGGCCGTTCCCTGAAACGCGGGCCCGAAAACGGAAAGCGATCGAAAGAGGCTTGTTTTAGTCGGCTTCGATCCTGTTCGATCAGATCTGGACCGGGTAGGCGAAGCCTCACTATCACCTGCGGCTCCGCTGGGGGCGCGCATTGCCACAAAGGGGCGTGCGCTGTCAGACGTGCCGACTACATTCGAGGAGACGTCGGCCGCAGGCTGGACGGACGGAACGAACGGGCGGGTGAGGGGGTCGCATGGCGAAGAAGGACGTACCGCCCCGCTGGGACCGCAAGATGCAGCAGCGGCTGGCCCGCGGCGAGGCCGCGGCCCTCGGCGAGCTCTACGACCGTTTCGCCTCCCTGGTGCACGGCCTGGCCCACCGCGTCCTCGGCGACGAGCACGCGGCCGACGGCATCACCCGTGACGTCTTCGCCCACGTCTGGGAGCACCCCGACTCCTACGACCCCCGCCAGGGCCCCCTGCGCACCTGGGTGGCCACGCTGGCCCACCGCCTCGCCGTGCAGCGGCTGCGCGCCACCGAGACCGCGGCCCTCGCCCGGGGCGGCGGCTCCGCGGAGGAACTGGAGCGCAGGGTGCGCCGCGCCTCGGTCGCCGCCCGCGCCGACTACATCGTGCAGTCCATGCCCGCCCCGCTGCGCGCCGCCCTGGAGCTGGCGTACTTCCAGCGCCGCGACTACCGCCAGACCGCCGGCGACCTCGGCGTCACCGAGGACGAGGCCCGCCGCCGCCTGCGCCTGGGCCTGCAACTGCTGTCCACCGCCCACGACGCGGGCACCCCGCCGGACCACGGGGGTGCGGTGTGACCCGCTTCGAGGCGTACGACGAACACGGGGGCCACGAGGACGGCGACGACAAGGACGAGCGGACGCAGAGTGGTCACGGCGGCCGGCAGGACACCCCCGCGGGGCACGCAACCGGCGCGCACGGCCCGTCCGGCCCCGGCGACGGCAAGGGCGACGGCGACGGGGGCGGCGAGGACCCGGACCGGTCCCCGCGCATACCCCTGCCCCGCGCCTCCGTCGAGGACGGCGGACGGCCGCTGCCCGAGCCGGAGGGCCTGGCGCCGCCCCCGCTCGTCCTGGCGCACCCGGTGCTGAAGTCCCTGCTCGGGGCGTGGGCGCTGGCCGCCTGCTCGAAGGAGGAGACGGCGGCCGTCGAGGAGCACCTGGGCAGCTGCGGCTCCTGCGCCGACGAGGCGCTGCGGCTGCGCGAGGCGGTCGGCCTGCTGCACCAGCCGGAGAGCCTCGATCTGGACCCTGCCCTGCGCACCCGCGTCCTGGAGGGCTGCCTGGACCGGCGCCCGCCGCGCATCCCGGTGCCCGAGTGGGCGGCGCCCTACGACGCCGAGACCGCCCGGCTCGACGCGCTGCTGCAGGACATTGGGGACGCCGAGTGGCACGCGCCCGTGCGGCTGCGGTGGTTCGAGGACGACGACGCCACGAGCCGCCGTACGACCGTCGCCGGCGTGATCGCCCACCTGCTGTCGGTCGACGGCCTGATCGCCCTCGCGCTCGGCCTCGACGACCCGCTCGGCGACCTCGTCGACCAGGCGCCGACACCGGCCGCGCGCACGGAGGCGTACTGGCGCACCTCGCACTTCCCGCCCGGCCGCTCCGTGCGGGCGCCGTGGCGCGAGCAGAGCCACGACCTGGTGCGCACGGTGTCCTTCACCGGCAACACCGGCACGGGCTCGGCGAAGCTCCCCGTCTCCTACGGCGACTTCCACCTCCCGCTGCACGACGCGATGGTGGACCGCGCCTTCGAGTGCTGGGTGCACGCGGAGGACATCGCCGACGCGGTCGACTACCCCTACGCGCCCCCGTCCCCGCGCCACCTGCACCGCATGATCGACCTCGCGGCCCGCATGCTGCCCGCCGCGCTGGCCCGACGCCGGCAGAGCGGGCTGGCGTCGCCGGCCCACGGCCGCCACCTGGGCCTCGCCGGCCAGGCGGGCCGAACGCTGCGGCTGGAGATCGAGGGGCTGGGCGGCGGCGAGTGGCTGATCCCGCTGGACTCACCGGCGGCGGTGGGCTCCACGGAGTTCGAGGTGGCGCACGTGGCCCTGGACGGCGTGGAGTTCTGCCACCTGGCCGCGGGCCATGTGCCACCGGCGGAGGCCGCGGCGGGGCAGGTGGGCGACCGCGAGGCGATCAGGGACGTACTGTTCGCGGCGGCGTCGCTGAGCCGCATGTAGGAGGACCCCCGGGGCCCGTCGCGACCCTAGGCGAACACGACCGTGCGTCGGCCGTTCAGCAGGATCCGGCGCTCGGCATGCCACTTCACCGCGCGCGCCAGTGCCTGGCACTCCACGTCACGGCCGATCGCCACCAGCTGGTCCGGCGTGACGTCGTGGCCGACGCGCTCGACCTCCTGCTCGATGATCGGCCCCTCGTCCAGGTCCGCGGTCACGTAGTGCGCCGTCGCCCCGATCAGCTTCACGCCCCGCGCATGGGCCTGGTGATACGGCTTCGCGCCCTTGAAGCTCGGCAGGAACGAGTGGTGGATGTTGATGATCCGCCCGCTCAGCTGCTTGCACAGGTCGTCCGACAGCACCTGCATGTAACGGGCGAGAACGACCAGCTCGACGTCGTTCTCGCGGACGATCTCCAGCAGCCGCGCCTCCGCGTCCGCCTTGGTGTCCTTCGTCACCGGGACGTGGTGGAAGGGGATGTTGTAGGAGCCCACCAGCTCGGCGAAGTCCGTGTGGTTGGAGACCACCGCCGCGATCTCCACGGGCAGCGCCCCGATCCGCGCCCGGAAGAGCAGGTCGTTCAGGCAGTGCCCGAACCTGCTGACCATCAAGACGATGCGCATCTTCTCGTCGGCGCGGTTGATCTGCCAGTCCATGTGGAAGGAGTCACCGATCGCCGCGAAGCTCGCGCGCAGCTTGTCCACCGTCACCGGCGCCTCCGCCGAGAAGTGGACGCGCATGAAGAACAGACCCGTGTCGTGGTCGCCGAACTGCTGGCTGTCCTCGATGTTGCAGCCGGTCATGAACAGGTAGCTCGACACGGCGTGCACGATGCCCTGCTTGTCCGGGCAGGAAAGGGTGAGGACGTACTGGTCGGCTGCCGCGGCGGCTCGGGGGGACTGCTCGTTCATGCAGGACAGGGTCCCATATCCGGGCGCCCCGCCGGATCGCCGTCCGTCAAGCGGACCGGCTCACGCCGACCGCGTCATGATCCGCAGCACCTCCAGCGTGCGCGGCGGCGCGTCGGGGTCCTCGCCGTCGGCCATCGCCATCCGCACGTGCGCGTCCCGCGCCGCCCGCACCGCATCCGGCCACCCCGGGTTCTCCATGTACACGGAGACGGGGGCGTCCGGGCCCACCTGGTGCATGATCCGCAGCACGCGCAGCACGGCGGTGTCGACGAGGGCGGCCTCCTGGGAGTCACGGAAGATCGTGCCGACGTACTTCTCGGCGGACCAGTTGTCCAGCCAGGTGTCCTCGACCAGCCGGTACACGGCGTCGGTGACGTCCCCGTACCCGTCGACGCCGGCCAGCCAGACGTTCTGCTGGAACACCGGATCGGAGAGCATGTGCAGCGCGGAGCGCACATTGCTGCGCCAGCGCCACCACGGCATGTCGTTCAGTGGCATGCCGCCCATGGTGGATGAGCGACGGCCGCGACGGGAAGAGTTCTCCGAACCTTGCACGGTCATCGATCGTACGTTCTTCTTCCCGGGCGCCTCACCGACCCCCGTAATTCACCTGCACGTCACCGATCACTAACCAAGGGTCACCCTCAGGTTGGCGATGTGACGGAAGCGTGTGTGTCCATGACCGGCAGGCGACGCACCCGCAGCACCTTCCTCCCCACGCTCACGCGGCCCGTCAGAGCCACCGTCCGTGCGGCCGGGGCCCTGGCCGCGTGCGCGACGCTCGCCGTCGGCTGCGGGGTCATCCCCGGTACCACGGGGGGTTCCGGGGATGACCCGATCACCGTCATGACCTGGGCGCCGCAGGACACCAAGGCGACCAACAAGCCCGGCATGCCGGCCTTCGCACAGGCCTACGCCCGCTGGGTCAACGCCCACGGCGGCATCAACGGCCGCAAGCTCCAGGTCGTCACCTGCAACGACCACAACGACAGCGTGGCCGCCGCGAAGTGCGCCCGGATCGCGGTGAAGCGCAACGTCGTCGCGGTGGTCGGCTCCTACAGCCAGTACAGCGACTCCTTCCTGCCCGAGCTGGAGGGCGCCGGCATCCCCTACATAGGCGGCTACGGCGTCACCACCGGCGAGTTCACCAGCCCGCTGTCCTACCCCGTCAACGGCGGCCAGCCCACCCTGCTGGCCGGCCTCGGCAAGGAACTCGCCGCGAGCTGCGGGCCGGTCGTCCTGGTACGGCCCGACAACATCGCGGGCGACGAGCTGGCCACCATGCTCGACTCCGGCCTGCGGGCCGGCGGGCACGCGGCGGCGATCGACCAGCGGGCGGCCGACGACCAGACCTCCTACGACGCGCAGGCGCAGAAGGCCTTCTCCGCCGCCTCCGCCGACCCGGCGCACCACGGGTGCGTGATCCCCGCGCTGGGGGACCGCACCAGCACCTTCATGGACTCCTTCGTGCGCGTCCGCACCAAGAACTCCGGCGTGAAGACCGCCGCCATGCTCGGCGACGTCGACCAGACCGAGATCAACGAGACGGGCGGGCCGAGGGGCCCGTACGAGGGGGCGTACGTCACCGGCTGGTACCCGGCGGCGAGCGACGCGCGCTGGGACGCCATGAAGAAGGTGATCAGCGAGCAGGCGTTCGGCGACAACCGCATCGACCCGGCCGACGCGGGCGTGCAGACGACGTACATCGCCTACACCGTCTTCAAGAAGACCGTCGAGTCGCTCGGCGGCGGCGACGTCACCGCCGACACGGTGCACCGGGCCCTCGACGGCGGTCTGAAGGTCTCGACGGGCGGCCTGACGCCCACCCTGCGGTGGCAGGACGAGGGCGCCCTCGCCGTCATCGGGCTCTCCCGCCTGGTCAACGAAGACGTGACCCTGCAGACGGTCCGGCAGGGTCAGCTGGTCGCCGCGAAGAAGGGCTTCCTGGACGTGACGAAGACCCTGGAGAAGGCGGACGTGAGCTGAACCCCCGCGCCCGCCGCCCCCGTCACAGCTGGGTCGGCTGGCGCTGGGTCAGGCCGTACGTCTTCGCGATCGCGTTCCACAGCCCGGCCGCCCTGGCCTTCTGCTGGCTGGCCGTGCCGCTCTCGCGGTTGCCGGCCGCGGTCTGGCCGGTGGTGCGGGCCTGGCCCTTCTTGCAGCCCTTCTTGTTGCCGGCGACCTGGTCCGCCCAGGCCGCGTAGTGGTTGTCGGCCGCCGCGGACGCCTGCCACGCCTTGGTGAGCGAGCTGGTCAGGTCGGCGTGGTTCGGGAGCCGGTCGACGGACAGCCCGGACAGCCGGGTGACCAGCTCGGTGCGCTGCTTGGCGGCGGCGCGCAGGTCGGAGGCGGCCTGGGTGAGGTTGGCGCACCGCTTGACGTCGGCGACGGCCGCGATCACCGACGCCCTGCTGTTGCCGCTGTCGGCCAGCAGCTTGTCCAGGGCGACCGCCTGCGTCTTCGCCGGGTCGGCGGACGGCGACGCGGAGCCCTCGGTCGCGGGCGCGGTCGCGGAGACGGTCTGGTTCCGGTCCTTGGAGTCGTCGCCGCCCCCGCCGCCCAGCAGCGCCCCGGCGCCGACGCCGAGCACGACGATGCCGATGCCGACGGCGGCGATCAGCGGCACCCGCGAGCGGGGACGCCCGCCCCGGCCGCCGCCCCGGCCGTCGTCGTCACGCCCCGGCGGGAAGTAGGAGGTCTGCGGCTGGGCGTACGACGGCTGCTGCGCCGCTCCGTAGGAGGGCTGCTGCTGGTCGACGCGCGGGAGTTGCTGCGTGGCCGCGGCCGGGCCCTCGCCGCCCGGTGCGCTGCGGAAGAGGTTGTCGAACTCGGCGGGCGGCTGCCGTTCGCCGTACGGCGCCCCGGGGGCCTGGTCGGTCACCGGCGGCAGGTACTGCGTGGGCTGGGCGTCGGGCCCGGCGGCCGGCGGCATGGGCCCGCCGCCCGGCCGGGGCCCGCCGAGGAACTGCGTCGCGTCGGACGGCGCCGCGCCGTGGGCCTCGGGCGGCAGCGCCCCGGGGCCGACGGGGGGTATGTACTGCGTCGCCCCTTCGTGGGGGCCCGCGGGAACGGGCGGGATGTACTGGGTGGCCCCGTCGGCGCCGGGGGCGGCGACGGGAGGCAGGTACTGGGTGGCGCCCTCGTCGGCGGCGGGGGGCAGGGGGGAGCCGCCGTAGGTGCCGGCAGAGCCGTAGGAGGCGGGAGCGGCCGGGGGCAGCGGGGCGCCTCCCGTGGGCTGCTGCGGGGCGTAGGACGCGGGCTCCGGCTGCGCGTACGGCTGGGGGGCCGGGCTCTCGGAGGGGAGCGGCTGGGCGGTCCAGGCGTCGGACGTGCCCCACTGCTGGGCGGCCGCGGGGGGCCAGGACCGGCCGGCCTGCGGGTCCTCACCGGGCTGCTGCCGACCGGGGCCCCACGGGGTGCCCCAGGCCTGGCCGCCGGCGGGAGACGCGGCCGGCTGCTGCGGGGCCGGCTGCCGGCCGGTGTACGGACCCTGCTGCCCGCCTGGGTGGCCGGAGGGGGCGTCGGACCGGGCGCCGCCGTAGGAACCGGGCTGGGGGCCGTGGTGCGGGCCGGGGCCGGACGTCGAGCCCGGCATCAGCGGCGCGCCACCGTCGGAAGGCAGCACGATGCCTTCGCGCGCGTGGCGTTGCCCGGACTCCTCGCCCTGTCCACTCTGCGTCACCGGGACTCCTACATGTGGGGGACCTTGTGAACCGTCGGCTCACGCTACCGGGTCTCCCGAGCCGGGTGCCACGCAGCTCAGGCCGCGACCTCCCTTCCTGTGACAGCGGTAACAGAAGCGGTCTGCACCCTGCTGGATATGTCCACTTCCGCCTCACCCCGCGCGTGAACCCGCCGTTTCCCGCGGGTTCACGCACCGGTCTCACGCCGCGGCCTGCAACTCCAGCCGCGCGCCGAACTCCCGTACCACCGCCTCGTCCCGGAACGGCTCCAGCCGCTGCTGGAAGTCCTCCAGGTACTCCGCACCCCGGTTGGAGCGCAGGGTCTCCAGCAACTCGACCGCTTTCAGGCCGGTGTTGCAGGCCTGCTCGATCTCGCGCTGCTGCACCTGGGCGGTGGCGAGCAGGACGTACCCGATGGCCCGCCGGCGCGCCTTGGTCTCCGGCAGCCCGGCCAGGGACTCCTCCGCGCACCGCGCCGCCGCCTCGGCCTGCCCGAGGTCGCGGTGGCAGTGCGCCAACTCGTCGGCCAGGTAGGCCTCGTCGAAGTGCGCGATCCACGCCGGGTCGTCCCCGGAGGCGGAGTCGGCCGACTCCAGGGCGCCGACCGCCCGCCCGGACGCCACCTGGGCCGCCCGCGCGTCGCCCATCAGGGCGTGGCCGCGGGCCTCCGCCGCGTGGAACATGGCCTCCGCGCGCGGGGTGACGCGTCCCCGCGCCCCCTCCTGCGCCGCCCGCGCCAACTGCGCGATCTCCCGCGGGTTTCCGAGCTGCGCGGCGAGGTGGCTCATGGAGGCGGCCAGCACGTAACCGCCGTAGCCGCGGTCCCCGGCCGCCTGCGCGAGGCGCAGCGCCTGGATGTAGTACCGCTGGGCCAGGCCGGGTTGGCCGGTGTCGACGGCCATGTACCCGGCGAGTTCGGTCAGCCGGGCGACCGCGGCGAACAGCTCGCGGCCCACCGCCTCCCGGTAGGAGCCCGCCAGCAGCCCGGAGACGACGCTGTTGAGGTAGTGCACGACCACCGGCCGCACATGCCCGCTGCCGTACTGGTGGTCGAGGTCCACCAGCGCCTGCGTCATCGCCTTCACCGCCGCCACGTCGGACTGCCCGACCCGCGGCCCCGCCGAGCGCGCCACCTGCGCGTCGGGCGAGGAGATCAGCCAGTCGCGGCTGGGCTCGACGAGGGCGGAGGCGGCGACGGACGAGCCGGACAGGAAGTCCCGCCGGCCCACGTCGCTGCGCCACAGCTCGCAGACCTGCTCGATGGCTCCGAGCACGGTCGGCGAGAACTGCAGCCCGACGCCCGAGGCGAGGTTCTTGCCGTTGGCCATGCCGATCTCGTCGATCGTCACGGTACGGCCGAGCTTGCGGCCCAGCGCCTCGGCGATGATCGCCGGCGCCCGGCCCCGCGGCTGCTGTCCGCGCAGCCAGCGGGCCACGGACGTCTTGTCGTAGCGCAGGTCGAGGCCGTGCTCTGCGCCGCACATGTTGACCCGGCGGGCGAGCCCGGCGTTCGAGCACCCCGCCTCCTGGATGAGCGCCTGCAACCGTTCGTTCGGCTGCCGCGCGACGAGAGGCCTTGCGGCCATTGGCGTACCCCCTGTGGCTGCGGTGCCTGCCCACGCACCGAGTTGGCGTGTCTTCCGTGACCGAACCTCCCGCCCCGGAGAGCGAAAAGATCCGGCCTTGAAGATCAATGCCCCGCGGACACGGCTAAAATGCGAGGCATGCGAGGATTGCCGGGGTAAAGGCTGTCGCCTGCCCCAGTCGTGGCTACCCAGCCCCCGCTCCGGTTCCTCCTGCGCGCCCCCACACGTGCATCCATGCGCCCCAGATGCCGAATCGATGCTCCTCCCCCGCGCGCGCTACGGCCGTAACCGGAGGTGGGCGCGGGAGTTGTGATGAGCGTGGAAGAGACGATCGCGGGCACCGAAGCCGCTCAGATTCCGCAGCAGCGCGGGGAATCGCTGCTGGAGACAGCCGTACGATACGCCGAGGAGCGCCACTGGGACGTCTTTCCCGGCACGTGGCTGGAAGCCGTCGACGGGGTGCAGCGCTGCTCGTGCGGTGACGCCTCCTGCGGTGCGCCGGGGGCGCATCCGGCGCGGGAGGACTGGGCGACGCAGGCCACGGGGAGCGCGACGGTGGCGCGCCGCATGTGGCAGAAGCAGCCGGCGGCGTCGATCCTGCTGCCCACGGGGCGTACGTTCGACGCGATCTCGGTGGCGGAGTCGGCGGGGTTCCTCGCGCTGGCCCGGATGGAGCGCATGGAGTTGACGCTGGGTCCGGTGACGTTGACGCCGGACCGGCGGATGCACTTCTTCGTGCTGCCGGGCGCGTCGGTGAAGGTGCCCGACCTGGTGCGGAAGCTGGGGTGGTCGCCGGCCTCGCTGGACCTCGTCGCGCTGGGCGAGGGGGCGTACGTGGCCGCGCCGCCCACGCGGTACGGGTCCCGCGGGGCCGTTCAGTGGGCGTGCCGGCCGACGCCCGCGAACCGGTGGCTGCCGGACGCGGAGGAGCTGATCTCGCCGCTGGCCTACGCGTGCGGCCGGGATCGATAGCGCCTGCCGATCTGCCGCGTTTGCGTCGGTTGCGGACGCGGGATCGTCGTGGCCGGTCGCGCGGTTCCCCGTGCCCCTTCTAGGTTGGCTGTCATGACGTCGGCCGTGTGTGTACGTGGGCTCTGGAAGCGGTTCGGGCAGCAGGTTGCCGTTGCCGGGATCGATCTCGAGTTGCCCGCCGGGAAGTTCATCGGGCTGGTGGGGCCCAACGGAGCCGGGAAGACCACCACCCTCTCCATGGTCACGGGGCTGCTGCGGCCCGACCAGGGGAGCGTCGAGGTGGTGGGGCACGACGTGTGGCGCGACCCCGTGGCCGTGAAGGCGCGCATCGGGGTGCTGCCCGAGGGACTACGGCTGTTCGAGCGGCTGTCGGGCAGGGAACTGCTCGGCTACAGCGGGCGGTTGCGGGGGCTGCCGGGTGCCGAGGTGGACAAGCGGGCCACCCAGCTGCTCGACGTGCTCGACCTGGCCGGCGCCCAGCACAAGCTCGTCGTCGACTACTCGACCGGCATGCGGAAGAAGATCGGACTCGCGGCAGCGCTCCTCCACAATCCCGAAGTCCTCTTCCTGGACGAGCCGTTCGAGGGGGTCGACCCGGTGTCGGCGCAGACCATCCGGGGCGTGCTGGAGCGGTACACCGCCTCCGGCGCCACCGTCGTCTTCTCCTCCCACGTCATGGAGCTCGTCGAGTCGCTGTGCGACTGGGTCGCCGTGATGGCGGCCGGCCGCATCCGCGCCCAGGGCACGCTCGCCGAGGTGCGCGGCGCCGCCCCCTCGTTGCAGCAGGCGTTCCTGGAACTGGTCGGCGCGGGCGGGCGCGACGCCGGTTCCGACCTGGACTGGCTGGGCGGCGGGGCCCGATGACGGGCGCCGGCATCACCCCCGTCGTCGTACGGCTGAAGCTGTCGCTGCTGCGCAACGGCCTGCGGCAGTCCGGGGGCCGTACGGCCGCCTTCGTCGCGTCCGCCGTCGTCGTGCTGCTGTTCGCCGCGCTGCAGCTGATCGGTCTGATCGCCCTGCGCGGGCACGCGCACGCCGACGCCGTCGTCGTGCTGCTGGTGGCCGTGCTGGCGCTGGGCTGGGCGGTGATGCCGCTGTTCTTCCCCAGCGGCGACGAGACCCTCGACCCGACCCGGCTCGTGATGCTGCCGCTGCGGCCCCGGCCGCTGGTGCGGGCGCTGCTGGCGGCCTCGCTGGTCGGCATCGGACCGCTGTTCACGCTGCTGCTGCTCACCGGTTCGGCGCTGGCGGTCGCGCACGGCGGGGCGGCCTACGCCGTCGCGGTGGCCGGTGTCGTGCTCGCGCTGCTGGTGTGCGTGGCGCTGGCGCGGGCCGTCGCCGCCGCCAACATCCGTCTGCTGACCAGCCGTCGGGGCCGTGACCTCGCGGTGCTCAGCGGGCTGGTCATCGCGATCGGCGCGCAGCTGGTCAACTTCGGCGCGCAGCGCCTGGGTTCGACGGGGCTGGCCCAGCTGGAGCCGGTGGGGGACGTGCTGCGGTGGGTGCCGCCCGCGTCGGCGATCGGCGCGGTGGACTCCGTGAGCGGCGGATCGTACGGGACGGCCGTGCTGCAACTCGCGCTGTCGCTGGGCGCGTTGGTGGCGCTGATCGCCGTGTGGGCGCGCCATCTGACCCGGCTGATGACCGCGCCCGACGGCTCCACGCTCCAGTCCGCCGAGCCCGCCGCCGCCCGCGAGCGGTCCTCCGCCGGTCTGTCCCGGCTGCTGCCGGCCGGCCGCACGGGCACGGTCATGGAACGCAGCCTGCGCTATGTCTGGCGCGATCCGAAGACCAAGGCGGCCTGGGTGACCTCGCTGGCCATCGGCCTGATCGTGCCCGTGTTCAACGCGCTGCAGGGCACGGGGTCGGTCTACTTCGCGTGCTTCGCCGCGGGGATGCTCGGCATCCAGATGTACAACCAGTTCGGGCAGGACACCTCCGCGTTCTGGATGGTCGCGCTGACCATCTCCACCGCGCAGGACGCGTACGTCGAACTGCGCGGCCGGGCGCTGGCGCTGCTGGTGATCACCCTGCCGTACGCCACCCTCGTCACCGTCCTGACCACGGCGATGCTCGGCGACTGGCCCCGGCTGCCGGAGGTGCTCGGTCTGTCCTTCGCGCTACTCGGGGCGATGCTGGCGACCGGCGCGTGGACCTCGGCCCGCTTCCCGTACTCCATCCCGCAGGAGGGCTACAAGAACGTCGTCCCCGGCCAGACCGGGCTGGCCTGGATCTCCATCTTCGGCGGCATGGTCTCGGCGGCCCTGCTGTCCGCTCCGGTGATCGTGGCGGCGATCTGGGTGCACGTGGCGAGGGACGGGGACCGGTGGGGGTGGGTGCTGCTGCCGGTGGGCGCGGCCTACGGCGCGGCGATCACCTGGGCGGGGCTGCGGCTTGCCGCTCCGCGGACGGCGGCGCGGCTGCCGGAGATCCTGGTCGCGGTGAGCAAGGGCTAGACCGGCCCGCCCAGGGGCTCACAGCGCGCTGAACGCCTGCTCCAGAAACGGCTCGATCGCCGCCCGCCACGCCTCCGGCTGGTCGTAGTGGACGAGGTGTCCGGCGTCGGCCACCTCCGCGTACTCCCCACGCGGCAGCACCCGCACCATCTCCTGGGCCTCGGCCCGGCCCAGTTCGCCGTCGAGGCCGCGGACGACCAGGGCCGGGCACTGGACCTGGGCCAACTCCTCCCAGTGCGCGTCGTACACCCAGGTCTCGCGGGACCGCAGCATCTGGTCGAGGTCGAAGACGGGCCGCCAGCCGTCGGCGCACTCGTGCATCACCTCGGCGTAGAACTCCCCGCGCGCCGGGTTCGGCCGCTCCACCCAGGGGTCGTCCTCGCCGAACCACTTGCGCACGTCGGCCAGGGTGGCGAAGGGGACGGGCCAGGACTTGAACCAGTCGGCCCACTCCCGCTGCGAGGCCGCGCCGAGCGCGGAGGCCCGCATGTCGCAGATGATCACGCCCCGGACCAGGTCGGGGCGTTTGGCGGCGAGCTGCCAGGCGGTCAGGGCGCCCATGGCGTGGCCGATGAGGACGGCGGGGGCCAGGCCGAGCTGTTCCAGGGCGGCCTCGGCGTCGTCGACGTAGGCCTCGCGGCTGAACTCGGCCCGCGGGGACTTCTCGCTCTGGCCGTGGCCGCGCTGGTCGAGGGCGACGGCACGGTGGCGCTCACTGAGCCAGCGGGCGGTGGACGCCCAGTGCGAGGCGCGGCCCATCAGCCCGTGCAGTAACAGCACGCCGGGCGCGCGGTCGGCCTGGTGATGGCCGGGCTCCGCGGCGGCGGACTGCGCCGGGATCACCGCGCCGGTCCTGGGCGAGTCGGTCTTGAACGCGTCGGTCCTCGTCGGATCGGTCTTGGGCGGGTCGCCGAACTCCCAGGCGGCGAGGCGCACTCCGCCCACCCCGGTCACGTCGATGCGTCGCGCCATGGTCCTGGCACCCCCCTAGCTCCGCTCGGACCGCTCGCTCCCGCTCGTCGAGCCGGCCGGTCCTGTGAACCGTGTCCTGCCGTCACCGTGCAGTTGCCTTCCGTCACACCACTCGTGCGTGCGCTCGGGCACCCCTTCCTGAAGCGCGGATTCCGCCTGGCCTGTCACCGCAGACTATCGAATGGGCATTCGAAAATGCCGTTTCCGTGACCAACACCCCTCGTTCGAGTGACCCGACTCAAGGAATGATCGCCGCTGCCGAGGGGAGATCTTCAGCGGGAGGCGGACCGCTCGGGGAAACCGGTCCGAGGGGAATGACCCTGAGAGCTCGGGGCTCCGGGTCAGCACAGGGGAGGACAGGCCCCGGCGCCGCACGGCGCCGGGGCCCTCCACAGCTCTGCGGCACATCCTCCGCCCCCTCCGGTCATATGCCTCACGCGACAGCCTTGCACGCAAGTCGTCGGAGCGCTGCGATTCGGCGCACGGAATTTTGACTTTCCGGCGTCACCGCAGGACAACGCAACTTCCTCATGCGCCTCCGCAGTTGACGCCTCAGCGCTTGGCGACGAACACGTGCGAGGCGACGTCCGCCTCCAGCTCCGCGGCCTCCCCGCCGCTGCCCACGAGCACACCGCCCGCCGACTCCGTCACGCTCACCACCGAGCCGGGCTGCACGCCCGCCCGGCGCAGCGTGTACATCAGCTGCGCGTCCGTCTGGATCGGCTCGCCGATCCGGCGCACCACGACCGTCTTGCCGTCCAGCCCCGGGTCCAGGTCGGCCAGCGAGACCATGCCCTCGTCCAGGAACGGGTCGGCGCCGTCCTTCTCGCCGAGCTCCTCCAGGCCGGGGATCGGGTTGCCGTACGGCGACTCGGTGGGGTGACGCAGCAGCTCCAGCACCCGGCGCTCCACCGCCTCGCTCATCACGTGCTCCCAGCGGCAGGCCTCGGCGTGCACCTGCTCCCACTCCAGGCCGATCACGTCGACGAGCAGGCACTCGGCGAGGCGGTGCTTGCGCATCACGCGCGTGGCGAGCCGGCGGCCCTCGTCCGTGAGCTCCAGGTGCCGGTCGGCGGCCACGGAGACCAGGCCGTCCCGCTCCATCCGCGCGACCGTCTGGCTGACCGTCGGTCCGCTCTGGTCCAGCCGCTCGGCGATCCGGGCACGCATGGGGACCACACCTTCCTCCTCCAGCTCAAGGATGGTGCGGAGATACATCTCCGTGGTGTCGATCAGTCCGGACATACGTGCCCCTCGATGAGATCTGCCGGAAGCGCGAAGGCTTCGCGGCTCGTGCGCTGGCCCTGGATTCAATTCTGACGCATCCCACTGACAACCGTGCCGTGCCGGTGAAACCGGGGGGTTACGGGCCCGTACCCGGCCCGGTGCGCGGCCGGCGGTCCGCCGTATTGACACGGCAGTGGTCCAGACCGCACGGTGATCCGCGACACAGACGCGCCCTGTCCCCCCTCCGTCCCGGAAGGACCCGAGCCGTATGAGCGACGGCAAACTGGCCGACCAGTTCCTCGACGCCGCGATCAACCTTCTCAAGCGGGTCCGCGACGAGGAGGCCGAGCACATCGTCGCCGCCGGCACGCTGCTCGCCGACACGGTCGCCGAGGGGGGCCGCCTGTTCGCCTTCGGCGCCGGGCACTCCTCCCTCGCCGCGCAGGACGTCGTCTACCGGGCCGGCGGGCTCGCCCTGATGAACCTGCTCGCCGTGCCGGGGGTGGTCGGCGTGGACGTGATGCCGGCCACGCTGGGCTCCGCGCTGGAGCGGGTCGACGGGCTGGCGGGCGCCGTCCTGGACACCTCGCCGCTGCGCGCCGGGGACGCCCTGGTGATCATCTCCCTCTCCGGACGCAACGCCCTGCCCGTCGAGATGGCCATGAACGCCCGCGCGCTCGGCGTGAAGGTCATCGGCGTGACGTCGGTGGCGTACGCCTCTCAGACGAAGTCCCGGCACGTCTCCGGCACCTACCTCAAGGACCACTGCGACGTCGTCCTCGACTCCAAGATCGCCGTCGGCGACGCGGAACTCACCCTCGACACCATCCCGGCCCCCTTCGCCCCCGCCTCCACGGTCGTCACCTCGGCCCTCATGCAGGCGATCACGGCGACGGCCGCAGGCACCCTGGCGGAACGCGGCATCGAACCCCCGCTCCTGCGCTCGGGAAACGTGGACGGCGGGCACGAGTGGAACGGCCGGGTGATGGAGGAGTACGGCGACAGGATCTTCTACCGGCGCTGACGCGGCGGGCCGGTCCGGGCCCGGGCACCGGTGGGCGCGGGCGGGGCTACTCCCCCCGCCCCAGCACCTCCGCCAGGTCCAGCGCCGCGGCGATGCGTACCGCCACGTCCTCCCCGTACACCGCGTCCAACCGCTCGAACTGGCTGCGCCCGCCGCCGCGCAGGAACGTCACGACCCCGAGCGTCCGGCCCCGGCTGCGCAGCACCGCGCACAGCGCGTGCACCGTGTCCGCGGGCCACTGCCGGGCCACCGCCCACTCCCGGGCCTGCTCCGGCGCGACCGCGCCCACGCTGGCCCGCACCGAGCCGACCCGGTCCACGCACTGCAGCGCCGGATGCCCCTCCGCGTACCGCACCGGAAGCCCGGCCTGCCCGCCCAGCAGGCTCGGCCCCGGCGCGCCGGCCGGCGTCGCGGCCACCCGCACCAGCCGCACCGGGCCGTTCGACTCGCCGTCGACGAGCGCGCCGCCCGCCACCCGGTCGATCAGGGCGTGATCGGCGAACCCGGCCAGCGCGAAGTCCAGATGGACCGTCGCCGCCTCCGCCGGGTCCTCGCACTCGGCGGCGGCCCGCGCGGCCCGGTGCAGCTGATTGGTCCGGAACCGCAGCAGGGCCGCCTCCTGCTCGCCCTGCCTGGTCTCCGTCACGTCCTGGAACAGCCACGCCACCCCGAGCGGAACCGGCTCCTCCGCCAGCGGGGAGGCCAGCCGTACGAAGCCGCAGCGCCAGCAGCGCCGTTGCTCGCCCTCGGGCGCGCGCACGCTCACCCAGATCTCCGCCGGCGCGGGCGGCGCGCCCTCCGCCAGCACATGCGTCAGCGCGCTCTCCAGCTCCTCGACGCCCTGGGCGAGCAGTTCCCCCAGGGGCCGCCCCAGCGCGGACGTACGCCCGACGCCGAGCGCCCGTGCGGCGTGCGCGTTGACCACGGCCGGCCGCAGATCCGCGTCGACGAGCACGACGCCCCACGACGCGTCCTCGAACAGGGCCTCGCTCAGCGCGATGGAACGCTCCAGGTCGATCTGCGCGTGCACCTCGCTGAAGGCGCAGTACAGCCCGGCGGGCTTGCCGTCCGGCCCGCGCACGGCCGCCGACTGCGTCCGTACGAGCACCCGTCCGCCGTCCTTGGTCAGCAGCGCGAACTCGTGCACCTGCCGGCCGGGGGCGTGCATGGCGGACATCAGCCGCCCCTCGACCTCCTCGGCGTCGGCCTCGCGCACCGCCCACCCGGCGAACCCGTGCCGGCCCACCGCCTCGGCCGCGGTCCAGCCCAGGATGCGCTCCGCCTCGCGGTTCCAGTGCGTCACGATCCCGTCGGCGTCGAAGGCGCACAGCGCCGCGTCCATCCCGTCCAGCAGCGCGGCCAGCAGGTCGGAGCCGTCCGGGCCCACGGGGCCGGCCCGCTCGGGCTCGTCCGGCCCCAGCTCGTCGGTGGTCCCACTACGCCGGGAAGCACTCACCTGGACCCCCTGCCAAGCTGCGTCCGCAGGTACGGCGCGTCGGTTCACTCACTCGCCATCATCTAACTCGAACGTGATGCAGCACACACCGAGTTCCCCAAGATTGAAGGAATCGTTGCAACCTTCCCTCCGGGGGCGTGTTCAGGCCAGCCGCAGGTCCGCCCACTCGTCCTGCTCCCCCTCCAGCACATACCGCTCCACCTCGACGAACCCGCGCCGGGCGGCGAACCGCAGCCCGTCCTCGTTGGCCACCAGCACGCACGTCTCGATCACCTCGGCGCCCAGCACGCGCGCGTGCGCGAGAGAGCGCTCGTACAGGGCCGTGCCGTAACCCCTGCCCCGGAAACCGGGCAGCACACGCGCGATGACGGTCGCCACGCCCTTCTCGCCGTCCGGCGGCCGCACGGTGGAGCAGCCGACGAGCTCGTCCCCCACGTAGGCGTTCTCCAGCCGGTAGCGCACCAGCCGCTCCCGCGCCTCGTCGAGGGACATCGCGGCCGGCGGCACGACGGCGTTGTGCACGTCCCGCCACTCCCGCAGCATGGCCTCCCCGACCACGGGCTCGATCCGCAGCTCCCGGCGGCGGGCGTACACCTCGATCTCGATCCTCATCCGGGGGTCCGCCAGCCCGCACACCAGCATCGTCGCCGCCGGCCGCACCTCCCCGAACGCCCGCCGCAGCACCGGCCGGCACGGCTCGAAGTCCGCCCGCTCGGGCAGCAGGTACCGCACCCGTACGACATCCGCGAACGTGCACCCCGCCTCCGCCAGCGCGGCCTCTGTGTTCCGCAGACACTGCTCCGCCTGCTCCACCACGTCGTCGGAGATCGTCATCGCCGCGTAGTCGAACCCGGTCGTCCCGGAGACATGCACCCACTCCCCGTCCACCACGGCCCGGGCATACCCGATCCGCTCCTCGAACACCGACCCACTGAGTACCACTCGCCGCTGCGCCATACCCCGAACGCTAGTGGGCGAGCGTTCCCCATCCACGGGTGAGCGACCTCGTCTGCTGCTCCGACCCAGGGCGGCCGGGACGAGACGAGCCGTGTCGCTCCTTCGGAAAAAAAGTGGTTGATCGAGCAGCGGGCGGTTCTTAGGGTGTGGGGTACACGAGAAGGGAGGTGGTTCGGCAGATGTATGAAAACCGGACGCGTGAGGTGACTGCGGGCTAGCGGCTCGCCACCACACCAAGTGCGGTGCCGGACCAGCACGTGAGGCAAACGTGCAGCCGGCCCAATCCCAAGCAGTCACCCGACCCGCGAGCTCGCCGGTACGTCCGGCCGGCTCCTTCGCCGAGGCGGAGGGACCGAGCTCGCGGGTCGTCTGCGTCTGGGGCGCGTCGTCAGCGGGCGATGGTGTCGTAGCCCTCGATCTGCTGCGGGGCGCGCGGACCCGGGCCCACGTAGCGGGCCGACGGGCGGACCAGGCGGCCCGTGCGCTTCTGTTCCAGGATGTGCGCCGACCAGCCCGCCGTGCGCGCGCACGTGAACATCGACGTGAACATGTGCGCCGGCACCTCGGCGAAGTCCAGCACGATGGCCGCCCAGAACTCGACGTTCGTGGCGAGCACCCGGTCCGGGCGGCGGGCGTGCAGCTCGGCGAGGGCGGCCTTCTCCAGCGCCTCGGCGATCTCGTAGCGCGGGGCGCCCAGCTCGCGGGCGGTGCGGCGCAGCACGCGCGCGCGGGGGTCCTCGGCGCGGTAGACGCGGTGGCCGAAGCCCATCAGCCGCTCGCCCTTGTCGAGGGCCTGCTTGACGTAGGCCTCCGCGTCGCCGGTGCGCTCGATCTCCTCGATCATGTGCAGCACGCGCGACGGGGCGCCGCCGTGCAGCGGGCCGGACATGGCACCCACCGCGCCGGAGAGGGCGGCGGCCACGTCGGCGCCGGTGGAGGCGATGACGCGGGCGGTGAAGGTGGAGGCGTTCATGCCGTGCTCGGCGGCGGAGGTCCAGTACGCGTCGACGGCGGCGACGTGCTTGGGGTCCGGCTCGCCCCGCCAGCGGATCATGAAGCGCTCGGTGATGGAGTGCGCCTTGTCGATCTCGCGCTGCGGGACCATCGGCAGCCCCTGGCCGCGCGCCGACTGGGCGACGTAGGACAGGGCCATGACGGCGGCCCGGGCGAGGTCCTCGCGGGCCTGGGCGGCGTCGATGTCGAGCAGCGGTTTCAGGCCCCACACGGGGGCGAGCATGGCGAGCGCCGACTGGACGTCCACGCGGATGTCGCCGGAGTGGACCGGGATGGGGAACGGCTCGGCGGGCGGCAGGCCGGGGTTGAAGGCCCCGTCGACGAGCAGGCCCCAGACGTTGCCGAAGGAGACGTGGCCGACCAGGTCCTCGATGTCGACGCCGCGGTAGCGCAGGGCGCCGCCCTCCTTGTCCGGTTCGGCGATCTCCGTCTCGAACGCGACGACTCCCTCAAGTCCGGGTACGAAGTCGGACATCAGGCGGCTCCTCGTGAGGTGTACGGCAGTGATGTGCAGGGCGGAAAGGGGCGGCTCGGCCGCTGGATCCCCGGTCGCCGGGTGCGGCTCGGGGTCCTGGGTGGCCACGGTGGTGATGCCCCGTACGGATGGTCACCCAACCGGAACGGCACCAGCACGATATCCCCGAGTGCCACCTTTGGGGAGCCATCGCGGCACTCAGTGCCACTCAGTGACGAACGACACCGTGCCGGACGACACCGTGCCGAGAGCCCGGCACCGGACGCCGTGGCGAACGGCTCCCGGGCATACGGCAAGATGACCGCGTGAGCGACCACGACCCCGTCTCCCCCGATCCCGCCGCCATGCGCAAGCAGTACCGGGCCGAGGGCCTCGCCGAGTCCGAGCTGGCCGCCACTCCGGTGGAACAGTTCCGGCGCTGGTTCGCGCAGGCCGCGACGGAGGCCCATCTGTTCGAGCCGAACGCCATGGTCGTCTCCACGGCGGACGCCGAGGGCCGCCCCGCCTCCCGGACGGTGCTGCTGAAGCACTTCGACGAGCAGGGCTTCGTCTTCTACACCAACTACGACTCCCGCAAGGCCCGCGACCTGGCCGAGAACCCGTACGTCTCGCTGCTGTTCCCGTGGCATCCGATGGCCCGCCAGGTCATCGTCTCGGGTCTGGCCCGGCGCACCGGCCGCGACGAGACCGCCGCGTACTTCCGCACCCGCCCGCACGGCTCCCAGCTCGGCGCCTGGGCCAGCGCGCAGTCGAGCGTGATCCCCTCGCGCGCCGCGCTCGACGCCTCCTACGCGGAGCTCGCGGCCCGCTACCCGGAGGGCGAGCAGGTCCCGGTCCCGCCGAACTGGGGCGGCTTCCGGGTGGCCCCGCAGTCGGTGGAGTTCTGGCAGGGCCGGGAGAACCGGCTGCACGACCGGCTGCGCTACGTGGCGGAGGCGGACGGCAGCTGGCGAGTGGAGCGACTCAGCCCCTGACACGGGCTCGGCCCCTGACACACGCTCGGCCCGCGAGGAACGCTCAGTCCCCGAGCACCCGGTCCAGGATGGCCGTCCACTGGGTCACGACGCGTTCCCGGCGCCCGGTGTCGTCGGTCAGCAGGTTGGCCAGGCCCAGGCCGCGGGCCATGTCCAGCAGGCCCTGGACGGTCTCGCGGACCCCGGGACGGGACTCGTCGGCGCCGAGCAGGTCGACGGCGATGCGGTGGGTCTCGCGGCCGACGCGGGCTTCGAGTTCGGTGACGCGGGGCCGCAGCTGCTCCTCGTTGGAGGCGGCGACCCACAGGTGGAGGGCGGCGCGGAAGAGCGGGCCGGTGTAGAGGTCGACGAGCGCGGCGACCACGGCCCGGCGGTCCGCGGCGCCCTGCGGGAACAGGGCGCGCAGGGCGGTGGAGCGTTCCTCGGCCACGTACTCGACGGCCGCCGTGAAGAGGTCCTCGCGGGTCGGGAAGTGGTGCTGGGCGGCGCCCCGGGAGACACCGGCGCGTTCGGCGACGACGGAGACCGTGGAGCCCGCCCAGCCGCGCTCGGCGAGGCAGGCCACGGCGGCCTCCAGGAGCCGCTGCCGGGTGACGCGGCTGCGGTCCTGTTTGGGGGTCCGTTCCACTCCACGGTCGCCGACCGTGCTCACAGCGCCCATGCGGGATCCCGTCGTTCCAGAAAGGCCGTCATGCCCTCGTGTGCCTGCGCCGAGGCGAACAGGCGGGCCGAGAGCGCGGTCAGGTCCTCCGCGTCCCGTTCGAAGGCTTCCAGCACCCTAGCCGTGAGCAGCGCTTTCGTCTCCGCCAGGGCCTGGGGTGCGGACCGTCGCAGCCCGTCGAGGACCGGTTGCAGTACGGCGTCCACGTCCTCGCCCGCCGCCGTCAGCAGGCCGGCGCGGACCGCCTCGGCGGCGCCGAAGCGCTCGCCGGTGAGGTAGTAGCGGGCGAGGGCGCGGGGGTCGGCGCGGGGCAGCAGCGTCAGGGAGATGACCGCGGGGGCGACTCCGATCCGTACCTCGGTGAAGGCGAAGGTCGCCGCGCCCGAGGCCGCCGCGATGTCGCAGGCGGCCAGCAGGCCGAGGCCGCCCGCGCGGACGTGGCCGGTGACGCGGGCGACGACCGGTTTGCGCAGCTCGACGATCTGCCGGAGCAGTCCCACGAGGGCGTCGGGGTGCGGGGGGTCGCGCAGATCGGCGCCCGCGCAGAAGGTGCCGCCGGTGTGGGTGAGGACCACGGCCCGTACGCCGGTGTCCTTGCCGGCGTCGGTCAGCGCGTCGGCGAGCTCCCCGACGAGGGCCGCGGACAGGGCGTTGCGGTTGGCCGGGGAGTCGAGGGTGAGGGTTTCGACGCCCCGCGCGCGTGTACGGCCGATCGACGTCACGGGCGCTCCCTGAGTTCCCGCCGCAGGATCTTGCCGGAGGCGGCCCGTGGGACGCCGTCGATGAAGCTGACCTGGCGGACGCGTTTGTACGGGGCGACGCGCTCGGCGACGTACATCATGACCTCGCCCTCGGAGAGGTCGGGCGCGGTGGGCCGGCGCACGACGTAGGCCCGCGGGACCTCGTTGCCCTCGTCGTTGTAGACGCCGATGACGGCGGCGTCGGCGATGCCGGGGTGGGTGAGCAGGAGGGCTTCGAGCTCGGCGGGGGCCACCTGGAAGCCCTTGTACTTGATGAGCTCCTTGACCCGGTCGACGACGAACAGCCAGCCGTCGGCGTCGACGTGGCCGACGTCCCCGGTGTGCAGCCAGCCGTCGGCGTCGATCATCGCGGCGGTGGCGT
This sequence comes from Streptomyces sp. 7R007, assembly GCF_054850255.1. Lineage (NCBI taxonomy): Bacteria > Bacillati > Actinomycetota > Actinomycetes > Kitasatosporales > Streptomycetaceae > Streptomyces > Streptomyces sp. 7R007. The sequence continues at coordinate 227,206 of NZ_JBTWMV010000006.1, read as the reverse complement.
CGGGGCGGCCGAGGTAGCCCTTCATGACCTGGGGGCCGCGGATGAGGATCTCGCCGGACTCGCCGACGCCGAGGTCCTTGTCGGGGTCGTCGAGGGAGACGATCCGCATCTCGGTGCCGGCGATGAGCTTGCCGACCGTGCCGGGCGGGGCCTCGTGCATGGCCTCGACGGGGACGACGTGGGTGCCGGGCGAGAGTTCCGTCATGCCGTAGGCCTGGCCGACGGGGGGCAGGCCGAGGCGCCGGGAGCAGGCGGCGGCGAGCTGCGCGTCCAGGGGGGCGGCGGCGCTGATGACGTACTTCAGGGACGACAGGTCGTACTCGGCGACCAGGGGGTGCTTGGCGAGGGCCAGGACGATGGGCGGGGCCACGTACAGGCCGGTGATGCGGTGGTTCTGGATGGCCGCGAGGAAGGTCTCCAGTTCGAAGCGGGGCAGGACGACGACCGTGGCGCCTTTGCGCAGCGGCGCGTTCATCAGGGCGGTCAGGCCGTAGATGTGGAAGAACGGCAGCACGGCGAGGATGCGCTCGCCGGGCCCGGCGTCGATCACGGAGTCCAGCTGGGCGAGGTTGGTGCCGATCTGGCGGTGGGTGAGCATGACGCCCTTGGGGATGCCGGTGGTCCCGGAGGAGTACGGCAGTACGGCCACGTCGGCGACGGGGTCGATGTCGACGACCGGTTCCGGGGCGGCCGAGGCCAGCATGTCGATGAGGGAGCGGTGGCCGGGGGCGCTGTCGCAGACGAGGATCTCCTCGACGCCGCCGGCGAGTTCGGCCGCGCGCCGGGCCGTCTCCAGCAGCGGCGAGACGGTGACGATCCAGCGGGCCGCGGAGTCCTTCAGCTGTTTGGCGAACTCCTCGGCCGTGCACAGGGGGTGGACGGTGGTGACGGCGGCCCCCGCGCGCGTGGCGGCGTAGAACGCGGTCGGGAAGGCGATGGTGTTGGGGCTGTGCAGCGCCAGGACGTCGCCCTTGCGGACGCCCGCCTCGGCGAGGGCGGCGGCGATGCGGCGGTGGAAGCGGTCGAGCTGTTCGTAGCTGAGGGTGGTGCCGTCGGTGCCGTCGATCAGGGCGGGCGCCTCACCGTGCTCGGCGGCCCGGCCCAGCACCGCGTCGTGGATGGGCAGGTCGACGGGGGCTACATCGGCGTACTCGCTGCGGAACACGGTTCCTCCTGGCGAACGGTCAGTACGACTTGGGCAGGCCCAGGGTCTGGTGGGAGACGTAGTTGAGAATCATCTCCCTGCTCACCGGAGCAATACGAGCCACGCGCGCGGCGGTTATCAGCGAGGCGAGCCCGAACTCGCGGGTGAGGCCGTTGCCGCCGAGGGTGTGCACGGCCTGGTCGACGGCCTTCACGCAGGCCTCTCCCGCCGCGTACTTCGCCATGTTCGCCGCCTCGCCGGCGCCGACGTCGTCCCCGGCGTCGTACAGGTGGGCCGCCTTCTGCATCATCAGGCGGGCGAGTTCGAGGTCGATGTGGGCCTGGGCGAGGGGGTGGGCGATGGCCTGGTGGGCGCCGATGGGGGCGTTCCAGACGGTGCGTTCGCGCGCGTAGGTGATCGCCTGGGCCAGCGCGTAGCGGCCCATGCCGATGGCGAAGGCGGCGGTCATGACGCGCTCGGGGTTGAGGCCGGCGAACAGTTGCAGCAGTCCCGCGTCCTCGTCGCCGACCAGGGCGTCGGCGGGCAGCCGTACGTCGTCCAGGACCAGCTCGAACTGCTTCTCCACGGCGTGCAGTTCCATGTCGATCTGTCGGCGGGTGAAGCCTTCGGCGTCCCGGGGGACGATGAACAGGCAGGGCTTGAGGCGGCCGGTGCGGGCGTCCTCGGTGCGGCCGACGATCAGGGTGGCGTCGGCGATGTCGACGCCGGAGATGAAGACCTTGCGGCCGGTGAGCAGCCAGTCGGTGCCGTCCCTGCGGGCGGTGGTGGTGATGCGGTGGCTGTTGGAGCCGGCGTCGGGTTCGGTGATGCCGAAGGCCATGGTGCGGGTGCCGTCGGCCAGGCCGGGCAGCCAGGCCCGCTTCTGGGCGTCGGTGCCGAAGCGGGAGATCACCGTGCCGCAGATCGCCGGGGAGACGACCATCATCAGCAACGGGCAGCCGGCGGCGCCGAGTTCCTCGAGGACGATGGACAGCTCCGCGATGCCGCCGCCTCCGCCGCCGTACTCCTCGGGGAGGTTGACGCCGAGGTAGCCCAGTTTGGCCGCCTCGGACCAGAGTTCCTCGCGCACGTAGGCACGGCCGTGACGGGCGCCGAGGGCGGCGACCGCGGCCCGCAGGTCCCTGTGCTCTTGCGTTTCCTGCATCACGCTCACTGCTCCTCCTCGACGACCGCCAGCAATGCGTTGACCTCGACCTGTTGTCCCGGTACGGCGTGCAGGGCCGTCAGCCGGCCGGTGACCGGGGCGGTGATCCTGTGCTGCATCTTCATCGCCTCCAGCCACAGCAGGGGCTCTCCGGCGCGTACGGCGGCTCCCTCGGCCAGCCCCTCGGCGACCCGGACGACCGTGCCCGGCATGGGGGCCAGCAGGGAGCCGGGGGCGTGCTGGGCGGCGGGGTCGGGGAAGCGGGGCAGGGCCGTCAGCGCGGTCGGGCCGACGTACACCTGGTCGCCGTACCGCGCCACCTCGAACTTCCGCTGCACACCGTCCGCTTCGAGGACGACCAGGCGCGCGTCGGCGTGCACCACGCGCACGCCGTCCGCCTCCAGACCCGCGCGCGTGTGCCGGTAGCGCACCTCGTGTTCCTCGCCCGCGAGGGCGTACCGCTTGACCTGCGGCAGCGAGGGCACGTTGCGCCAGCCACCGAAGCGGGAGCGGCCGTGCGCGTCGGCCAGCGCGGCGGCCAGGGGAGCGTACGGGTCGCGGGCGGGCTCGGTCAGTTCCGCGAGGTGGCGGTCGTAGAAGCCGGTGTCCATGCGGGCGGTGGTGAACTCCTTGTGCCGCAGGGAGCGCACGAGGAGGTCGCGGTTGGTCGTCGGGCCGTGGATCGTGGCGCGTTCGAGGGCGCCGGCCAGCTTGCGGATCGCCTCCTCGCGCGTGGGGGCGTGGGCGACGGCCTTGGCGAGCATGGGGTCGTAGTGGACGCCGATGGTGTCGCCGTCCGTGTAGCCGGTGTCCAGGCGGATGCCGTCGGGGACGGCCAGGCGGTGCAGGGTGCCGGTCTGCGGGGCCCAGTCGGCCGCCGGGTCCTCGGCGTACAGGCGGGCCTCGACGGCGTGGCCACGCGCGCGTGGCGGCTCGGCCTCCAGGGCGTGGCCCTCGGCGACGCGCAGTTGCAGGGCGACCAGGTCGACGCCGAAGACGGCCTCGGTGACGGGGTGTTCGACCTGGAGGCGGGTGTTCATCTCCAGGAAGTGCGGCCGGTCGTCGGCGACGAGGAACTCCACGGTGCCGGCGCCCACGTAGTCGACGGCGCGGGCGGCCCGTACGGCCAGCGCGCGCAGTTCCCCGTCGAGCCGTGCGGACAGGCCGGGTGCGGGTGCCTCCTCGATCACCTTCTGGTGGCGGCGCTGGAGGGAGCAGTCGCGGGTGCCGAGCGCCCACACCGTGCCGTGCGTGTCGGCCAGGACCTGCACCTCGACGTGCCGGCCGCCCTCCACATAGGGCTCGACGAAGACCTCGCCGTCCCCGAAGGCGCTCGCCGCCTCGGCGCGCGCGCCCTCCAGGGCGGCGCCGAGGTCCTCCAGGCGGCGCACGATCCGCATCCCGCGCCCCCCGCCGCCCGCGGCGGCCTTCACCAGCACCGGCAGGTCGGCCTCGCCCACCTCGTCCAGCGGCGCGAGCCCCATGAGCTGTTTGGCGCGCGTCTTGGACGCCATCGCCTCGATCGCCTCGGGGGGCGGCCCGATCCACACCAGGCCCGCGTCGAGGACGGCGCGCGCGAAGTCGGCGTTCTCGGAGAGGAAGCCGTAGCCGGGGTGCACGGCGTCCGCGCCGGAGGCGACGGCGGCCTTCACGATCAGGTCGCCGCGCAGATACGTCTCCGCGGCCGCCGCCCCCGGCAGCCGTACCGCCGAGTCCGCCACGCGCGCGTGGAGCGCGCCCGCGTCGGCGTCGGAGTGCACCGCGACCGTCCGGATTCCCAGCTCACGACAGGTGCGGAAGATGCGGCAGGCGATCTCGCCGCGGTTGGCCACCAGTACGGAAGTAATCACGGGCCTCACATCCGGAAGACGCCGAAGCCGCCGCGCGCGCCCTGGTAGGGGGCGGTGTGGATCGCGGACAGGCACAGGCCGAGGACGGTTCGGGTGTCGCGGGGGTCGATGACGCCGTCGTCGTAGAGCCGCCCGGACAGGAACATCGGCAGCGACTCGGACTCGATCTGCTGCTCCACCATGGCGCGCAGCGCGGCGTCCGCCTCCTCGTCGTAGGGCTGACCCTTGGCGGCGGCCGACTGGCGGGCGACGATCGACAGGACGCCGGCGAGCTGCTGCGGGCCCATGACGGCCGACTTGGCGCTGGGCCAGGCGAACAGGAAGCGCGGGTCGTAGGCCCGGCCGCACATGCCGTAGTGGCCGGCGCCGTAGGAGGCGCCCATGAGCACGGACAGGTGCGGGACCTTCGAGTTGCTCACCGCGTTGATCATCATCGCGCCGTGCTTGATGATGCCGCCCTGCTCGTACTCCTTGCCGACCATGTAGCCGGTGGTGTTGTGCAGGAAGACCAGCGGGATGTCGCGCTGGTTGGCGAGCTGGATGAACTGGGCCGCCTTCTGGGACTCCGCGCTGAACAGCACCCCCTGGGCGTTGGCGAGGATGCCGACGGGATAGCCGTGCAGGGTGGCCCAGCCGGTCGTCAGGCTGGTGCCGTACAGCGGCTTGAACTCGTCGAAGTCGCTGGCGTCGACGACGCGGGCGATGACCTCGCGGGGGTCGAAGGGCACCTTCAGGTCACCGGGGACGATGCCGAGGAGCTCCTCGGGGTCGTACTTGGGCGGCTCGGCGGGTCCGGGATCGCCGTACGCCTTGCGGTGGTTCAGGCGTGCCACCACCCGCCGCGCCTGCCGGAGCGCGTCGGGCTCGTCCACGGCGAAGTAGTCCGCGAGACCCGACACGCGCGCGTGCATCTCCGCGCCGCCGAGCGACTCGTCGTCGCTCTCCTCGCCGGTGGCCATCTTCACCAGGGGCGGCCCGCCGAGGAAGACCTTGGCCCGCTCCTTGACCATGATCACGTGGTCGGACATGCCGGGGACGTAGGCGCCGCCGGCGGTGGAGTTGCCGAAGACGACGGCGACGGTGGGGATGCCGGCCGCCGACAGCCGGGTCAAATCGCGGAAGATGGCGCCCCCGGGGATGAAGATCTCCTTCTGGGAGGGCAGGTCGGCGCCGCCGGACTCGACCAGGCTGATGCAGGGCAGCCGGTTGGCGAGGGCGATGTCGTTGGCGCGCAGGGCCTTCTTCAGCGACCAGGGGTTGCTGGCGCCGCCGCGCACGGTGGGGTCGTTGGCGGTGATCAGGCACTCCACGCCCTCGACCACGCCGATGCCGGTGACGAGGGAGGCGCCGACGGCGTGGTCGCTGCCCCAGGCGGCCAGCGGCGACAGCTCCAGGAACGGCGTGTCGGGGTCGAGGAGCAGCTCGATGCGCTCGCGAGCCAGCAGCTTGCCGCGCCCGCGGTGCCGTTGGACGTACTTCTCGCCGCCGCCCGCGAGGGCCTTGGCGTGCTCGGCGTCCAGGTCGGCGAGCTTGGCGAGCATGGCCTCGCGGTGGGCCAGGTAGTCGGGGCCGTGGGTGTCCAGGGCGGACGGCAGGACGGTCACAGGAGGGCCTCCGGGATGTCCAGGTGGCGGGAGCGCAGCCATTCGCCGAGGGCCTTGGCCTGCGGGTCGAAGCGGTGCTGGGCGGCGACGCCGGCGCCGAGGATGCCCTCCACGACGAAGTTCAGGGCGCGCAGGCTGGGCAGGACGTGCCGGGTGACGGGCAGCGGGGCGCTCTCGGGGATCAGCTGCCGGAACCGGTCGGCCGTCAGCTCGTGCACGAGCCACCGCCAGGCCTCGTCCGAGCGGACCCACACCCCCACGTTGGCGTTCGGGCCCTTGTCCCCGCTGCGGGCCCCGGCGACCAGCCCCAGCGGGGCCCTCCGCGTGGGCCCGGGCGGCAGCGGCGCGGGCGGCTCCGGCTCCGGCACGCTCTCCAGTACGCGCGTGTCGTGGGCCGGCGCCACAGGGATGCGGCGTCCGTCGTGGAGCACCGCCACATGGTCGACGGCACCATGGGGGACGTACACATCCTCGAAGACCCCATAGGGCGCGCCCTTTCCAGGTGGTGCGAGCACATGGAAGCCGGGGTAGCTGGCGAGTGCCAGCTCGACCGCGGCCCCGCTCAGCGCCCGCCCGACCGCCTCCTGGTCGGGGTCGCGCACGACCAGCCGCAGCAGCGCGCTCGCCGTCTCCTCGGTGGGGGCGTCGGGCCGGTCGGTGCGGACCAGCTCCCAGCGCACGTCGGCGACCTTGCCGAGCACCGGCTCCAGTTGCTCGCGCACCAGGGCGGCCTTGGCCTCGACGGCGAGGCCGGTGAGCACGAAGACGACCTCGTTGCGGAAGCCGCCGAGCCGGTTGAGGCCGACCTTGAGGGTGGGCGGCGGTGCCTCGCCGCGCACGCCCTCGACGCGGACCCGGTCGGGGCCCTCCTGGGTGAGGCGTACGGTGTCCAGCCGCGCCGTCACGTCCGGTCCCGCGTACCGGGCGCCGGAGGTCTCGTACAGCAGCTGCGCGGTCACCGTGCCGACGTCGACGAAGCCGCCGGTGCCGGGGTGCTTGGTGATGACGGCGGTGCCGTCCTCGTGCAGCTCGGCGAGGGGGAAGCCGGGCCGCCGCAGGTCGTGGCCGCCCTCGTCGAAGAAGGCGTAGTTGCCGCCGGTGGCCTGCGCCCCGCACTCCAGCACATGTCCGGCGACCACCGCGCCCGCGAGCCGGTCGTAGGCGTCGGGCCGCCAGCCGAAGTGGGCGGCGGCGGGCCCGGTGACCAGCGCCGCGTCCGTCACGCGCCCGGTGACGACCACGTCCGCGCCCGCGCTGAGGCACTCCGCGATGCCGAAGCCGCCGAGGTAGGCGTGGGCGGCGAGGCTGTCCGGGTGGCGGGCGCCCAGGTCGTCGCCCTCGACGTGGGCGACGCGCACGGGCAGCCCGAGCCGGTCCGCCAGCTCCCGCACCCGGGCGGCGAGTCCGGCGGGGTTGAGGCCGCCGGCGTTGGTCACGATCCTCACGCCCCGCTCGTGGGCGAGGCCGAGGCACTCCTCCAGCTGGCGCAGGAAGGTGCGGGCGTATCCGGCGCCGGGGTCCTTCAGCCGGTCGCGGCCGAGGATCAGCATGGTCAGCTCGGCGAGGTAGTCGCCGGTCAGGACGTCCAGTTCGCCGCCGGTGAGCATCTCGCGCAGGGCGTCGAAGCGGTCGCCGTAGAAACCGGAGGCGTTGCCGACGCGCAGGGTCACCGGCCGGCCTCCTTGGGCGCGCGCCCCTCGCCGGGCGGGCCGGCGAAGGCCTGGGCGATGTCCAGCCAGCGGCCGGCGTCGGCGCCTTCGGCGCGCAGGGCCAGGTCGGCGCGGTGGGCGCGCTGGGTGACCAGGAGGCAGAAGTCGAGCGCCGGGCCGGTGACGCGGTCGGTGGCGTCCTCGGGGCCGTACACCCACAGCTCGCCGGACGGGCCGGTGAGCTCCACGCGGAACTCCTCGAACGGCGGGGTCAGTCCGTGCACTCCGAAGGCGAAGTCGCGGGTGCGCACCCCGAGCCGGGCCACATGCTTCAGCCGGTCGGTGGGTGGGCGCACCACACCCAGGGTGTCCGCGACGTCCAGTCCATGGGCCCAGGTCTCCATGAGTCGGGCCGTGGCCATGGAGGCGGCCGACATGGGTGGGCCGTACCAGGGGAAGCGCACATCGGCGGGGGCCGCCCGCAGCGCCTCCTCCAGAGCCTTACGGCCCGTCCGCCAGTCCGCGAGGAGCTGCGCGGGCGGTTTCGCCGCGCCCTCCTCCGCGCCGTTGTCCACGAAGTCGCCCGGCGCGGCCAGCGCCTTCTCCACCTCGCGGGCGAAGGCGTCGTGGTCGGTCAGGGCCAGCACGGCCGAGTGGTCGGTCCAGGCGAGGTGGGCGATCTGGTGGGCGAGGGTCCAGCCGGCGGCGGGGGTCGCGAGCGCCCACTGCTCGGGGCGCAACTCGGCCACCAGTCGGTCGAGTTCTTCGCTCTCGGCGCACAGGTCGTCGATCACGGGGGTCGGGTCGGCCATGGGGCGAGCATGGCAGCGGGACCAGAAACAAGCAAGCATGCTTGCATTAATTCTGTTGGCCGGAAGCGACGGGTCGCCCGCGTCCGCCGCCTGGTTAGGGTCGGCGCATGAGGGCCGTCGTCGTGGGTGCGGGGGTCGGCGGACTGGCCGCCGCGGTGAGTCTGCGCAGGGCCGGCCTGGAGGTCACGGTGGTCGAGCAGGCGGGGCGGTTCGGCGACATCGGCGCCGGTATCCAGCTCGCGCCCAACGGCACGCGGGAACTGCGCCGGCTGGGGCTGCTCGACGCGGTCGCCGCGCGCGCCTGCCGCCCTCCGTACGTCGGCTTCCGCACCTGGTCGGACGGGTCGGAGATCTGCCGTTACGCGCTGGGCCGGGAGGCCGAGGAGGCGTTCGGGGCGCCGTATCTGGTGGTGCACCGGGCCGATCTGCACGGTGTGCTGGCGGCCGCGGTGCCGGACGCCTCGGTGCGGCTGGACACCCTCGTCGTGGGCATCGACCAGGACGAGAGGGCGGCCCATGTGGTGACGGCACACGGGGAACGGCTGAGCGCGGACCTGGTCGTGGCCGCGGACGGGGTGCGCTCGGCGGCGCGGCGGTGGCTGTTCGGCGCGGACGAGGCGGTGTTCTCGAAGACGGCCGCCTACCGGGCGCTGCTCCCGGCGCGGCGGGTGGCCGACCTGGGGCTGCCGGAGCTCGCCGTGTGGCTCGGGCCGGGGCGGCACTTCGTCCACTACTGGGTGCGCCGCGGGGAGTTCCTCAACGTCGTGGGCATCGTCCAGGCGGAGACCGAGACCGAGGAGTCGTGGACCGCGCTGGCCGAGCCGGGCGAGCAGCTGCGCGCGTTCGAGGGCTGGGATCCGCGGGTGCTGCGGGTCCTGGAGCGCGCCGGGCGGATGCTCCGCTACGGCATCCACACGCGCGCCCCGCTTGAGCGGTGGAACGCGGGCCGGGTGACGCTGCTGGGCGACAGCGCGCACGCGATGGTGCCGTTCCAGGCCCAGGGGGCGGTGCAGGCGATCCTGGACGCGGCTGTGCTGGGCGACTGTCTGAGGGGGGCGACACCGGCCGACGTGCCCGGTGCGCTGGACCGGTACGTGCGCCGCCGGCTGTCCGGCGCGACCGGCATGCAGAGCCGTTCCGCGCGCGCGGGCGACGAGTTCCACCTGCCGGACGGGCCCGAGGCGGACGCGCGCAACGCCCGGATGGCTGCACACGCGGCCGAGCACCGGTTCATGCCGGTGGCGGCGGTGTGGGGGGTCGACGAGTTGGCGAGGTGAGCGGTGGCGTTGAGGGCGCCGGGGTGGACGGTGGCGTTCAGGACACCGGGGCCTCCACGCGGGCCTTGCCCCGGCCGACCTGGGTGCGGACCGCGCCCATGCTCGCCGCGATCACCAGGGCGATGGCGACGGCCTGGACGGCGGACAGGGACTGTCCGAGGACGAGGAAGCCGGCCGTCGCCGCGAGCGCCGGCTCCAGGCTCATCAGGATGGCGAAGGCCGAGGCGGGCAGGCGGCGCAGGGCGAGCAGTTCGAGGGTGTACGGCAGCACGGAGGACATGATCGCGACGGCGGAGCCCAGCGCGACCGTCGTCGGGTCGGTCAGCCGCGCGCCCGACTCGGCGGCCCCCAGCGGCAGCACGAGCAGCGCCGCCACCGCCATGGCCAGCGCCAGCCCGTCGGCCTGCGGGAACCGCCGCCCCGTCCGCGCGCTGAAGACGATGTACGCCGCCCACATGGCGCCCGCGCCCACAGCGAACGCCGCTCCCGTGGGGTCGAGGTCCCCGAAGCCCCCGCCGCCGAGGAGGAACACACCGCCCAGGGCGAGCGCGGCCCACACGGCGTTGACGGCGCGGCGGGAGGCGAGGACGGAGAGGGCGAGCGGGCCGAGCACCTCCAACGTGACCGCCGGACCGAGGGGGATGCGGGCGACCGCCTGGTAGAACAGGGCGTTCATCGCGCCCATGGTGACGCCGAAGACGATCACGGTCCCCCAGTCGGCGCGCGAGTGGCCGCGCAGCCGGGGCCGGCAGACCAGCAGCAGGACGACGGCCGCCGCGATCAGGCGGAGCGTGACGACGCCGAGCGCGCCGGCCCGGGGCATCAGGCTCACGGCGAGCGCCCCGCCGAACTGCACGGAGACCCCGCCCGCCAGGACCAGGCCGACGGAGCCGAGGGCGCCGCGGCCGGGCGGGGCGGCGGGGGCGCGGGTCGCCGAAGGCGCGGTGGCGGCGGTGTTCGGGGTGGTCACGGGCGGTCCAGGGGCTCGGCTCTACGGGTTCTATGGGGCGCTCATCGCGATGAGGTGGTGTCCATCGTGATGCACTTCCGAGTTCAGGCTAATGGACCCGGTCAGGCGTGTGAACCCGTTATGCGACTGTCCCGAGGGGTGGACCGAGGGCGTCTCAGATGCCCGGCCAGGGCACCTCGTCCCGGAAGAGGGGGCGGCCGTCGGGGAGCGCGGTGGGCACCGAGGCCGGGACCGCGGCATGGGCGTACCGGCCATGGGCGTCGTACGCATGGTCGTCCTGCACATAGGCGCCATACACATGGGCGTCCGGCATATAGGCGTGACCGTGGTCATGGCCGTACGGCTGCTCCTGCCAGGTCGCCTGCGGGGCGTACGTCTCCTGCCCGCACCCCGGCCCCGGCTGGAGCGCGTCCAGCGGGAGGCGCAGCTCGCCGGTGTCCATGACCGCATTGTTCTGCGAGCGGTGCAGGCGGGCGTACGCGCCGCCCCGGGCGAGCAGGTCGTCGTGGCGACCGGTCTCCACGATGCGGCCGCGGTCGACGACGAGGATGCGGTCGGCATCGGGGGCGAGGTTGAGGTCGTGCGTGATCATGATCGTCGTCCGGCCGGTCATCAGGCGCCGGAGCGGCTTGACGACCCGGCGGGCGGCCATCGCGTCCAGTCCGGTGGTCGGCTCGTCGAGGACCAGGACGGGGGCGTCCCGCAGGATCGCGCGGGCGATGGCGAGGCGCTGGAGCTGGCCGCCGGAGAGCCGGGCGGAGTTGGGGTCGACCCGGGTGTCGTAGCCCTCGGGCAGCCGGAGGATGAAGTCGTGCGCGTCGGCCGCCTTCGCCGCCTCCTCGATGGCCTGGTCGCTGGCGCCGGGCCGGCCGCAGGCGATGTTGGCGCGCACGGTGTCGTGCAGGACCAGCGTCTCCTGGGGCAGCAGGGTGACGTACTCGCGCAGCCGGGCCAGCGGGAAGTCCCGCAGCGGGGTGCCGTCCAGCAGGATGTCGCCGGCGTCGGGGTCGTAGAAGCGCAGCAGGAGCTTGGAGACGGTGGACTTGCCCGCGCCGCTCGGGCCGGTGATGATCACCAGCTCGCCGGGGCTGACGTCGAAGGACAGGCCCTCCAGGGCCACCGTGTCCGCGCCGGGGTAGGTGAAGCCGACGTCGCGCACCTGGACGGTGCCGTCGGGGCGGCCGGTCTCCGCGCCCCGGCGCGGGTCCGTCACCGACGGCCGGACGTCGAGGATCTCGATCAGGCGCTCGGCGCCGGCCGTGGCCGCGGTGACCGTGAGGCCGAGCTGGGCCAGGCCCCGCACCGGCGGGTAGAGGTAGCCGAGGAAGGCGGCGAAGGCGAGGAGCCGGCCGAGGGTCATGCGGCCGGTGGAGATCTCCCAGGCGCCGATGCCGATCACGGCGAGCACGCAGACCGTCTCGATGACGGTGACGAGCTGTTCGTAGGCCTCGTTGAGGCGGGTGGAGCGGACGGAGGCGCGGAACCAGGCGTTCGCCTCCTCGCGCAGCCGCCGGCGTTCGGCGTCCCGGCGGTCGTAGGCCTGGGTGAGCACGATGTTGCCGAGCGACTCCTCGACGACGGAGGTGATCGCGCCGTCCGCGACCCGTCCGGCCCGGGAGACGTCCTTGATGGAGCCGGAGAAGCGGCGCGCGGCCAGCCAGAAGAGGGGGGCGAGGACGAAGGTGGCGGCGGCCAGGTCCCAGCGCAGCCAGAAGGCGGCGGCCGCGTAGAAGAGGGCGGAGAAGGCGGCGGAGGCGGCGCCGACCAGTCCCGAGACGACCATGGTCTCGATCGCCTCGACGTCGCTGGTCAGCCGGGACAACAGGTCGCCCTGGCGGTGGCGTTGGAAGAAGTGCGGCGGCAACTGCTGTACATGGTCGAAGACGTGTTCGCGCAGCCGCATCACGAAGCGCTCGGTCAGCCACGCGGCGAGGGAGTTGCCGGCGTAGGCGACGAGCGCGCCGACGGTGGCCACGGCGAGCCACTGGCCGGCCGGGGCCCAGAAGGCGGCCGGCGACCCCTTCTGGAGGGCGTTGTCGGTGAGGTCGCTGAAGACCAGGATGGCCTCGGTCTCGGCGAGCGCGGCGAGCACCGTGCACAGCCAGACCAGCAGCAGCCAGCCGCGCAGCCCCTTCGTCAGCGGCCAGAAACGGCGGAACGCGGCACGGGCCGGAATGGTGGGCGTGTCCTCGTATTCGAGTTCTTCATCCTCGTCCCAGCCCATTTCACATTCCCTCCGCATTCCGTCACGCGATTTCCCGGCCCGGCCGGAGAAGAACAGGTCCGGGGGCGGAAAGAGGGCCGACGGCTCAGCCGCCGGCCCTCTCACAACTCACTGGTTGTCGCCACCGGGGATCGGCTTGGGGGCCGGCGCCTTGGGCTGGTGCTTCTTCGGCTTCGGCTTCGGCGGGGGCGGAAGCTGCTTGTTCTTGGGCTTCGGGGGCAGCGGGGCGAGCTTCTTGAGGCTCATTCCGACTCCTTGAGAGTATGCGGTGCAGGTGGTGCGAGAATTCTCTACGGAAGCGTCGGGGATTTCGCTCCGGATCGTCATCCGGGATCTCCCCGCCGCCCGACAACGAAGAACTTACACGTCGCCGGGCTCAAGCAACGGCAAAGTCGGCGAGGTAACGGCAAACAGCCGCTGTGAATACCTGGGTGAATCCTGGGCGAGCCCCGCCGAAGCTGAGAATTCTCTTATGAAGCTGAGAGCGGCCTTATGAACCCTGTGAATCCTGTGGATTCCGGTCCTCGGCGGCGTCCAGCGCCTCCGCCAGCACCTCCGCCAGGTGCCGGCCGCGCACCCCCGCCAGCTGTTCCAGCTGGGTGCGGCAGGAGAAGCCGTCGGCCAGGACGATGGTGCCGGGCGCCGCGGAGCGCACCGCGGGCAGCAGCTGTTCCTCCGCGCAGGCCACCGAGACCTCGTAATGCCCCTTCTCGAAGCCGAAGTTGCCCGCCAGTCCGCAGCAGCCGCCGGCCAGTTCGCCGGTGAGGCCGGCCGCCTCGCGCAGCTCGCGGTCGGGGGTGTCGCCGAGGACCGCGTGCTGGTGGCAGTGGGTCTGGCCGGTGACCGGGCGGTCGATGGCCGGGGGGATCCAGTCGGGGGCGTACGTCCGCAGGGCCTCGGCGAAGGTGACGACGGAGGCGGCCAGGCGGGTCGCGCGCGGGTCGTCGGGCAGGAGTTCGGGCAGGTCGGTGCGGAGGGCCGCCGCGCAGCTCGGTTCCAGGACGACGAACGGCGTGCGCGCGTCGTCCTCCTGCTCGGGCAGCAGGAAGGGCTCCAGGAGGTCGAGGGTGCGCCGCAACACCGCGCGGGCCTGGTCGAGTTGGCCCGTGGAGAGGTACGTCAGACCGCAGCAGGCGCGGGACCGGCGGGCCGTCGGCGGGTGCCCGCCGATGCCTTCGAGGTCTCCCTCCGGCGACCTGTGCACGGTCGCCGCGCTCGTCGGCAGCGGCATCGGGCCCAGCCCCGCCGCCTCCAGCACGCGCACGGCCGCCCGGCCCACGGACGGCGACAGGTGTTCCGTGAAGGTGTCCGGCCACAGGAAGACCGTCTGCCGGGGGAAGTCGGGCCGCCGCCCGGCCCGCACCTCGCCTGCCCACCCGCGCAGGCGCCGCGTCAGCTCCCGCCGCCACCACCGGCTGAACGTCCGCGAGGCCACCCGGGGGATGCGCCGCTCGGGCGCGATCCCGCCGAGCCGTTTCCCGAGCGCCGCCAACGGCCCCACGGCGGCGAGGGCGTTGACCAGCCGGGCGGTGCGCGTACGGGACACCCAGCGCAGCCACTGCGGCAGCCGGCCCATGCTGTAGTGGGCGGCCGGCCGGCGCCGGCCCGCGTGGTGGTGGTGCAGGAACTCCGCCTTGTACGTGGCCATGTCGACGCCGACCGGGCAGTCGGAGCGGCACCCCTTGCAGGACAGGCACAGGTCCAGGGCGTCCCGGACCTCGGGGGAACGCCAGCCGCCGGTGACCAGTTCGCCGGCGAGCATCTCGTGCAGCAGCCGGGCCCGCCCGCGCGTGGAGTGCTCCTCGGCGCCGGTCGCCCGGAAGGACGGGCACATGACGGACGGTCCGGAGGCCGTGGTCGTACGGCACTTCGCGACGCCCACGCAGCGCCGGACCGCGGCCGAGAAGTCGCCGCCGTCCGCCGGGTAGCCGAAGGCCACGTCGACCGGTTCCCGGGGCAGGACGGAGAAGCGCAGGCCGGCGTCGAGGGGGGCGGGACGGACCAGCATGCCCGGGTTGAGGAGGTCGTCGGGGTCCCAGACGGCCTTGGCGCGCTCGAAGAGGGCGATCAGGTCGGGGCCGTACATCCTCGGCAGCAGTTCGGCCCGCGCCTGCCCGTCCCCGTGCTCCCCGGACAGTGACCCGCCGTGCGCCACGACCACGTCGGCGAGCTCCTCCGAGAAGCGCCGGAAGCGGCCGACGCCCGCCTCGGTCATCAGGTCGAAGTCGATGCGGACGTGGATGCAGCCGTCGCCGAAGTGCCCGTACGGCGTCCCGCGCAGCCCGTGCGCGGCCAGCAGGGCGCGGAAGTCCCGCAGATACGCGCCCAGTCGGGCCGGCGGCACCGCGCAGTCCTCCCAGCCGGGCCACGCCTCTCCCCCGGTCCCTGCTCCGCCCGACCGGGAGGTGCCCCCACCATCCGGCATCCGGGTCGCCGTACCGCTCGCGTCCTCCCGGATGCGCCACAGCGCCCGCTGGTCGGCCGGGTCGGTCACCACGAGCGCGTCGACGACGTCGGCGGCGCGCACGATCGCCTCCGCACGCGCGCGTGCCTCGCCCGCCGACTCGCCGCCGGTCTCCACGAACAGCCAGGCCCCGCCCCGGGGCAGCGCGACGGCCGAGGGCACCAGGTCGGCCGCCATGCCCTCCACCGTCAGGGGGCCGTACGCCAGCAGGCCGGCGGCGGCCTCCGCGGCCCCGCTCTCGTCCGCGTAGCCCAGCACGGCCAGGGCACGCGCGCGGGGCGTCTCGACCAGGTCGACGACCGCCTCGGTGAGTACTCCCAGGGTGCCCTCCGAGCCGCAGAAGGACCGGGCGACGTCCGCGCCGTTCTCCGGCAGCAGCGCGTCCAGCGCGTACCCCGAGATGCGGCGGGGCAGCTGCGGGAACCCCGTGCGCAGCGGTGCCAGCCCGCCCTCCACCAGCGCCCGCAGGCCCTCGGGCGCCCCGGCCCAGTCGCGCCCGAGCCGCAGCCGCCGCCCGCGCGCGGTGATCACCGCCAGCTCGCGCACGCTGTCCGCGGTGGTGCCCCAGGCCACCGAGTGCGCGCCGCACGAGTTGTTCCCGATCATCCCGCCGAGCGTGCAGCGGCCGTGGGTGGAGGGGTCGGGGCCGAAGCGCAGTCCGTGCGGGGCGGCGGCCTCCTGGAGGCGGTCGAGGACGAGGCCGGGCTGGACGACGGCCGTGCGGGAGCCGGGGTCCAGGGCGAGCAGCCGGTTCATGTGACGGGTGAAGTCCAGCACCACGCCCGTGCCGGTGGCCTGTCCGGCGATCGACGTGCCGCCGCCGCGCGCGACGACCGGCACCCCGCGCGTGCGGCACACCTCCAGCACGGCCGCCACGTCGTCGGCGTCACGCGGGGTGACGACTCCGAGGGGGACGCGCCGGTAGTTGGACGCGTCCATGGTCACCAGCGCCCGGGAGGTGACGTCGAAGCCGACCTCTCCCCGGACGACGCCGCGCAGCTCCGCCTCCAGATCCGTCATGCGTCCAGCATGCATCCGGACACCGACAGTGACCGGTCACGGTCCGGCACCGAAGAGGGCGAACCGACCGGCGAAACCTGTGAACGCATCCAGAACCTTCCCAATTCGATCACGAACTCCCATATAGTGACCGCCAGTTGCACGCATGGTGACGCTACTCGCCCAGCACTGTGACCAGATCCGACCGCAAGGACAGGACTCCGGACGACAGCGGACCGCCGACCAAGGACGACCGAGGACCCCACCGAGGACCCCGACCGAGGACCGATTCATGACCGCCCCCACCCTGCCGGGCGAACGCCCCGCCCTGCGCGCACTCCTGCCCGCGCCGCTGCTCACCGCCGTCCTGGCCGCGGTCGCGGTCGGCGGTGCGGTCGCCGCCGCGCCCGACTCCGCGCGCGTGCCGCTGGCGTGCGGCGCCGGAGCGGGTGCCGTGCTGCTGACGGTCGCCGTCGCCGTGGCCACGCACGCCCTGCTGACCGCCCAGGCCACCCGGCGCCGCCTGGAGGCCGTCACCCAGGACGCCGGCCGGCTGCTGCAGGACCGGGCCCGGCAGAGCGCCGAGTTCGACCGGGAACGCGTGCAGCTGACCGAGGAGCTGACCCACGAACGGGCCCGGCGCACCGCCGAGCTCGCCCAGGAACGCGCCCGGCTGACCGCCGAGTTCGAGCAGGAGCGCGCCCGGCTCACCGCCGCCTTCACCGAGGAGCGCACGCGGCTGACGGAGGAGCACACCGCCGAACGCGACCGGCTGACGGAGGAGCACGCCGCCGAACGCGACCGCCTCACCGCCGACAACACGCGCCTCGCCGAGCAGGCGCGCCGCGCCGCCCACGAGCGCGCCGTCGCCGTTTCGGCCACCGCCAACGCGGCCGGCCGCATGCAGGCCCTGACCACCGGCATGCTCGCCGACCTGCGCGCCATGGAGGAGCGGCACTCCGACGAGGACGTCCTCGCCGACCTGCTCCACCTCGACCACCGCACCGCGCAGGCGGGCCGGCTCGCCGACTCCGTCGCCGTCCTCGCGGGCGCCCGCTCCGGGCGGCGCTGGGCCCGCCCGATCGCCATGGAGTCGATCCTGCGCGGCGCGATGGGACGGATCAGCGGCTACCAGCGGGTGCGGGTGCACTCCGCCTGCGAGGCCGCCGTCGCCGGGCACGCGGCGGAGGGCGTGATGCACGCGCTGGCCGAACTCCTCGACAACGCGGCGAACTTCTCGCCGCCGACGGCCGAGGTGCACGTGTACGTCGAGGAGGTGCCGGCCGGGGTCATCGTGTCCGTCGAGGACAGCGGCCTGGTCATGGGCGAGGTGCAGCTGCGCCGCGCGGAGCGGGCCGTCTCCGGCGACACGGAGGACCTCGGCGGTCTCACCGGCACACGCCTGGGCCTCGCGGTCGTCGGGCGCCTGGCCCGCAAGTACGGCCTGAAGGTGTCCTACCGCCCCTCCGCCCGCGGCGGCACCGGCGTCCTGATGCTCGTCCCCCTCGACATCCTCGTACCCAAGGACGCGGCCCGCCCCCAGGGCCCGCTCACCCTGCCGAGGCCGCCGGCCCAGGAGACGCGCGGGGCCGACGAGGCCGCGGGGGCGCGGGCCGACACGGAAACGGGTGACACGGGCAGCACGGACGCAGCCGTCGACACCGGTGGCACGGGCGACCGCCGGCAGGACGGGTCGGACGAGTCGGACGACGCCCATCACGCCACCGCCGCGCCCGACCAGGACACCCGGGACGATGCCCTCCCCGGCCACGAGTCCGCCGACCGAGGCGCCGGACCGCGTCCCGAGCAGCCGACCGACAGGCTCTCCGACACCCTGTCCGGAAGTGCCTCCGGCGCTCCCTCCGGCGAGCTCTTCGCCTTCGGCACGGTCTCCGACAGGCACGCCGAGGGCGGGTCCGACGGGCTGCCCGACGGGCTGCCCAAGCGCCGTCGCGGGCAGGCGCTCGCCGCCGCCGAGCGCGAGCGGGCACGGGCACGCGCGCGTGCCGCTGACGCCGACCGGGCACGCGCGCGTGCCGACGAGGCCCCGGCCACCCACGACGTCCCCTCCACCCGCCACGCCCCCTCCACCCGCGACGTCCCCGCCGCCTTCGACACCCCCACCGCCCTCGACGACCCGCTCACCCGCGCCGCCCGCTTCAGCAGCTTCCGCCGGGCCGTGCACGGCTCGCTCTCCGACCAGGGCGGCCCCGTACAGCAGGCCGCGCCCGCCACGGACACCCCCGAACCAGCCACCCCCCGTTCCCCCTCGCACCCGGAAGGCGACCCCACCTCATGACCGGCACGACGACCGTCGACGAGAAGCTCACCTGGCTCATCGAGGGCCTCCTGAAGCGCACGCCCGGCGCGCGGCACGCGCTCGTGCTGTCCCGGGACGGCCTGAAGCTGTGCCGGACGCCGGAGCTCACCGTCGACCAGGCCGACCAGCTCGCCGCGATCGCCGCCGGCATCCAGTCGCTGTCCCACGGGGCCTCGGTGGAGTTCGGGGACGGCAGCGGGGGCGTACGGTCGGCGATGACCGAGTTCTACGGCGGGGTGCTGTTCATCGTCGAGGCGGGTGAGGGCGCCCACCTGGCCGTCGTCACCACCGAGGACGCGGACGCCGGACTGGTCGGCCACAACATGAGCGAACTCGTGGAACAGCTCGGCGAACACCTGACCGCGCAGCCCCGTACGTCATGAGCCGCCCCGGCAGGGACGACTCGCCCGACCGCCTCTACACCCTCACCGGCGGCCGCGCCCACGCCGCGCCGGACAACCCGTTCGACCTGGTGACCCTGGTGGTCGCCGAGTCCGACCCGGCACCCGGCATGCAGTCGGAACACGCGAGGATCCTGCGGCTGACCCGACTGCCCATGGCGGTGGTCGAGCTGGCCGCGGAGCTGAAGCTGCCGGTCGGCATCACCAAGATCCTGCTGTCCGACCTCCTCGCGGCGGGCCGCGTCAGCGCCCGCCACCCGAGGAAGGCCGCCGTCATCGACCCCGACGTCCTGGAACAGGTGCTCGTTGGACTCCGCAACCTCTGACGCCCGCACGCCGCTGGGCGCCTCGGCCGACAACGGCCTGAAGATCGTCGTCGTCGGCGGCTTCGGCGTCGGCAAGACCACGCTGGTCCGCTCGGTCAGCGAGATACGTCCCCTCAACACCGAGGAGACGATGACCCAGGCCGGCGCGCACGTCGACGACGTCAGCGAGATCCGTGGCAAGACGGCCACCACGGTCGCCTTCGACTTCGGCCGGATCACGCTGGACGCCCGCAACGTGCTCTACCTGTTCGGCGCGCCCGGCCAGGAGCGTTTCTGGTTCCTGTGGGACCGGCTCTTCTCCGGCACGCTCGGCGCGGTCGTCCTCGTCGACACTCGCCGCATCGACGACTCCTGGTACGCCATCGACCGCCTCGAACACCACGGCACGCCGTTCATCGTGGCCTGCAACGACTTCGGCGGCCCCGCCTACGCCCCGCGGCAGATCCGCGAGGCCCTCGACCTCGACCCGCACGTGCCGCTGGTCGACTGCGACGCCCGCCTGCGGGCCTCCGGCAAGCAGGTCCTGATCACCCTGGTCGAGCACGTCAGGAGCCGGTACGCCGTCACCCAAGCACCCCACAGCCACGAGGAGTTGGCCCTGTGAGCGCGCCCGTACCGCTCGGCGGACCCAGGTTCCAGACCGAACCGGCCCGGCTGTACCGCGAGATGCGGCGCGAGCACGGCGCGGTCACCCCGGTCGTGCTCGACGGGGACGTGCCGGCCTGGCTGGTGCTCGGCTACCGCGAGCTGCACCAGGTCACCGGCGACCCGGTGCTGTTCAGCCGGGACTCCGAGCTGTGGAACCAGTGGGAGCACATCCCCGACGACTGGCCGCTGCTGCCGATGATCGGCCGCAAGCAGCCGTCGATCCTCTACACGGTCGGCGAACGCCACCGCGAGCGCGCGGCGATGATCAGCGACGCGCTGGAGGCCGTCGACCCCACCCGACTGCGCGGCTACGCCGAGCGGTTCGCCGACGAGCTGCTGGACGCGGTGTGCGCCAAGGGCGAGACGGACCTCATCGCCGACTACGCCATGCTGCTGCCCGTGCGGGTCCTGGCCCGGCTGTACGGGTTCGCCGACGAGCAGGGCCCTGGGCTGGTCACCGCGCTCAACGACATGATCGACGGGCGGGAGCGGGCGATCGCGGGCCAGACCCATCTGGCCACCTCCATGGCGCGGTTGCTGGCGGACCGGAAGGCCGAGCCCGCCGACGACGTCGTGTCGAGGATGCTCGCGAACCGCAGCGGCTTCGGTGACGAGGAGGTCGCGCAGGACCTGATGGTCATGATGGCCGCCGGCCACCAGCCCACCGCCGACTGGATCGGCAACTCGCTGCGGCTGATGCTCACCGACGACCGTTTCGCCGCCTCGCTCTTCGGCGGCCGCAACAGCGTCGCCGAGGCCATGAACGAGGTGCTGTGGGAGGACGCGCCGACGCAGAACGTGGCCGGCCGCTGGGCCTCCCGCGACACACATCTGGGCGGCCGGCACATCCGCGCCGGCGACCTGCTGCTGCTCGGCCTGCAGGGCGCCAACTCCGACCCGCGGGTCCGCACCGACGGCGCCGCGCTGACCGGCGGCAACGGCGCGCACTTCTCCTTCGGGCACGGCGAGCACCGCTGCCCGTTCCCGGCGCAGGAGATCGCCGAGGTCATCGCGCGCACGGGCATCGAGGTCGTACTGGACCGCCTCCCCGACATCGACCTGGCCGTCCCGGCCGAGTCCCTCACCCGTCGGCCCTCGCCCTGGCTGCGAGGACTGACCGAGTTGCCAGTGCGGTTCACCCCGACCCCTGCCGTTGGAGGCTCCCCCGTATGACGACCGGCATCGAAGAGACGCGTGCGGACGACACCCGGATAGCCCTGGACCCCTTCGTCACCGACCTGGACGGCGAGAGCGCGAGGCTGCGTGCCGCCGGGCCGCTGGCCGCCGTGGAACTGCCCGGCGGGGTGCCCGTGTGGGCCGTCACCCACCACGCCGAGGCGAAGCAGCTGCTGACCGACCCGCGGCTGGTCAAGGACATCAACGTGTGGGGCGCCTGGCAGCGCGGGGAGATCCCGCCGGACTGGCCCCTGATCGGCCTCGCCAACCCCGGCCGCTCCATGCTCACCGTCGACGGCGCCGACCACCGCCGGCTGCGCACCCTGGTCGCCCAGGCGCTCACCCCGCGCCGGGTGGAGCGGATGCGGGGCCGCATCACCGAGCTGACCGAGAGCCTGCTGGACGGGCTCACGGGCGAGGTGGTGGACCTGAAGGCCGCCTTCGCCTACCCGCTGCCCATGTACGTCATCGCCGACCTCATGGGCATCGACGAGGCGAGGCTGCCCCGGCTGAAGGAGCTCTTCGAGAAGTTCTTCTCGACGCAGACCCCGCCGGCCGAGGTCATCGCCACCCTCACCGAGCTCGCGGGCATCATGGCGGACACGGTCGCCGCCAAGCGGGCCGCGCCCGGCGACGACCTCACCTCCGCGCTGATCCAGGCCTCGGAGAGCGGCGACCACCTCACCGACGAGGAGATCGTCTCCACGCTCCAGCTGATGGTCGCGGCCGGCCACGAGACGACGATCTCGCTCATCGTCAACGCGGTGGTCCAGCTGTCGCTCCACCCCGACCAGCGCGCCCTGGTCCTGTCCGGCGAGGCCGACTGGTCCGCCGTCGTCGAGGAGACGCTGCGCCACTCCACGCCCACCTCGCACGTCCTGATCCGCTTCGCCACGGAGGACGTCCAGGTCGGCGACAAGGTCCTGCCGGCGGGCGACGCGCTGATCGTGTCGTACGCCGCGATCGGCCGCGACGAGCGGGCGCACGGCCCCACGGCGGGCGAGTTCGACATCACCCGCACCTCCGCCAACCGCCACATCTCCTTCGGCCACGGCCCCCACGTCTGCCCCGGCGCCGCCCTCTCCCGCCTGGAGGCCGGCGTGGCCCTCCCGGCCCTCTACACCCGCTTCCCCACCCTGGACCTGGCGGTCCCCCCGTCCGAACTCCGCAACAAGCCGGTGGTCACCCAGAACGACCTGTTCGAACTGCCGGTGCGGCTGACCGCGTAGCGCCTCGCGGGCAGTCGCCCGTCCGTCGCCGTTCGGGACACGCGTGCGGCGACGGGTGGGGTCAGGTCGTCGCGTAGAAGGCGGCGACCACGAGGACGGCGGCCGCCGCCAGACCCAGACCGCTCAGCAGGGTGGCCCACCAGACGAGGTGCTCGTGCACGGCGAAGGAGATCGAGCCGAGGGTGCCCAGCAGGGTCGCGCACAGCAGCGTCAGTACGCCCGCGGCCGGGCTCAGGCCGGTGTTCTCGCCCACGCCGTAGGCGCCTGCCAGCAGCAGTGTGACGCCGACGCTGAGCCCGAGTCCGACGAGGAAGTCGTAGTACCAGGGAAAGTCGCCTCTCGCGGCGGTCAGCCAGACACAGCCGACGAGGAGCGCCAGCCAGCCCAGGGCCGAGAGGCAGGTCAGACAGCCGAGCTCCACCTCGTCGAGGGAGTTCCCCGTGGCGTAGGCCGTCGCCACACCCACCAGGAGCAGGACCCCGGCCACCACCGCGCCCCACACGACGGACTCGGCCACGCCGGTCCCGTCCACCCCGCACAGCAGGCCGAACACGCCCACGCCGGACAGCAGGCTCGCGCCCGTCGCCTGGCCCCAGATGTCGGCCCGTACGGGGTCGACGGCGGCCGGCGCGGAGGGCTGCTGCCGCTGGGGCGGCGGTGGCGCGGTCTTCGCGCCTCCCGGGGCGCGGGCTCCGGAGCCCGCGCCCGCCCCGGTCCACGGCGGTGGCTCCGACGGCGGTGGCTCCGACCTGAACTCCTGCCGCACGTGACACGGGTCGACCTCGTTCAGCCGGTCGCGCACCGCCGCCGGGGAGGGGCGCTTCTCGGGCCGCTTCTCCAGGAGGTCCATGACGAGTTCGTCCAGCTCGTCCGGTACGTCGGCCCGGCGTGCCTGGGGTGCCAGCGGGGTCTCGCTCTGGTGCCGGCGCATCACGTCGGGTCCCAGGAACGGCGGCCTGCCCGTCAACATCGCGTAGAGCACGCATCCGAACGAGTACAGGTCGGAACCGACCGTGACGGCGGAGCCCCGGCACTGTTCCGGGGACATGTAGGGCGGGGTGCCCACCACGACGCCGTCGCCGGTGATCCGGGTGAGCCCTTCCTGGTCCTCCTGGAGGCAGGCGATGCCGAAGTCGAGGAGCACCGCCTCGTCCCGGCGGGTGATCTGGACGTTGGAGGGCTTGAGGTCACGGTGGATGAGGCCGGCCTCGTGCGCCGCCTCCAGTCCCCGGACTATGTGTCCGCCCCAGGCGATCACGTCACGCAGGGCCAGCCCGCCCTGGGGAGCCCGCCCGATGCGAGCGTCGAGCGACATGCCGTCCAGCAGCTCCATGACCAGGTACATCGCGCGCCGGCCGTTCCAGTCGTCCCATCCGCGGTCGTAGGCACGGATCACGTTCCCGTGCTGCAGCCGGGCGGTGAGGTCCAGCTCCCGTTCGAACCTGCGCAGCATGGTGCGGTCGTCGAGGTGGTGGGCGCGCATCACCTTGACGGCGACCTCGCGGCGCATCACGTGGTCCCGGGCCTGCCAGACCTGCCCCATCCCGCCGTCACCGAGCAGCCTGAGCAACTCGTACCGGCCGCCGCCCAGACTGCCCACCGCACTCGCCCCCTTGTCCGGATCTGCCGAGTGTGACGCGGAATCCACAGCTCCACGAGGGGCGGGACCAGCCTGCTTCGTCTCACCGGACGGACCACGTTTCGCCCAGGTTTCCCGAAACGACTACGCTCCCGTCCGTGGCTGAGATCCAGATTCCCGCTGACATCAAGCCCGCCGACGGTCGATTCGGCGCGGGCCCCTCCAAGGTGCGGACGGAAGCGCTGGACGCGCTGGCCGCGACCGGTACCTCCCTGCTCGGCACCTCACACCGCCAGGCTCCGGTGAAGAACCTGGTCGGCAAGGTCCGCGAGGGCATCTCCGAGCTGTTCCGGCTGCCCGAGGGCTACGAGGTGATCCTCGGCAACGGCGGCTCGACGGCCTTCTGGGACATCGCGACCCACGGGCTGATCGAGAACAAGTCGCAGCACCTCAGCTTCGGCGAGTTCTCCTCGAAGTTCGCCAAGGCGGCCAAGCTCGCCCCCTGGCTGGCCGAGCCCACCGTCATCTCCACCGACCCGGGCACGCACCCCGAGCCGCGGGCGGAGGCGGGCGTCGACGTCTACGCCTTCACCCACAACGAGACCTCGACCGGTGTCGCCATGCCGATCAAGCGCGTGGCCGGGGCCGACGAGGGCGCGCTGGTCCTGGTCGACGCCACCTCCGGCGCCGGCGGCCTGCCCGTCGACGTCTCCGAGACGGACGTCTACTACTTCGCCCCGCAGAAGTCCTTCGCCTCCGACGGCGGCCTGTGGATCGGCGTCTTCTCCCCGGCCGCGATCGAGCGCGCCGAGCGCGTCCACGCGTCGGGCCGCCACGTGCCGGAGTTCTTCAGCCTCCCCACGGCGATCGACAACTCCCGCAAGAACCAGACGTACAACACCCCGGCCCTCGCCACGCTGTTCCTCCTGAACGAGCAGCTGGAGTGGCTCAACGGCCAGGGCGGTCTGGACTGGTCGGTCCGCCGCACGGCCACCTCCTCGCGCACGCTCTACGGCTGGGCCGAGGACGTCAAGTACGCCACCCCCTTCGTCACCGACCCGGCCAAGCGCTCCCAGGTCATCGGCACGATCGACTTCGCCGACGAGATCGACGCCGCCGCCGTCGCCAAGGTCCTGCGCGCCAACGGCATCGTCGACACCGAGCCCTACCGCAAGCTCGGCCGCAACCAGTTGCGCGTCGCGATGTTCCCGGCGATCGACCCGGCGGACATCGAGGCCCTGACGAAGTGCATCGACTACGTGATCGAGAAGCTGTAGCGGCTCCGGTACGACGGCGAGGGGCGCCCCGCGAAGCATCGCGGGGCGCCCCTCCCTCAGGTCGCCGTGCAGGTCGCGGTCGGCGCCGCGCCGCCGCCCGGGGCGCCGCCGAAGCCGAAGGTCGTGGAAGCGCCCGCCGCTATCGAGCCGTTGTGGGAGGCGTTCGCCGCCGTCACGGTCGACCCGCTCTGGGTGTACGACGCGTTCCACATGGACGTGACCTTCTGTGCACCGCTCCAGGTCCAGGTCACCTTCCACGAACTGATCGCCGTGGTACCGGTGTTGGTCACCTTCACCTCGGCGTTGAACCCGCTGCCCCAGTCACTGCTGACGGTGTAGGCG
The DNA here is from genome assembly GCF_054850255.1 of Streptomyces sp. 7R007. Taxonomy (NCBI): domain Bacteria; kingdom Bacillati; phylum Actinomycetota; class Actinomycetes; order Kitasatosporales; family Streptomycetaceae; genus Streptomyces; species Streptomyces sp. 7R007. Next base: position 201,750 of record NZ_JBTWMV010000006.1, on the reverse strand, counting down.
GCCGAGCAGGAAGCGGTGCTCCCGCCACCGCCGCCGCCACCGCCGCCTCCCCCGCCCGTGCTCGGGAACAGCGGCGCCTTGACGCTCGCCAGGTAGCCGTCCTTCACCGTGTCGACCGTCTGCCAGTCGTCCTTCAGGATTCCGCCCGTGTCACCGGAGTTGGGGTTCCAGGACCAGAACGTCCAGTGGAAGGAGTCGGCGCCGTACGTCGACGTCGGCCGCAGGTAACTCACCAGCGCCGCCAGCCACTTCTGGTCGGTCGTCGACGCCAGCGTGGTGCCGAACTCGCCCACCCACACCGGCGCGATGTTCTGCTTGAAGAGGTAACCCCAGTACTTGTCCCAGACGCCCGGCATGTTGTCGGGGAAGGACGGGTCGCTGAACCAGCTCTGCTGGGCGACGCTGGTGGCGTAGTCGTGGGCGGAGTACACGACCCGGTTGGCCACGTCCAGTTGCACCGGGTACTGGGCGGCGCCCATCAGGTTGCCGCCCCACCACCCCGACACGCCGTTGTACGTCTGCACGCCCTCGACGAAGATCAGCAGGTCGGGGTTGACGGACAGCACGGCGTTCCCGGCCCGTTGCGCGGCCAGCCGCCAGTCGGTCGCGGTGTCCCCGCAGCCCCAGCAGGCGGGATCGTGCGGCTCGTTGTGCAGGTCGATGCCGATGACGGTGTCCTGGCCCTTGTAACGCGCCGCGATGGACTTGAGGTCGGCGATCCAGGTCGACTCGGGAACGGCCGAGGTGTACCAGAGCGCCGACTGCCCGCCGGAGTCCGGCCGGTGCCGGTCGAGGATGACCTTGAGGCCGTCCTGGCCGGCGTACGCGACGATCTTGTCCATGACTTGCAGGGAGGTGAGCCCTTGCAGGTCGGCGTTCTTCCCGCTGCTGAAGTCGATGCTGTTGGGGACGGTGGACGACTTGAAGATGTCGTCGCTGTAGGGGAGCCGGATGGTGTTGTAGCCCAGCGACTTCATCTGGTCGATCATGGACTTGTAGTCGCGGGACCACAGGCCGTGCACGACGTAGTTGGCGGTCTCGAAGCCGAACCAGTTGATGCCGGCGATGCGCACCGGCTGCCCGGCCGCGTCGAGGATCTGCCGCCCGCTGGTGTGCCAGTACCCGGCGCCGGCGGCGCTGTCGGCTGCGGGCGCCGCGTCGGCCGCGTGCACGGCGGCCAGCGGCAGCAGCAGCGCCGCGGCGACCGCGCACAGCGCTCTTCTCAGGCTGCGGAACATGTCGCTGCTTTCCTCTCGGGAGGCGCGGGCCCGGAACAATGGGAGCGCTCCCATGCCCCGCGCGTCTCCCAGGAAACAGATTCAGTCATGCTCCCGTCAATACGCGTGCGGCAGGCCCCTCACACCCTCTCCTCCGCCGCCGCCCGCATCACGTGCCGAAGAACCTCCCATGAGGCGCCGCCGTCCAGCTTGCGCCAGGTCTGGGCGGGAGCCGTCCGCCCGACGACAGTGAATCCGTCCCCGGAGGCGGCGACCCGGATCGCGGCCGTGACGCGGAGCCCCGAGGTGCTCCGGCAGACCACGTCGGCGGTCGCACTGCCATCCCTCCCGACGTCCCGCCGCTTCAGCTCGGCCTCGGGGCCCAGCCGGCCGAGGAGCGAGCCCAGGACGTGGTTGGGGTGTCGCTCCGCGATACCGCGCAGATGCCTCTCGGCGGTGTGCTCGGTGGCGAGGATGCCGCGCTCCGGCCGGGCCCCCTCCCACCGTGCCGTCCGCACCGCCATCCCCGTGCTCCCGGCCGCGACGACGGCCGTGAACACCACCGTGAACACCGCGCCCACCTCCAGGAACGTGACGGCGGCGGCGGACAGCGCGTCGCCCTCCGCCGTCATCGAGGCGGCGAAGACCAGGCCGACGAGAGCGCCGGCGAGCGCGCCGAGCGGGGCCGTCCTGCGGAGCGCCGAGAGGTAGACGTGGGGCATGGGAGCCACGTTACGGGGCGTTACGAAGGGGTACGGCGGGACAGCCGCCGCAAGCCGAACAGCAAGGCCGCCGCCACCGCCACCGCCACCGCGCCCACCTTGAGGTTGCCGCTCGTGCCGTCGTCGTTCGAGGGGGCCGAACTTCCGCCGGGTGAGCTCGACTTGGAGCCGTCGGTGCTGCCCCCGGGCGCGTCCTCCGCCTGGACCGGGCTGTCGGTGCCCTCGCTGCCGTACAGGAGTTTCGTGCCGTCGGCCGAGTAGCTGACGGACTCGCCCTGGCCCTGCAACGGCACGTCCAGGCGGCCCTTCCGCTTGATCGCGCCGCCGTTCCAGTCGTAGTAGATCCCGCCGAGATAGCCGCGCACGGCGAGCTGCTTGCCGTTGGGGGAGATCGCGGCGTCCGTGGCCCACAGGTCGACGGTGGCGACGGGGCGGAAGACGTTCGTCCCGGACGAGGACAGCTTCGCCGGGCCCTGGTACAGGTGCCCGCCGTCCTCGTTCTTGTCGATGATGTACGGCCGTCCGCTCTTCGGGTCCACCACCAGCGACTCGGCGTTGCGCGCCCCGTCCGAGTACTTCACCACGTACTGCGTGGCCCGGACGGTCTGGTCGACGAGCTTCCCGGGCTCCGGCAGCCGGTAGATCCACACGTACGGCCACTTGCCGCCGAGGTTGTCGCCGATGTCGCCCAGGTAGATCTGGTTGTCCGGGCCGATGCTGATCGCCTCGACGTCCCGCGGTGTGCCGACACCGCTGTAGGTGACGCGGGCGACCGTCTTGCCGGTGGCGCTGTCGACGGCGTAGATGTACGGGCCGTCGTCGCTGTCGTTGTGGGTCCAGTAGATCCCGGGGTGCAGCCGGGAGGCGGCCAGGCCGCTGGACTCGGTGATGCGCGAGTCCTTGATCGTGAAGCTCTGGTCGCCGGCTCCGTCGGCGGCGGAGGCGGGCAGGGCGAGGGCGCCCACGAGCAGGGCCCCGGCGAGGAGGGCGAAGGGTCGGCGCATGCCCCAAGCCTGCCATCCCGACGCCCCGTCACGGGCCGCGTGGCGGGCCTCACACCCCGCCCGTCCCTTTGATCCCCCGCGCATCGTCCATCATGAGCGGATGCTCAGGTTCATGCCGGTCGGTGACTCGATGACGATCGGAAGCGCGGGGGAACACACCTGGCGTTACCGCATGTGGCAGCACCTGCGGGACACCTACGGCGGCCCGTTCGCGCTCGTCGGCCCGCGCGAGACGCTGTACGACAAGGCGACGGACGCGCCGACGTCGTACGACTACGCCGATCCGGACTTCCCCCGCGCCCACCTGGCCGGCTGGGGCGAGGGCTGGCTGCACATGGCCCCGCTGATCGGCGAGGCGGTGCGCGCGCACCGGGCCGACGTGCTGCTGGTGTCGCTCGGCCTGATCGACCTCGGCTTCTACACGAACGCGGAGCAGACCGCCGAGAACGTCCGCCGCTTCCTCACCGGGGCCCGCGCGGCCAATCCGCGCGTCCGGGTGACCGTCCTGCCGGTGATACCGAACGTCCGCGCCGCCACCGACGCGTCCTTCGCCGTGCAGGTGACCCGCTTCAACGAACTCCTGGCGAAGACCCTGGCCGACCTGGACGAGCCCCGCTCCCCCCTGCTGCTCGCCTCCCCTCCCCCCTCCTACGACATCAACCTCGACACCTACGACGGCACGCACCCGAACGCGAGCGGCGAGCACAAGATCGCGGCGGCCTTCGCGGACGCGATGCATCAGGCGTGGGGGGTCGGGGAGCCGTACGCGCTCTGACCGACGTGACCTGCTGACCGTGCGTATCGTTGCACTGCGCGGATGCCCTCGTCCCAGGGGCGGCCCACGAGAGCGAGGAGCTCACGCTCGACGCCCTGTTCGAGCGTCTTGAGCGCATGCCCGTCCCCGAGGGATGGTTTGGCATGGACGCCAAGATCGCCTCGGACGCGCGCATCGACTTCCCCGGCGTGCTCAACGGGCTGGCTCCGGATGTGGCCAAGCTGCGGGACAAGGCCGTACAGACCCCTCAAGGCGGCTGGTACTACCAGGACGTCGAGTTCATCGGAGAAGTCATCTCCAAAGGCACGGCACACAACGACTACGGCCCCAAGAAGTCCACGTACGCTCAAAGGACGGCGAGTACCTCACCGGGCTGTCCGTCACCTTCGGAGCGGACGTCGACATGACCGCCACCCCCTTGGGTCTCACCCTCAAGACCGATGAGTTCCCCCGCGACTGACTGGCACAATCCGCGGCATGTCGATCATCCACCGCACCACCGTCAAGCCCACCAAGCTGGAACTCCTCACCGCCTGGCTGCCCACCCGCCCGTGGTACGTCGGCTCCGGCGCACCGGAGCTGACCCGCGCCGGCGGATTCCGGCTGGACGACCCGGAGGGCGAGGTCGGCATCGAGTTCCTGGTGGCCGTCGACTCCTCCGGCCCCGAACCCGTCGCCTACCACGTGCCCCTGACCTACCGCGGCGCTCCCCTCCCCGGCGCCGAGGACGCCCTCGTCGGCACGATGGAACACGGCGTGCTGGGCGCCCGCTGGGCCTACGACGGCTGCCACGACCCGGTGCTGTACGCCGAGCTGCTGGCCCTGGTCGAGGGCCGCGCCCAGGCCCAGGCGCAGAGCGTCAGCGACACCCCCGACCACGAGGTGGCCCGCTCCTACGCCGGCCCGGGCATCGCCGCCGGCGACTGGCCGGTCCCCGTCACCGACGACGCGACCGGCACCACGCTGTCCGTCCCCGACGGCACGGCCCTGCACGTCCACCGCGTCCTGGACCCCACCGCCCCCGACACCCGCCCCGAGCACGCCCTCGGCCACGTCACCGGCGCCTGGCAGGCACCGGACGGCACGAACCGGCTCAGGGCCGTGTTCGCCGTCCTGCGCCCCGCCCCTCAGGGCTGACCAGGGCCGTCAGCTCGCTCAGCAACTCGCCCGCCACGAACGCCGTTTCCCTGGTCGGCGCCGACCTCCAGTCCAGCGGCCACGTCATCCCGGACAGCGCCGGCACCCCCACGTACGCCTGGCAGCCGTCACGCCGCGTCAACGCCCGTACGCCCGGCGGCCAGCGGTGCGTGGTCGCGGTCTGCGGGGGGAGCAGGAAGTACATGTTCCGGTCGCCCGTCAGCTCGCGGACGACCGGGCCGGCGTCGAAGTCCGTGCGCAACAGCAGCTCGGAGGCGACGCGTTCACCCCACGTGCCCTTGATGCGGACCGCGTCGAAGTGGATGCCGGCGTGCCGCAGGGCGTGGCCGGAGGCGGGGATCCAGGTCGGGATCCAGGGGGCGGAGATTCTGTCGTTCATGACGCAAAGGCTGACGCCTGCTCACATACTGTGACCAGGGGTTCGTAAGCCTGGTGCGGGGCTGTGCACTTGGGGAGGCGGTTGTGCGCTCCGGTGAACGGGGTTCGGAGACGTTCGGGGCGATGCTCCGGTTCTACCGGGAGCGGGCCGGAATGACGCAGGAGGCGCTGGGCAGACACGTCGGCTACTCCAAGTCCCAGGTGGCGATGGTGGAGCGCGGCGAGCGGTTCCCCCGGGGGACGTTCGTCGAGGTGGCCGACCGGGTGGTGGGTGCACAGGGTGCACTGCTGGTGCTGGCGGAGAAGGAGTTCAGGGGCGGGTTGCCGCCGTGGACGGAGGACTATCTGGCGGAGGAGCGCAAGGCCGCCGCGGTGCACGTGTACCAGAACCACGTCATCCCGGGCTCGCTGCAGACCGAGGCGTATGCGCGGGCGGTCTACAACTGCCACGTCCCGGCCCTGGACGACGACGAGATCGACAGGCGCGTGGCGGCACGCCTGGAACGCCAGCAGCTCTTCGAGCGCAAGCCCCGGCCGCTCGTCAGTTACGTACTGGAGGAGAGCAGCCTCACCCGTCCGCTGGGCGGCCCGGAGACCCTCCGGGAACAGTTGCGGCACATCCTCACGATCGGCCGGCTGCGCCACGTCGAGATCCAGGTCATGCCGCACGACCGGCAGGCCCATGCCGGTCTGAACGGCGCCATGATCCTCCTGGAGACGGCAGAGCACCGGCAGTTCGCCTACGTCGAAGGCCCGAGCGGCGGCTACTTCGTGAGCGAACAGCCCGATCTTGCCGAGCTGTTCGCCCGGTATGGCATTCTGCGGGCGCAGGCTCTCAACCCTGACGAGTCCGCGAAGGTGATCGACGAGGTGGCAGAGGGGCTATGAGCGCGGACCTCCACTGGTTCAAGAGCAGTTACAGCGGCGACCAGGGCGAGTGCCTGGAGATAGCCGTCACCACCGTCATCCACATCCGCGACTCCAAAACCCCCGAAGACCACGCCCCCACCCTCACCCTCTCCCCCGCCACCTGGACCGCTTTCCTCGCCTCACTTGCCTAGAGTGCACTCCACGACGTTGGCTAGGTGGTCATGAAGTACACGCAGCTCGGACGCACGGGACTCAAGGTCAGCCGACTGGTCCTCGGCACCATGAACTTCGGTCCGCAGACCGACGAGGCGGACAGCCACGCGATCATGGACGCGGCGCTGGACGCGGGCATCAACTTCTTCGACACGGCGAACGTGTACGGCTGGGGTGAGAACAAGGGCCGTACCGAAGAGATCATCGGCAACTGGTTCGCCAAGAGCGCGGCCCACCGCGACAAGGTGGTCCTCGCCACCAAGGTGTACGGCAACATGGCCGGCGACGGCGACGCCTGGCCCAACCACGACAAGCTGTCGGCCGTCAACATCCGGCGTGCCGTGGACGCCAGCCTCAAGCGGCTGCAGACCGACTACATCGACGTCTACCAGTTCCACCACATCGACCGCGCCACCCCGTTCGAGGAGATCTGGCAGGCGATCGACACCCTGATCACCCAGGGCAAGATCCTCTACGTCGGCTCCTCCAACTTCCCCGGTTACAAGATCGCCCAGGCCAACGAGATCGCCGCGAAGCGCTCGGGGACCATCGGGCTCGTCAGCGAGCAGTGCCTCTACAACCTCGCCGAGCGCCGGGCCGAGATGGAGGTCATTCCGGCCGCGCAGGAGTACGGCCTCGGCGTGATCCCCTGGTCGCCGCTGCACGGCGGTCTGCTGGGCGGGGTCATCCGCAAGGAGGTCGAGGGCGGTCGCCGCGCCTCCGGACGGGCCGCCGACACGCTCGCCGACCCGGCCACGCGGGCGCAGATCCAGTCGTACGAGGACCTGCTCGCCAAGCACGGCCTGGAGCCCGGCGAGGCGGCCCTGGCCTGGCTGCTCACCCGTCCGGGCGTCACGGGCCCGATCGTCGGACCGCGCACGGCGGAGCAGCTCCAGTCGGCGCTGCGGGCCGTGGAGCTGGAGCTGAGCGAGGAGGTCCTGACCGGCCTGGACGAGATCTTCCCGGGTCCGGGGCCGTCCCCGGAGGCGTTCGCCTGGTAGGACCGGCGGCACGCGGACGGCGGCGCCCGGCCACGCTACTTGCCGAGCGCCGCCGCCAACGCCACCACGATGAACAACAGCACGAGCGCACCGGCCATGATCCGGTTCCGGGTCTTCGGGTCCACGTGTCCGAGCCTAACCGGCCCCGCCGAGCGCCCAGCGGGCGACCGTCTCGTAACGCGGCTGCTCCCCCGGCACCCCCGACCTCGGCAGCCGGCTGCGCACCAGGACCAGGTCCGACACGGTCCAGGTGCGGCCGGTGAAGTCGCCGAGGGCCTGCACGTAGGGCCGGTGGTCCACCGCGTTCCGGCTGCGCGCCACCGTCAGATGCGGCTTGTACCGCCGGTGCTCCCCCATCGGCACGCCCGCCTTCCGGGCCGCCGCCTCCGCCCGCCCGGCCAGCAGCCGCAGGGCCGCCACGTCCCCCTGCGCGCCCACCCACAGCGCGCGCCCGTGCCCGAACTGGCCGCCGCCGCGCAACGCGAGCGTCGGCGGCTCGCTGCGCCCGGCCGCGCGCTCCAGCCGGGCCGACAGATCGGGTACGACGTCCTCCGCCACCTCGCCGTAGAAGGCGAGCGTGAGGTGCCACCCCTCCCGCCCGGTCCAGCGCAGCCCGTCCGCACCGGGCAGGTCCTTCAACCCGGCCACCGCGGCGGCGAGTTCCTCGGCGGCCTCCTCGGGAGGCAGCACGGCGGCGAAGAGTCTCATGGGCGCCAGCCTGCCAAAGAACGGGTCACACCGCCGTCGCCAGTTCCTCCCGCCGCTCGCGCGGCACGAAGCGCACGTGCGGGTGGCCGTTGTGCCAGCCGACCGACAGGCGCAGTCCGCCGACGCGGGCCAGCACCAGGCCGATGACGGCGGCCGCGACCGCGGCGATCGCGCCGCCGACGGCGAGGCCCGCCCGGACGCCGTACGCGTCGGTGATCCAGCCGGCGATGGGCGCGCCGACGGGCGAACCGCCCATGAAGACCATCATGTAGAGGGCCATCACGCGGCCCCGCATGGCGGGGTCGGTGCCCATCTGGACCGTGGTGTTGGCGGTGACGTTGATCGTCATGCCGAACATGCCGATGGGGACCATCAGCAGGCAGAACAGCCACAGCGAGGGCGCCGCGGCCGCGACCAGCTCCAGCGCGCCGAAGGCCACCGCCGCGCCGATCATCACCCGCATCCTCGCGGTGCCGCGCCGGGCCGCGAGCAGGGCGCCGACCAGGGAGCCGACGGCCATCAGCGTGTTGAAGGCGCTGTAGGAGCCGGCGCCGGCGTGGAAGACGTCGTCGGCGAAGGCGGAGAGGTAGACGGGGAAGTTGAAGCCGAAGGTGCCGACGAAGCCGATCAGGACGATCGTCCAGATCAGGTCGGGGCGGCCGGCGACGTAGTGCAGGCCCTCGCGCAGCTGGCCCTTGCCGCGCGGCGCCCGCTGGACCACGTACAGCTCACGCGCCCGCATCAGCAGCAGGCCCACGATGGGCGCGACGAAGGACAGGCCGTTGAAGAGGAACGCCCAGCCGGTGCCCACGCCGGTGATCATCAGGCCCGCGACGGCGGGGCCGACCAGGCGGGCGGACTGGAAGTTCGCGGAGTTCAGGCTGACCGCGTTCTGCAGCTGGTCCGGGCCGACCATCTCGGTGACGAAGGACTGGCGGGCGGGGTTGTCGACGACGGTGGCCAGGCCCACGGCGAAGGCGGCGAGGTAGACGTGCCAGACCTGGACGTGGCCGGTGAGCGTCAGCGCGGCGAGCGCGACGCCGGTGACGGCCATCGAGGACTGGGTGAACAGCAGCGTGCGGCGCTTGGGCAGGCGGTCGACCAGGACGCCGCCGTAGAGGCCGAAGAGCAGCATCGGCAGGAACTGCAGGGCGGTGGTGACACCGACGGCGGTCGCGGAGCCGGTGAGGCTGAGCACGAGCCAGTCCTGGGCGATGCGCTGCATCCAGGTGCCGATGTTCGAGACGACCTGGCCCAGGAAGAACAGGCGGTAGTTGCGCACCTTGAGGGAGCTGAACATCGAGGACTTGGAAGGCTTGCCGGGGGCGGGGGTAGTAGGGGTCGGTGCGGGGGCGGAATCTGCTCCGGGTCCCGAACTCAAAAGGGTTCGCCTCCTTGCGTAGAACCACTGCTTACAGATGTGCGAGCTTCTCCAGCACGGGGGCGGCGGCGCGCAGTGTGGCCCACTCGTCCTCGTCCAGGCCCTCGACCAGGTTGGCCAGGAACGCGTTCCGCTTGGCGCGGCTCTCCGCGAGCATGGCCTCGGCCTGTTCGGTCTTGGTGACGACCTTCTGGCGCCGGTCCTCGGGGTGCGGCTCCAGCCGGACCAGCCCCTTGGCCTCCAGCAGCGCGACGATGCGGGTCATCGACGGCGGCTGGACGTGTTCCTTGCGGGCGAGCTCGCCCGGCGTGGCACTGCCGCAGTTCGACAGGGTGCCCAGCACCGACATCTCGGTGGGGCTCAGCGACTCGTCCACCCGCTGGTGCTTGAGGCGGCGGGACAGCCGCATGACGGCTGACCGAAGGGAGTTCACGGCGGCAGCGTCGTCGCCATGGGTGAGGTCCGACATGTCTTTAGAGTAACTCATTACCCTCGCTAAGGAACCCTGTCGGCGTCAGCATGCCCGTGATGTCGGCCACTGAATCGGAACGTCACTCATATGGGTGATCCGGACGCGGAACGTCACGCACCGCGGGGAAGGCTGCCGGGACCCTCGTACCCATGGGGACCAGCGTGCTCAGCCTGCGGATAGACGGGGAGCTGCTCGAACGGCTCCGGCACCACGCGGCGAAAAGGGGAATGAGCGTCCAGGACTACGTCGTCCGGACGCTCATTCGCGATGACTTCGACCAGCGGTTCCAGACCGCCGTGGAGGAGACGGAGAGGTTCTACGGGGTCACCTGAGCGCGGCTCAGGTGAGGCCGAGGGCCGGCATCAGGTAGTAGAAGCCGAACACCGCCGCCACGACGTACATCGGCACCGGCACCTCCCGGCCGCGGCCGGCCGCCAGGCGCAGCAGGGCGAAGGTGATGAAGCCCATGCCGATGCCGTTGGTGATGGAGTAGGTGAACGGCATCATCACCATCGTGACGAAGGCCGGGATGGCGATGGTGTGGTCCGCCCAGTCGATCTCCTTGACGGAGCCGGCCAGGATGAGGAAGCCGACCGCCAGCAGGGCGGGGGTGGCCGCCTGCGAGGGGACCATGGTGGCCACGGGGGTCAGGAACAGGGCGATGGCGAACAGTCCGCCGGTGACGACGTTCGCGAAGCCCGTACGGGCCCCCTCGCCGACGCCCGCCGTGGACTCCACGAAGGCCGTGGTCGCCGAGGAGGAGCTGGCGCCGCCCGCCGCGACCGCGAGGCCGTCGACGAACAGGACCTTGTTGATGCCGGGCATCTCGCCCTTGGCGTTGGTCAGCTTCGCCTCGTCGCTGACGCCCATGATCGTGCCCATGGCGTCGAAGAAGCAGGACAGCAGGACCGTGAAGACGAACAGGACGCCGGTCAGCACGCCGACCTTGGAGAAACCGCCGAACAGGCTGACCTTGCCGATCAGGCCGAAGTCCGGGGTGGCGACCGGGTTGCCCGGCCACTTCGGCGTCGTCAGACCCCAGCTCGGCACCTTGGCCACGGCGTTGACGATCACCGCGAGGACGGTCATCGACACGATGGAGATCAGGATGGCGCCGGAGACCTTGCGGACGATCAGGGCGAGCGTGAGCAGCGCGCCCAGCACGAAGACCAGCACCGGCCAGCCGTTGAGGTGACCGTCGGCGCCGAGCTGGAGCGGGACGGTGGTCTGGGCTGCGTCCGGGATGCGGGAGACGAAACCGGAGTCGACGAGCCCGATCAGCATGATGAACAGGCCGATGCCGATGGAGATCGCCTTGCGCAGCCCGAAGGGCACGGCGTTCATGACGCGCTCCCGCAGGCCGGTGGCCACCAGCAGCATCACCACGAGGCCGGCCAGCACGACCATGCCCATGGCGTCCGGCCAGGACATCCGGGGGGCCAGCTGGAGCGCGACGACCGAGTTCACGCCGAGGCCGGCGGCGAGCGCGATCGGGACGTTGCCGACGACGCCCATGAGGAGGGTGGTGAAGGCCGCGGTCACCGCGGTGGCGGTCACCAGCTGGCCGTTGTCCAGGTGATGCCCGTACATGTCCTTCGCGCTGCCCAGGATGATCGGGTTGAGCACGATGATGTAGGCCATCGCGAAGAAGGTGGCGAAACCGCCACGGACCTCACGGGCGAGGGTGCTGCCCCGCTCGGAGATCTTGAAGTAGCGGTCGAGCGCGCCGGACGCGGGGGCCTTTCCCGGCTGCTGCGGGGCGGCGGCCTTGGCGGGAGCCGAGGTGGGCATTGGAGATTCCTACGAGCAGAAGTGGACAGACGCAAACAGTTTCAGTATGAACATATGAATCCCGTGAAGGCCATCTCCGCGCGTAGATGTGATCGCCTCGTAAGCTGTCCTCCATGGCCGGATTCTTCTCGGGACCCCTCAAGCACGAAGCGCCGGAGCCCCTGGAGGGCCCCGTGGTCGCCACCATCACGGGCGGCACGATCATCTGGTTCGTCCTCTTCCTCGTCCAGCTGCCGTTCTACGGCTGGTACGCCGACCACGGCCACACCTGGTGGCTGTGGACCTGTCTGACCGGCGGGGTGCTCGGCCTGTACGGCGTCTGGTTCGTGCGCAAGCGGGACGCGGCGATCAAGCGTGCGTCCGCCGAGAAGTCGGGGTCGGCCGAGTAGCACGTACAACCACCGCAGGAACCGGCTCCTCCCCAGGTCGGATCTTCCGCCCACTCGGCGGGTGAAGCCGCAAATGCGCACGTACCGTCGAAGGCATGACGCACCTCGACGCGGACGCCGAGCTCGACCCTGCGCATGCCCCGTACCCCGCGGCCCCGGCCCACGGCCTGACCGCGGCCGAGGTCGCCGAGCGGGTGGCGCGCGGGCAGGTCAACGACGTGCCGGTGCGCAGCAGCCGGTCGATGGGCGAGATCGTCCGGGCGAACGTCTTCACCCGGTTCAACGCGATCATCGGTGTGCTCTGGCTGATCATGCTGTTCGTCGCGCCGTTCCAGGACAGCCTGTTCGGGTACGTCATCCTCGCCAACACCGGCATCGGGATCATCCAGGAGTGGCGGGCGAAGCGGACGCTGGACTCGCTCGCGGTGATCGGGGAGGCGCGGCCGACGGTACGGCGGGACGGGGTGGCCGCCGAGGTCGCCACCTCGCAGATCGTGCTGGACGACGTGATCGAGATCGGGCCGGGTGACAAAGCCGTCGTGGACGGGGTCTGCGTCGAGGCCGACGGGCTGGAAATCGACGAGTCACTGCTGACCGGCGAGGCCGACCCCGTCGTCAAGCGGCCCGGGGACGAGATCATGTCGGGCAGCTTCGTCGTCGCGGGCGGCGGCGCGTTCCGGGCGACGAAGGTGGGCCGCGAGGCGTACGCCGCCCAACTCGCCGAGGAGGCCTCCCGCTTCACCCTCGTCCACTCCGAACTGCGCACCGGCATCTCCACGATCCTGAAGTACGTCACCTGGATGATGGTCCCGACCGCGATCGGCCTGGTGATCAGCCAACTGGTCGTCAAGCAGCACGGGTTCAAGGACTCGGTCGCGCGCACGGTGGGCGGCATCGTGCCGATGGTCCCCGAGGGCCTGGTGCTGCTGACCTCCGTGGCCTTCGCGATCGGCGTGATCCGGCTCGGCCGGAAACAGTGCCTGGTCCAGGAACTCCCCGCCATCGAGGGCCTCGCCCGCATCGACACCGTCTGCCTCGACAAGACCGGCACCCTCACCGAGGGCGGCATGGACGTCACCGAGCTGCGCCCGCTGCAGGGCGCCGACGAGGCGTACGTGCGCAAGGTGCTGGGCGCCCTCGGCGAGTCCGACCCGCGCCCCAACGCCTCACTCCAGGCGATCATCGACGCCTACCCGGACGTCGAGGACTGGCGGTGCACCGAGTCGCTGCCGTTCTCCTCCGCCCGCAAGTACAGCGGGGCCCGCTTCAGCGAGGGCGACGGCGAGTCCAGTACGTGGCTGCTGGGGGCGCCGGACGTGCTGCTGGACCCGGACGACCCGGCCCTCGCCGAGACCGACCGGCTCAACCGGCAGGGCCTGCGGGTGCTGCTGCTGGCCCGCACCTCCGGCGACCTCGACTCCCCGGCGGCGGCCCGGTCCGCCCGCCCGACCGCGCTGGTCGTCCTCGAACAGCGGCTGCGGCCCGACGCGGCCGAGACGCTGCGCTACTTCGCCGAGCAGGACGTGCACGCCAAGGTCATCTCCGGGGACAACGCGGTGTCGGTGGGGGCGGTGGCGGCGAAGCTGGGGCTGACCGGCTCCACGGTGGACGCCCGCCGGCTGCCCGCCGAGCCGGACGAGCTGGCGAGGGCGCTGGACGAGGGCACGGTCTTCGGGCGGGTCACTCCGCAGCAGAAGCGGGAGATGGTGGGCGCGTTGCAGTCCCGCGGCCACACGGTCGCGATGACCGGCGACGGCGTGAACGACGTCCTCGCCCTCAAGGACGCGGACATCGGCGTCTCGATGGGCTCGGGTTCGGAGGCGACGCGGGCGGTCGCCCAGATCGTGCTGCTGAACAACAGTTTCGCCACCCTGCCGTCGGTGGTGGCGGAGGGCCGACGGGTCATCGGCAACATCACGAGGGTGGCGACCCTCTTCCTGGTCAAGACGGTCTACTCGGTGCTGCTGGCCCTGCTGGTGGTCTGCTGGGGCGTGGAGTACCCCTTCCTCCCCCGCCACCTGACCCTGCTGTCCACCCTGACGATCGGCGTCCCGGCCTTCTTCCTCGCCCTGGCCCCCAACACGGAGCGTGCGCAGCCCCACTTCGTACGGCGGGTGATGCGCTACTCGGTGCCGGGCGGCGTGGTGGCGGCGATCGCCACCTTCACGACGTATCTGATCGCCCGTCACCACTACAGCGGCAGCGGCCAGTTGGACGCGGAGACCAGCGCGGCCACGCTGACCCTCTTCCTCGTCTCGATGTGGGTCCTGGCCATCATCGCCCGCCCCTACACCTGGTGGCGCGTCACCCTGGTCGCCTCGATGGGCGCGGCCTTCGTCCTGGTCCTCGCCGTCCCCTGGCTCCAGCACTTCTTCGCCCTGAAGCTGGTCGGCGTGACGATGCCGTGGACGGCGGTGGGCATCTCGGCGGTGGCGGCGGCCACCCTGGAACTGCTGTGGAGGTGGGTGGACCGCCGCTTTCCGGCCTAGGACCGCCGCAGGCGCCTACTGCACGTCGACGTAGTCACCCGTGGCGCTGACCGCCGGGGTGGTCGAGGTGCCCGCGAAGGAGAAGCGCCAGTAGCCGTCGACCGTCGCCTTCGAGGTGGTCTTCAGCGTGCCCGTCGAGGACGAGTAGATGCCCTTGAGGGTGGTGTAGGTCGTGGTGCCCTTCTTGCGGAACTGGAGCTTCACCGGCTGGTTGGCGTAGCCGTGGTACTTGCCGTCCTCCCAGTTGGCCCGGGAGAGCTTGCCGGTGATCGTGACGGTCGCGCCCTTCCTCACCGGCTCCGGCGAGGCGTTGACCGTGAGGGTGGAGCGGCGCTGGAGCTTGGTGGCCGTGACGTTGTCCTGCGTGGCCACACCGACGTTGTCCAGGTTCGGGTTGCTCGGGTCCTCACCGTTGAAGGCGACCGCGAACGCGCCGGCCTTCCAGCTGCCGGCATCCGAGTTCAGCAGCTGCGTCGGGTCGAGCTGGATCGTCGCGGTGCAGCTGGCGACGGTGGTGGAGGTGTCCGTGCAGGTCGCGTTGGTGCTGTCGATCCACTCGTCCTCGTTCGCGAAGTCCGCACCGCGGTAGAGCTCGACGGCGGAGAAGAAGTCCGCGGCGTGGATGTCGACGTCCGCGCCGTGCGTCAGCGTGAAGGAGACCGGCGCCTTCACGACGGCGGTGGTGCCGACGACGATGTTCTTGCCCTTGTTGACCTTCACGTTGGAGAAGGAGGCGTCCAGGGCGTACGGGGTGCCCGTCGCGGCGGTGCTGAAGGCGGTCTTGCCGGAGCCGGTGTGGGCGGCCTTCGCGGCGGCGACGACATCGGCGGGCACCTTGGCGTCGGCGGCGAGGGCGGCCGGCGCGGCGAGGGCGGAGAGGGCCACGGCGCCGGAAACGGCGGCCACGGTGGCGCGTATACGCATGTGTTCCCCAGGTGGAGAAAAGTGATCGTGGAGTCTGTTGACTCGCAGGATCAGATCCGTGGCGGATGTGGCTGGTTGTACGGTCTCCGCGGATTTTGAGCGTGTATTACGAAGCCCTTGCGAGCCCGAGAGAAACGGCCGCCTCCGGGGTCCCCGCCCGGACGCGGCCGTCACTCGGTTCACACGCGCTGGGTCAGCGCACGTCGACGTAGTCACCCGTGGCGCTGACCGCCGGGGTGGTGGTGCTGCCCGCGAAGGAGAAGCGCCAGTAACCGTCGACCGTCGCCTTCGAGGTGGTCTTCAGCGTGCCCGTGGAGGACGTGTAGACGCCCTTGAGGGTCGAGTACGTGCTGGAGCTCTTCTTGCGGAACTGGAGCTTCACCGGCTGGTTGGCGTAGCCGTGGTACTTGCCGTCGTCCCAGTTGGCGCGGGAGAGCTTGCCCGTGATCGTGATGGTCTTGCCCTTCGCCACCGGCTCCGGCGAGGCGTTGACCGTCAGGGTGGAGCGGCGCTGGAGCTTGAAGGCGGCCACCTTGTCGGTGACGGCGACGCCGACGTTGTCCAGGTTCGGGTTGTTCGGGTCCTCGCCGTTGAACGCGACCGCGAAGCCGGCCGCCTTCCAGGAACCGGCGTCCTCGTTCAGCAGCAGCGCCGGGTCGATCTCCACGGTGGCCGTGCAGGAGGCGGTCGTGGTGGAGGTGTCCGTGCAGGCGGCGGTGTCGCTGTCGAACCACCACTCCTCGTCGTCGAAGGAGGCGCCGCGGTACAGCTCGATGCCGGAGACGAAGTCCGCGGCGTGGATGTCGACGTCCGCGCCGTGCGTCAGCGTGAAGGAGACCGGCGCCTTCACGACGGCGGTGGTGCCGACGACGATGTTCTTGCCCTTGTTGACCTTCACGTTGGAGAAGGAGGCGTCCAGGGCGTACGGGGTGCCCGTCGCGGCGGTGCTGAAGGCGGCCCTGCCGCCGTCGGCGTGGGCGGCCTTGACGGCGCCGGCGACGTCGGCGGGCACCTTGGCGTCGGCGGCGAGGGCGGCCGGCGCGGCGAGGGCGGAGAGGGCCAGGGCGCCGGAGACGGCGGCCACAGTGGCGCGTATACGCATGTGTTCCCCACGTAGGAAAAGGGGCCCCGGCGTGGTCGTCCCCCACGGCTCGTCATCGCGCCGGGGCCCAAGTGATCGGTGAGCCTGTTGGCTCACGTGATCAGATTCCTGACGGAGGGGAAAGGTTGTACGGCAGGTAAGAAGTTCGTGCGAGAAAGTTGAAGATCACCGGCGCTCGTCGCACGGACACCTCAGTCGAACCACCGGTCCCGCGCCAACTCCTCCGTCCGCGAGGGGTCTTCCAGCAGGGCCGCCACCTCGAAGCGGCGCGGCCACTGACCGGCGGCCCAGGCCAGCCCCGCGGCCACGCCCTCCAGGGTCGCCGCGTGCAGCACCCCGTCGCCGGTGAGCCGCCAGTCCAGTTCCACGCCGTCGACGACGAGTTCCTCGTGCTCGACGTAGGTCCGGGGAGTCCGCGCCCCGAGCAGCACCCGTACCGACTCGGGTACGTCGTGCTCCACGCCCTCGGAGTCGACCTCCCCCGTCACCGACTCGCTCAGCCGCCGCACCTGGAACAGCTCGGCCAGCTCCGCGGCCCGCGCCGGGCGCACCGGCAGCAGCGGCACGCCCTCGGTGAACGGCAGCAGGTCGGGCGAGTCGCACACCACCGCGTCGGCCGCGTCCACGACCTCCACCCGCCCGTCGACGACGGCCCGCAGCTCGTCCGGCAGGGTCACCTGCTCGGGGTCCAGGTCGGCCAGCGCGCCGTACAGGCGGTGCAGTTGGGCGCCGGTGACCGGCCGCTCGGGGTCGGCGAGCCGGTCCAGCAGCTCCGCGGCGCCGCCCGGCTCGTCCAGCAGCGCGGCCACGGAGGTGCGCACGCCGAGCGCCCGCAGCACCTGCTCGTCGTCGAACCCGGTCGCGTCCGCCTCGTCGTACAGGCCGCGCAGCAGCGGGTCGCCCCCGGCGGCCAGCAGACCGGCCGGGCGCCGGCCGTCGATGACCGGGTGCCCGCGCAACCACCAGGCGGTGTACGGCCGTACGACCTCATGGGTGCCGTCCGGCAGCAGCACGCGCACCTGCTGGGTGAGGGCGTCGCGCAGCGGCGGCCGGGCGAGCAGGGCGAGGGCCTGCGGCCACTTGTCGTCGTCGACGAGGTCCAGATCCCGTACGGCGACCAGTTCCGTGGCGACCGGCGGGACCGGTGTGTCGGGGAAGCGGTCGAGGACGTCCTCGCTCCACACGTCGACGGCGTCCAGCAATCCGGCGTCGTCGGGTTCGGCGAAGTCGCCCTCGCGGGGCTCCAGTTCGTCGGGGTCGAGGACGACGTCGGTGGCCCGCACCAGCGCGAAGGTGACGAGCACCCCGCAGGCGGCCAGCGGCTGTTCGCCCCACTTGTCGGCCAGCTCGGGGTCCACGGCGGCGAGTTCGCCCTCCCGCATCACCTGGTGGAACGGGCCGCCGGGGAAGACCAGTTCTCCGGCGGGCGCGAGCTCGCCGTCCTCGTCGGGCAGGGCCAGCGCGCCGAGCCACGGCTCGTCACCGGGCTCCAGCCCCGCGTCCCGCACCAGCGCGAGGACGGTGTCGGCCAGTTCCTCGGCGTCGGGCGCGTGCTGCTCCCAGTCCAGAGCGCCCTCGTCGTCCAGGGAGGCGGCGACGGCGGCCCGCACCTGCGGGGTGGTCAGCACCGCGCGCGGCGAGGCGGGCAGCGCGCCCAGCTTCTCCAGCAGCGGGTGCGCGGCGTCCGGGTGGGCGACCTTCAGGCCGAGCCGGGCGAGCACCTCCGGGTCGACACCCACGCCGTCGGGGGTCGGCAGCAGCACCTGCCGGGGCCCGATGGTCGTCCGGCCGTCGGCGAGCGGCACGGGCAGCCCGGTGAGCCGGTCGGGGTCGACGCCGGCGAGGCTGTCGTACAGCCGCCGCCACCAGCCGGGCTCCTTCTCCAGCCCGGCCAGCCGGTCGACGGCGTCGGTGAGCGGAATCCGGGCCACGCCCAGCGTCCGCAGCTCCACGCGCCGTTCGAGCCCGGCGGGCAGCAGCGTCGGCAGCACCTCCGCCAGCACCCGCACGGTCTCGACGCCGGCGCCCTCGACGATCTCGGCGTCCCGGGGGCGCAGCGCCTCGGGCAGGTCGCCGTCGGGCTCCGCGGCGGGCGGCAGGAAGGAGGTGCGCGGCAGCCGCTCCAGGATCGCGGCGCGCAGGGCCCCGTCCAGCTCCCCCTTGCCCAGCGGGCCCGGCACCAGGCCGATGACGCCCTCGCCCACCGGGCGCCAGCCGGCGAGGAGTTCGGCGTAGGCGTCGGCCGCGCGCTGGACGAGGAAGTCGGTCAGCGGGCCGGGCGCCGCGTGCCGGCGGGTGCTGTCGAGGGGGAAGGAGGCGATGAGCAGGGCGGGGACGCCGAGGGGCTCGTCGCTGGGGGTGGGGGCGTGGACGTACGGGCTGGTGCGGGGCCGTTCCGGGGCGCCGTCGGGGCCCACGGGGACGGCCCAGGTGACCGACCAGTGCGGGCGCAGCCGCTCCTCGACCGGGCGGTCGGCGAGCAGGTCGGGGGTGAGGGGGCCGTGCGCGGCGGCGGTGCGCCAGCGGGTGGTGCCCTCCCGGGTGTCCGCGACGACGGTGAGGGGGCCGTCGGCGGTGCGGCGCAGGGTGCGGACGGTGCCGGTCTCCACCACCACCTCCTCCAGGCCCGGCAGGGCGAGGAGCAGGGCGTCGTCGACGGCGTGCAGCAGGCGCTCGGCGAGGTCGGCGGCGGCCGCGTCGCGCAGCGGGAGGATGACGACGGTGTCGTACGACTCGGGCGCGCTGCCCTCGGCGGCGAACGGCAGCCGCAGCAGCGGTACGTGCCCGTCGCGGCGCCGGATCTCGTCGCCGAGCCCGGGGCTGTGCCGGGCGGTCTCGCCGGCCAGCTCCCGCGCCTCGGCGAGGGACCAGCGCACGCCGCCGTGCCGGCCGACGACCGCGGGCTCG
The DNA here is from genome assembly GCF_054850255.1 of Streptomyces sp. 7R007. NCBI lineage: Bacteria > Bacillati > Actinomycetota > Actinomycetes > Kitasatosporales > Streptomycetaceae > Streptomyces > Streptomyces sp. 7R007. The sequence goes on along the minus strand of NZ_JBTWMV010000006.1, from coordinate 182,249 downwards.
TCGGTGACGGCGAGGACGGCCGCGAAGCCGACGCCGAAGCGGCCGACGGAGGGGGTGTCGCGCTTGGCGGAGGCGCGCAGGGTGGCGAGGGACTCGACGCCGGCCGCGTCGAGGGGGGCACCGGTGTTGGCGGCGGCGAGGACACCGTCGCGGAGGGTGAGGCGGAGGCGGCCCGGCACGCCCGCCCGGGCGGCCGCGTCGGCGGCGTTCTGGGCGAGCTCGACGATCAGCCGGTCCCGGTAGCCGCCGAGGACGAGTTCCTCCTCGGCGTTGGCGTCCTCACGGAAGCGGGCGGGACTGGTGGCCCAGGCGTCGAGCACCCCGCGGCGCAGACGGGCGGTACCGAAGGGGTCCGCCCCCTCGGGGGCCGGCCGCACGAACTTGCTCACGTTCACTCTCCTCGTCGACGTGTGCAAGAAGGTACCGAACCCGAAGGGGCCCGGATCACGCGCCGGGAGCCGCGCCGGGGGCGTCCGGCCGGTCGTCGGCGGCCAGGCGGTCCAGCCACTCCGCCAGCAGGTGCCGTTCCGCGCCGCTGAGGACCGTCTGCTCGGGCAGCACGGCGCGCAGGGCGCGGGCGGCGCCCGCGGGGCCCGACTCCCGCACGGCGGGCTCCCGGTGGGTGACGGCGGCGACCATCGACTCGCGCATCGTCGTCAGCAGGGCCGGGTCGCGCCGCTCCTCGGGCAGCGAGAGCCAGGTGAGCACCGCACCGCGCATGGTGGCGTGGATGATCTGGGCGGCGAGTTCCTCGTCGACGCGGAGCCAGCCGCCGGCGGCCAGGCGCCGGATGCGGCCCCGCAGGATCTCCATGCCGGTCCGGAACGCGGCCGAGGTGTGCCGGGCGGGCTCGGTGTACATCAGCGTGAACAGCGCGGGGTTGGCGAGCCCGAACTCGGCCGCGACGTCCCACCCCGCCCGGAGGTCCTCGACCGGATCGGCGGGGTCGGGGTCGACGCGCTTGGTGGCCAGGAAGGCGGTGAAGCCGTGCTCGGCCACCGCGTCCAGCAGCCCGTCCTTGTCGCCGAACAGCCGGTAGATGGCCGGGGGCTGCAGCCCCGCCGCGTCGGCGACCGCCCGGGTGGTGACCGCGTCCCGTCCCCCGCGGGTCAGCAGGTCGATGGCGGCCTCGACGACCCGCTGCCGGGTCTGCTCACGTGACTGCATGACCCGATGATATCGCGGATATCGCATGGGGGTTTCCGTCGTTAATATCAGTGATACCATCACTGCGTTTCCACTGGAAACACCTGTCATCCACACACGGGAGCGCATCATGATCATCGTGACCGGGGCCACCGGGCAGCTGGGGCGCCAGATCGTCGAGCGGCTGCTCACGCGCGTGCCGGCCGGGCGGCTCGGCGTCAGCGTCCGCGACCCGCACAAGGCACAGGACCTCGCCGAGCAGGGCATACGGGTACGCCAGGGCAGCTTCACCGACCCCGGCGGCCTCGCCCACGCCTTCGAGGGCGCCACGCAGGTGCTGATCGTCTCCGTCGACAAGATGGGCGACGAGTGCGTCAAGCAGCACCGCACCGCGATCGAGGCGGCCGTCAACGCGGGCGCCCGCCGCATCCTCTACACCAGCCAGATGGGCGCCGCCCCGGCGTCCCGTTTCCAGGCGTGCCGCGACCACGCCGCCACCGAGGAGGCGCTGCGCAGCAGCGGCGTGCCCTTCACCTCGCTGCGCAACGGCTTCTACGCCACCAGCGCGGCGCAGTTCCTCGACCCCGCGCTGGAGTCGGGCCGGCTCGTGCTGCCCGCGGACGGGCCGGTCGCCTGGACCGCGCACGCCGACCTCGCGGAGGCCGCGGCCGTGATCCTGGCCGACGAGGGCCGCTTCGACGGCCCCACCCCGCCGCTCACCGGCGGTCGGACGCTCACCTTCGACGAGATCGCCGCCGTGGCCTCCGAGCTCACCGGCCGCACCATCACGAGGACCACCGCGTCCGACGACGGGTTCCGGGAGCAGCTGACCGGCCACGGCGTCCCCGCCGAGAGGGCGGAGCAGCTGCTGGGCATCTTCGCCGCCGCCCGGGCCGGCGAGTTCTCAGCCGTGGACCCCACCCTGGCCACCCTGCTGGGGCGTGAACCCCGCACCCTGGCCGAGGTGTTGCGCGAACGGCTGCCGCGCCGCTGAGGTCAGGAGTGCCCCAGTTCCGCCGACGACTCGTCCTCCGTCACCGGTACCGAACCGGAGTCGGAGGCGGGGCGCAGCGGGAAGGGGTCGACGCGGGTCTCGTCGATGACCGGCGGGGCCGGCTGGGGCGGCTTCGGCATGACCGCCGCCTCCGAGTGGCCCCCGCAGCCGTACGACAGCGACACCACGCGCCCGTCGGCCGGGGAGAACTCGTTGGCGCAGACGCCGAAGGCCTGGCCCAGCGAGCCGCCGATCGGCGCGAGGAAGCCGCAGCTGACGCAGGACGCCGGGGCCGCCTGGGCCATCGGGGTCTTGGCGCCGTACGCCTCCTCCCAGCGGTCGGCGGCGATGTGCAGTCCGTAGCGGGACAGCACCCGGGCGCGGCGCAGGCCCAGTTCCTCGGCGACGGCGGCGATGGAGCCGCGGGCCGGCGCGACCGGGAGGCCGGCCGGGGTGCCGCCGGCGACCTCCGCGTCCTCCGCCTCGACCAGTTCGGCCATCTCCTCGGAGACCGGGGAGTTCGGCGCCGGCTCGTCCTCGCCGGTCCAGCCCGGCTCCAGGCGCAGGTCGTCGGCGTCCGTCGGCAGCAGGTCGCCCGGACCCAGGTCGCCGGGGCGCAGCCGCTCGCTCCAGGGCACCCACTCGGGAGCCAGCAGCGCGTCCGGGCCGGGCAGCAGGACGACCTCGTCCAGGGTGACGACCTTGGCGCGGGAGGCGCGGGCGACCGTGACGGCCCAGCGCCAGCCGCGGTAGCCGAGCTCCTTGCACTCGAAGAGATGCGTGACGACGCGGTCGCCCTCGACGGTGAGCCCCACGTGCTCGCCCACGACGCCGGGCGCGGCGGCCTCCTCGGCTGCGGCGCGGGCGAGGTCGACGGCCTCGGCGCACAGGCGGTCGGGGGTGCGGCTTCGCGTTGTCGCTGCGCTCACAGGTATCGCTTCTCTCCTACGCCGTCATTCAGGTGCGGCGCCGGTCGGCGGCGAGGCGGACGGAGCGGACCTTCGGACCGCGTCGACGTCCACGCCCGCTCGCGCTCGGGCGCACCTGTGCCATCCATTGTGCAAGATGGCTGAGATACGCACGCTACCTTCTCGCGTGCGCTCGGCCTACACCGACGGGTCGGAAAAGATTCCCAGGCACGGCTCGGGACGGTCCCCGCGCGGCTCGCGTGCCGCATTCTGTTACGAGACCGGTCGGCTCCATACGTGCGTTGAGGGCACTACGCACGCCCATCTCGGGGCACTATGACGTCGTGGCAACCGCAAGGACTCCCCAAGGAGCCACCAGGGCCGGCGGTTCGGGCCGCCGGTTGGGCGGGTCCGTCCGCGCGGTCGGGCGTGCCCTGCACCTGCCGGTGACCGGAACCGCGCGCGGGATCAGGAAGGCGACGCACGCGCACGGCGCCGGCGAGTCCGGGCTCGGCAAGCTGATCGAGCTGCACGCCGTGAACGGCGCGGGCGACGTCATGATCACCGTGGCGCTCGCCTCGACGGTCTTCTTCTCCGTGCCGACGGACGAGGCGCGCGGCCGGGTGGCGCTCTACCTCGCCATCACCATGGCACCGTTCACCGTGCTCGCTCCGGTCATCGGCCCGCTCCTGGACCGCCTCCCGCACGGCCGCCGGGCCGCGATGGCGGGCTCCATGCTGGCCCGCGCCCTGCTCGCCCTGGTGATCTCCGGCGCCGTCTCCACCGGCAGTCTGGAGCTGTATCCGGCGGCGCTGGGCGTGCTGGTGGCGTCGAAGGCGTACGGCGTGGTCAGAAGCGCCGTCGTGCCCCGGCTGCTGCCACCGCGGTTCTCGCTCGTGAAGGCCAACTCCCGTGTGACGCTGGGCGGGCTGCTGGCCACGGGGATCGCCGGGCCGATCGGCGCCGGGCTGCACGCGATCGGGCCGCAGTGGCCGCTGTACGGCGCCTTCGTGCTGTACATCGCGGGCATGTTCCTGTCGTTCTCGCTGCTGCCGAAGGTCGACTCCGCCAAGGGCGAGGACGTCGCGCTGCTCGCCTCGGACGAGGAGCACCTGCACGGGCCGCACCGGCAGCCGGTCAAACGCCCGGGCCTGCGGACCGTCGGCTCGGCCGTCACCCACGCGCTCGGCGCGAACGCCGCCATGCGCTGGCTGTCGGGCTTCCTCACGTTCTTCCTCGCCTTCCTGCTGCGCGAGCACCCGCTCACCGGCTCCAGTGCCGCCGTGTCGCTGGGCATGGTGGTCGTCGCGGCCGGCGTGGGCAACGCGCTCGGCACCGCGGTCGGGGCGTGGCTGAAGTCCCGGGCGCCGGAGATCATCATCGTGACGATGCTGGCGGTCGTGCTGGGCGCGACGATCACCGCGGCGATCTTCTTCGGGGCGTTCCTGGTGGCCTGCCTGGCCGGCATCGCCGGGTTCTCCTACGCGCTGGCCAAGCTGTCCCTGGACGCGCTGATCCAGCGGGACGTGCCGGAGCAGGTGCGCACGTCGGCGTTCGCGCGCTCGGAGACGCTGCTGCAGATGGCCTGGGTGCTGGGCGGCGCCATCGGCATCGTGATGCCGCTCAACGGCGCGGCGGGCCTGTGCGTGGCCGCCGCGGTCCTCGCCCTGGGCCTGACCACCACGCTGCGCGGCCTCCTCACCGCGTCCCGCCACAGCAGCGGCACCAAGCCCCGCGTGGCGTAGGCCCTGTCTTCCGGATCAGTCCGGCTGCCGGGCACGGCGCATCGTGGCCGGCCCGAGCGGGGGCGATGGGGGTGCCCCCGGGCGGGCGAAGCCGCGCGTGGGGAAGCGCGTGCCAGGGCCCGTGACGCCGGGCCGGTCGGGAACGCAGGGCCCTGGGGGCGGGGAAGGTGTGGGCACGCCGGACCCCGCGTAAAGATCGTGTCGGGTGTGACCGATAGCCTTCCGCCATGACCTCGATGCAATCCGCTGTGCGACGCCGCCGCGCCGTCGCCGCCGCCGGCGCCGTGAGTGCCGGACTGCTCGTCCTGTCGGCCTGTGACAAGCCGACGCCGCGCTCCACGATCACCGTCGGCACGTCCTCGGTGAGCGAGGAGGCCACCTGCGGCGGCGAGGGCGACGCCCTGAAGAGCGCGGACCTGGCGACCTGCCTGAAGGCGACCGACATCAAGTCCATCAAGGTCGATCCCGACGAGACCGTCCGCTTCGGCGTCGACCCCGACATCGCCGACAAGCGGTGGACGATCCTGATGAACGGTCAGCCCCTCACCGAGGACAGCACCAAGACCTACCGCACCATCCCGGGCAGCGTCTTCTTCAACGCCCAGTACGGCGCCCAGGGCAACTCCACGCTGGTGTCCATCAAGGCGTCCGACGGCAAGAAGAACAGCAACACGGTCACCGGTCTGTGGTCGTTCAAGCTGAAGAAGGACGACTGATCACGTCGTCGCTACGGGTCCTGGTGGCCACCGCGGTCCCGGTCGAGCGGGACGCGGTGGCACAGGCCACCGGTGCGGGCGACCGCCTGACGGTCCTCGCCGTCGGCGTGGGCCCCGCGCTCGCCGCCGCCGGCACCGCCACCGCCCTGACCACCGCCGCACTCCGCGGCACCCCCTACGACCTGGTCGTCTCCGCCGGGATCGCCGGCGGCTTCCAGCCCGGGGCGCCCGTCGGCTCGCTCGTCGTCGCCGACGAGATCACCGTCGCCGACCTGGGCGCCGAGACGCCCGAGGGGTTCCTGCCGGTCACGGAACTCGGCTTCGGCACCGTCACCCACCGGCCGCCCGCATCACTCGTACGAGACCTCGCCACCGCCACCGGCGCCCGCACCGGAGCCGTACTCACCGTCTCCACGGTGACCGGCACCGCCGAGCGCGCCGCCGAGCTGCGCCGCCGCCACCCCCGCGCCCTGGCGGAGGCTATGGAGGGCTTCGGGGTCGCCGAGGCGGCCGCCGCGCACGGCGTGCCGGTGGTGGAGATCCGGGCCGTCTCCAACCCCGTCGGCCCGCGCGACCGCGCCGCCTGGCGCATCGGCGACGCGCTCGCGGCCCTGACCGCGGGCTTCGGGAAGCTCGCACCCGTCCTGGAGAGTTGGAACCGGCATGAGGCTTGAGATCGCGTACTCCCCCTGCCCGAACGACACCTTCGTCTTCGACGCCCTCGCCCACGGCCGCGTGCCGGACGCGCCCGCGCTCGACGTCACGTTCGCCGACATCGACGTCACCAACGGCATGGCCGAGCGCGGCGAGCTCGACGTGCTGAAGGTGTCGTACGCCGTGCTGCCGTACGTCCTCGACGCGTACGCGCTGCTGCCGTGCGGGGGCGCGCTGGGGCGGGGCTGCGGGCCGCTGGTGCTCACACGCGAGGCGGGCGCCGACCTCACGGGCCGTACGGTCGCCGTGCCCAGCGAGAAGTCGACGGCGTATCTGCTGTTCCGGCTGTGGGCCGCGGACACCGTCCCCGGCGGGGTGGGCGAGATCGTGGTGATGCCCTTCCACGAGATCATGCCGGCCGTGCGGGACGGGAAGGTCGACGCGGGACTGGTGATCCACGAGGCACGCTTCACGTACCGGAACTACGGGCTGCACAAGCTCGCGGACATGGGCGAGCACTGGGAGGACACGACCGGGCTGCCCATCCCGCTCGGCGCGATCATCGCCAAGCGCTCCCTGGGCGCGCAGACGCTGCGGCTGCTCGCCGAGTCCGTCCGTACGTCCGTACAGGCCGCCTGGGACGACCCCGAGGCCTCCCGCCCGTACGTCATGGAGCACGCCCAGGAGATGGACCCGGCCGTCGCCGACCAGCACATCGGGCTGTACGTCAACGAGTTCACGGCGGACCTGGGGCCGGACGGATACGCGGCGGTGCGGGGGCTGCTGACGCGGGCCGCGGCGGAGGGGCTGGTTCCGGCCCTCGGACCGGACGCGCTGGACTTCCCCTGAACGTCCCCTAAGCGGCGTCCCTCTCCTTCTCCCGGTCGCCCAGCGGGGTGGCCGACGGCCAGTGGGCGAGGGAGAGCATGCCCAGGACCTTGCGGATGAGGAAGCCCGCCAGGGGCAGCTCCACACAGACCGCGAGGGCCGCCGACAGCCACACGTCCGGGGTGCCGAGGGCCAGCGACACGTCGAACCACGCGTCGCAGACCAGCAGCGCCCCGGTCACGACGGCCGCCACGACCACGCCCCGGTGCCGGCGCCAGCCGAGCACCGCGGTGCACGCCATCGCCAGCACCAGCAGGACGTCGAACCCCACCCACGCCGTACGCCACTGCCGGACCGTGTAACCGCTCGGCAGCGTGAACCACAGCAGGACCGTCCACGGCACGAGACCGACCGCGCAGACGGTGAGCAGCTCCAGGGTGTGCCGCCGCTGCCGCCGGATCAGCTCCAGCAGCTCGGCGGAGGGCGGACCGGGGGGTATGTCGCTCACGTGCTCACGCCGGCCGGGTCACACGTCCAGCTGGTCGGCGACCGCGCGCAGCAGACCGGCGATCTTCTTGCCGGAGGCCTTGTCGGGGTAGCGGCCCTTCTCCAGCATCGGCGTGATGTTCTCCAGCAGGGTCGTCAGATCCTGGACGATGGAGGCCAGTTCGTCCGGCTTCTTGCGCTGGGCCGCCGCGACCGAGGGCGTCGGGTCGAGGAGGGTGACCGAGAGGGCCTGGTCGCCACGCTGTCCGGCGACCACACCGAACTCCACGCGCTGTCCCGGCTTGAGTGTCTCGACTCCGGCGGGGAGGACCGAGGAATGGACGAAGACGTCACCGCCGTCGTCCCGGGAGAGAAAGCCGAAGCCCTTCTCGCTGTTGAACCACTTGACCTTGCCGGTAGGCACGTCTGTCCTCGTCCTCGTACTCGTCGGAAAACTGCTTCGGGAAAACGCCAGGGAACTGGTCTTGATAGCACTGGGGCGGGTCGTCGGGACCCGCCGGTACCCAGGCTAATGGTCTTCAGGCGGGTGACAAGACGTCGCCCGGTTGTTCCTTCGCGCTGGGAACTACCCTGGTCCGGTGCGTGACAAAACCCAAACGAATTCCGCCGAGCCCGGTGACCGACTGATCCGTGCCGGTGCCATCGTGTTCTTCCTCGGTGCGCTGGCCACTCTCGTCACAGTGACTCCGCTCTTCCTGCACGCGAAGCCATTTCCGACATACATGTACGGCCTGAGCATGCTCATGGCCGTGGGCTTCGTCCTGGCCGGCGCGGGCGTGCTGCGGTCGGTCGCGGCGGGCCGCCGTCAGGCGCGCACGGGACGGTAGCCCGCGAGCCACGCCGGAAACTCCGTCAGGTCCCCGAGCACGACGTCCGCCCCGGCCGCGGTGAGCTCGGCCGCGCTGCACGGTCCGGTCGCCACCGCGACCGACAGGGCCTCGGCGGCCCGCGCCCCGCGCACGTCCCCGACGTGGTCGCCGACGTAGACGGACGCGCCGTGCTCGCGCAGCGCCTGCGCCTTCTGCTCCGCCCACAGGTCGCCGATCACCGCGTCGGGCTCGATGCCGAGGTGCTCCAGGTGCAGTTTGGCGTTGGGCTCGTACTTGGCGGTGACGACGATCGCCCGCCCGCCGGCCTCCCGCACCGCGGCGATCGCCTCCCGCGCGCCGGTCATCGCGGGCGTCGCGCCGATGGCGATCGTCGGGTACATCGACCGGTACAGCTCGCTCATCTCCGCGATCAGCTCCGCCGGGAACCAGTTGACCAGCTCCTCCGCGAGCGGCGGCCCGAGCCGGGTGACGGCGAGGTCGGCGTCGATGTACGTCCCCGTGCGCTCCGACAGCGCCTCGTAGCAGGCGCGGATGCCGGGCCGGGAGTCGATGAGGGTCATGTCGAGGTCGAAGCCGACGGTGAGGGCGGGGGCGGAGGACGTCGTGAAGGCCATATGGGCCATTGTGCCCAGCCCGTACGGCGCCCGGCCGCCCGGCGGGTGTGACCTACACCTTTCCGCGCTGCGACCGCCACACCAGGAACAGCGCCGACAGCACGGCCGCGCCCCGCACCACCCACGGCCAGGTCTGCGCGACCGCGTCGTTCATGTGCCCCTGGGCGATGGGGTCGCCCCAGCGGCCGTTGTCCCGCCCCCACAGCCACACCACACCGGCGGCCACCGCCAGGCCCGGCATGCCCATGACCGCCCACTTGGACTCGTTGGGGGTCAGCCGGCGGGAGGCGTAGGCGATGGCCCAGCCCAGCAGCAGGGCGAACCAGTTGCCGAGCACCGCGCCGACGACGAGCGCCGCGGCGGCGATCAGCAGCAGGGGGTTGCTCCAGCTCCCGGCGGGGAGGGAGAAACGGCGGCGGGGGGCGGCGGCCGGGGTCTCCGGCACGGCCTCCTGCTCCACGGCCTCGGGTTCCGGCCGCGGCTCGGGCTCCTTCTGCCTGGGCTGCGGCGGCCTGAGCAGCTCCGGGATCTCCACACCGCCGACGAACCCCGCGGGCACGCTGTCCCCGAGGGGCGCGCCGCCCACCCGCCACCAGTCGGGCTGCACCGCGCTGCCGCCGAGTTCCGCGGCGCTGGCCAGGTGGGGCGGCGAGGGCACGTCCGCGGGGGCGGGCCGGTCGGTCTCGGTGGGCCGGGGACGCGGCACGACCCGGCGCAGGCTCTTGGGCAGACGCTTGCCCTCGGCCGGTTCGTCGTCGCGTTGCACGGGCACGTGGGCGGGCGGCTGTTCCGGCGCGGCGGCGGTGCCTCCCGCCGCGTTCACGACCTCGTCGGGGCTGCCGAGCCGGGAGATGATCCGGCGGACGGCGGCGGGACTGTCGACGGCGGCCCTGGCCCGGCGCCGGTCGATCTCGTCGCGCAGCTCGGACACGAGGCGCATCCGCGCGGCCGAGGGCAACTGCCGCTGCTGCGCGACGTCGCCGACGCGGCTCAGATACTCGTAGACGACCTTGTCGCTCTCGATACCCACGCAGTCCCCTCCGGGGCGGGTGCGTTGAATTCCCGTGGTGACGACGGTAGCGCAGGAAGCCGACGAGACCAGACCGGCCGCCACGGGGGTTCGGGCGCGCAGCCCCGGGGACGCCCGCTGCGGCGCCGGCCACCCGCTACCGTGGGTCAGATGAGCACCCCCGGTCCACGCTCGCTCGCGGAAGCCCTCCGTGCCAGGGACGACGCCTCCCTGGCCGCGTTGCTGCGCAACCGCCCCGATCTCATCACCCCCGTCCCCACCGACCTCACCCAGCTCGCCACCCGGGCCGGCACCCGGGCCTCGGTCGTGCGGGCGCTGGAGCGGCTGGACCGGTTCGCGCTGCAGACGGCGCAGGCGCTGGCCGTGGCGGGCGACCCGGCGTCGTACGACGAGCTGCGCGGACTGATGACCGGCGACTCGGGCGATCCCGCGGTCGCCGCCGCGCTCCCCCGCGCCCTCGGCACCCTGCGCGAACAGGCCCTCGTCTGGGGCGGCGACGACCGGCTGCGGCTGGTGCGCACCGCCCGCGAACTGCTCGCGCCGTCCCCGCAGCACCCCTCCCCGACGGGCCTCGGGCCGACGGTGCGCGAGGCGACGGCGGGGATGTCGCCGGGGCGGATCCAGGAGATCGTCACGGCGGCCGGGCTGCCCTCCACGCACGACTCGGTGTCGGCGGTGACCGCGCTCAGCGCACTGTTCACCGACCGCGCCCGCATGACGGCGCTGCTGGAGGCCGCCCCCGAGGAGTCGCAGGCGGTGCTGTCCCGGCTGGTCTGGGGGCCGCCGTACGGACAGGTCACCGCGGACCCGGCGGCGCATCTGCGCTGGCTGCTGGACCGCGGGCTGCTGCTGCCGACCGCGCCCGGCACCGTCGTACTGCCCCGCGAGGTGGCCCTGCACCTGCGCGGCGGGCGCGCGCACCGCGCCACCGAGCCGCTGCCGCCCGCGCTCGAACCCGTCGCCACACACCGTCCACAGGTTGTGGACGCGACCGCGGCCGGGCAGGCGTACACGGCGCTGGCGACCGTGGAGGAGCTGCTGAAGGACTGGGACGAGGGCGGGCCGGGCGTGCTGCGGGCCGGCGGCCTGAGCGTGCGCGACCTCAAGCGCACCGCGGTCGCCCTCGACGTGCCCGAGCCGGTCGCCGCGTTCTGGGTCGAACTCGCCTACGCGGCCGGTCTGATCGCCTCCGACGGGGAGGCCGACGAGCGGTACGCGGCGACCCCGGCGTACGACGAGTGGCGGGAGCAGCCCGCCGCGCAGCGCTGGACACGGCTGGCGGAGGCGTGGCTGACGGCGACCCGCACGTCCGGGCTGGTCGGCGGGCGGGACGCGAAGGACCGCACGCTGTCGGCGCTGGGGCCCGGCCTGGACCGGTCGGCGGCCCCGGAGGTACGGCACCGGGTGCTGACCCTGCTCGCCGGGCTCCCGGAGGGCGCCTCGCCGTCGGCCGACTCCGTGCTGGCGCGGCTGGCGTGGGAGCGTCCGCAGCGCCGGGAGGACGACCTGCGCGCCCGGCTCGCCCGGTGGACGCTGTCGGAGGCGGAGACGCTGGGCGTCACCGGGCGCGGCGCGCTGTCGGCGCACGGGCGGGCCCTGCTGGGAGCGCCGGCGCCGAGCACGCCCGCCCCGGCGGCGGACGGACCCGGCGACCGGCTGCCCGTGCACCACGTGCCGGTCGCCGTGGAGCCCCTGTCCCCCGCCGAGCAGGCCACCGCCTCCGCGGCCGCCGCCCGCCTGCTCGCCCCGCTGCTGCCCGAGCCCCTGGACCACGTCCTGCTCCAGGCCGACCTGACCGCGGTGGCGCCCGGCCCGCTGGAGCGGCCGCTGGCCGACATGCTGGGCGTGCTCGCGGACGTGGAGTCCAAGGGCGGGGCGACGGTCTACCGCTTCACGCCCGGTTCGGTACGGCGGGCCCTGGACGCCGGGCGGACCGCGGCCGACCTGCACGCGTTCCTGGCCGCGCACTCCCGCACGCCGGTCCCGCAGCCGCTGACGTACCTGATCGACGACGTGGCCCGCAAACACGGCCATCTGCGGGTGGGCGCCGCCTCCGCGTACGTGCGCTGCGACGACGACGCCCTGCTCAGCGAGATCCTCGCCGACAAGCGGGCCGCCGCGCTGCGGCTGCGCCGGCTGGCCCCCACGGTGCTGGCCACCCAGGCCGACCCGGCGGCCCTGCTGGAGGGGCTGCGCGCGCTGGGGTTCGCGCCGGCCGCGGAGTCCGCCGAGGGCGACGTCCTGATCACCCGCGCCGACGCCCGCCGCACCCCGCCCCGCACCCCGCCGGAGCCGGTCCCGGACGGCCCGCCCACGCCCGACGCGACCCTGCTGTCCGCAGCGATCCGCGCGATCAGGGCCGGCGACCGCGCCTCGACGACCCCCCTCAAACAGGCCCCCGCCGCCAACGGCGAGCTCCCCCGCACCAGTTCCGCCGAGACCCTCGCCACCATGCAGGCCGCCGTCCTGACCGGCGAGGCCCTGTGGATCGGCTACGTCAACGCCGAGGGCACCGCCAGCCAGCGCGTCATCGCCCCGATCCGCGTGGAGGGCGGCTTCGTGACGGCGTACGACCACACGGCGGACGAGGTACGGACGTACCCACTGCACCGGGTGACGGGGGTGGCGGAGCTGGCCGAGGAGTAGGTTTTCGGCGGCCGGCGCGCGCGGTGCTCAGCAGTCCCCGACGGGGCTGTCCGCCGGCAGGCCGAAGTGGCGGCGGGCGGCGGATTCCAGCGGGGTGGCGGACTGGGGGGTGTTCAGGGCGGCGTCGGCGAAGGTGCCGAAGTGGGTCTTCCGCCACTGCGCGTGGCCCGCGCCGTCCGGTGCCTCCTCGCTCGACACGACGCGGTAGCCGCCGCCGGCGTCCCGCCGCAGCAGCATCACCCGCGGGTACTGCGCGCCCCCGCACGCGACGAGCGCCCGGTCGCGGACGCCGTACTCCACGCACAGCGTGTTCACCCCGGCCCGCACCCGGTCGCCGTTCTCCTCCAGCCGCAGCGCCTCGGCCCGGCAGAACCAGCGCGCCCTCAGCGCGGGCTCGTCCTCCCCGTAGCCGTCGCCCTGGGAGTCGTGCACCAGGCGGGCCTCGATCACCGGCCGCACCTGCGCCCACAGCCCCGCGTCGACGTCGCCCCCCGGCCGCATCGCCCACGCCCCCGCCGCCACCAGCACCACGACCGCCCCGGCCCCCGTCGCCCATCTGCCCGCCGACATCACCCCGGAACTCCTCCCCACCCACTCCTCCCCGGCACTCCCCCGCAGGTCCAGACACGTGAAAGGGCGCCGGGGTTGCACAGGGGGCCCGGAGCGAGGCCCGACCTGATCGTCGGCGTATAGGGCACACTGGACGTTTGGCCGTACGGAAAGGGTGTGCCGCGCGTGAATGGTCCGCTGATCGTCCAGTCCGACAAGACACTGCTGCTGGAGGTCGACCACGAGCAGGCCGACGAGTGCCGTCGCGCCATCGCGGCCTTCGCGGAGCTGGAGCGGGCGCCCGAGCACATCCACACCTACCGGGTGACGCCCCTGGGCCTGTGGAACGCGCGCGCCGCCGGGCACGACGCCGAGCAGGTCGTCGACGCGCTGGTGCAGTACAGCCGCTACCCGGTGCCGCACGCGCTGCTCGTCGACGTCGCCGAGACGATGGACCGGTACGGCCGGCTCACGCTGAGCAAGCACCCCGCGCACGGCCTCGTGCTGACCACCACCGACCGGCCGGTCCTGGAGGAGGTGCTGCGCTCCAAGCGCGTCGCGCCCCTCGTCGGTGCCCGCATCGACCCGGACACCGTCGCCGTGCACCCCTCCGAGCGCGGGCAGATCAAGCAGGTGCTGCTGAAGCTGGGCTGGCCGGCCGAGGACCTCGCCGGATACGTCGACGGTGAGGCGCACCCGATCGAGCTGGCCGAGGACGGATGGGCCCTGCGGCCGTACCAGAAGCAGGCGGTGGAGAACTTCTGGCACGGCGGCAGCGGGGTCGTCGTGCTGCCCTGCGGGGCGGGCAAGACGCTGGTCGGGGCCGGTTCCATGGCCCAGGCGAAGTCGACGACGCTGATCCTCGTCACCAACACCGTCTCCGCCCGGCAGTGGAAGCACGAGCTGGTGAAGCGCACCTCGCTGACCGAGGAGGAGATCGGCGAGTACAGCGGGACCCGCAAGGAGATCCGGCCCGTCACCATCGCCACCTACCAGGTGCTGACGACGAAGCGGAAGGGCGTCTACCCACACCTGGAGCTCTTCGACTCCCGCGACTGGGGGCTCATCGTCTACGACGAGGTGCACCTGCTGCCCGCGCCGGTCTTCAAGTTCACGGCGGACCTCCAGGCACGGCGGCGGCTGGGCCTGACGGCGACCCTGGTGCGGGAGGACGGCCGCGAGTCGGACGTCTTCTCGCTCATCGGCCCCAAGCGGTTCGACGCGCCCTGGAAGGAGATCGAGGCGCAGGGCTACATCGCGCCCGCCGACTGCGTGGAGGTGCGGGTCAACCTCACCGACTCCGAGCGGCTGGCGTACGCGACGGCCGAGCAGGAGGAGAAGTACCGGTTCTGTGCGACGACCGCGACCAAGCGGAAGGTCACGGAGGCCCTGGTGCGCCGGTTCGCCGGGCAGCAGATCCTCGTCATCGGGCAGTACATCGACCAGCTCGACGAACTGGGCGAGCACCTGAACGCCCCGGTCATCAAGGGTGAGACCTCCAACGCGCAGCGCGAGAAGCTCTTCGACGCGTTCCGGGAGGGCGAGATCAGCGTGCTGGTGGTGTCGAAGGTGGCGAACTTCTCCATCGACCTGCCCGAGGCGACGGTCGCCATCCAGGTGTCCGGCACCTTCGGGTCGCGGCAGGAGGAGGCGCAGCGGCTGGGACGCGTGCTGCGGCCGAAGGCGGACGGGCACCAGGCCCACTTCTACTCCGTGGTCGCCCGGGACACGATCGACCAGGACTTCGCCGCGCACCGGCAGCGGTTCCTGGCGGAGCAGGGGTACGCGTACCGGATCGTGGACGCGGACGAGCTGCTGGCGGAGAGCTGAGCCTGCGGGGTCACTTGCGGCGGACGCCGGCTTCCTCGCCGTACTCGCCGAGTATGACGACGTCGAAGGCGGCGCCCGCGAAGACGCGGATCGCGCGCAGGGCGCTGCCGAGGCGGTGGGTGGGGTGGGCACCCGAGAGGGGGGTCGCGCCGGACGGGCGACCGGGGGCCGGGGTGAAGGTCGCTGCACTCATGTGTCCATGGTGGCTTTCCCGGCATAAGGAGAGCATCGGTCCAAGGTCCCCACTTGCTGTGATACCTGGGTACACCCTGTGCGGGCCGCGCCTCCGTCGCCGGATGGAGGGGGAATCCCCTAGGGGACGGACGGCGGCCGCCACGGGCTGACGGGGTCCGCGGAAACTCGTTGGCCGCGACACCGGCCGCTCACCTAGAATTTCCGCTCTTGCCCGCCTCCCTTCACGGAGCGCCGCCGTCCGGTCGGAAACCGGTCGGCAGACCGCACCCATCCACCCCGCAGCACCTTCGGAGGCACCCCCTTGTCCGCCGACGACCCCCTCTCCCGCGAGCGCGCCCACCTCGCCGCCTCCCGCGCCGCCCTGCGTGCCATGCGCGAGGACGTCGAGTCGCTGGACATCAGCGACGTCACCGCGAACTGGGTCAACGCCGAGGTCCTGGCCCGCCAGATCGACGAGCGGATCAAGGCGCTGGCCGACCTCAGCGACACCCCGCTGTTCTTCGGCCGCCTCGACTACCTGCACGCCCCCGGCGCCGACCGGGCGGAGGGCGCGGACGGCGAGCGCCCGCGGCCGGAGGCCGGTTACCGGACACTGCACATCGGGCGCCGGCACGTACACGACCACGACGGCGACCCCATGGTCATCGACTGGCGTGCGCCGGTCTCGCAGCCGTTCTACCGGGCCTCCAAGAAGGACCCGATGGACATCGCGCTGCGCCGCCGGTTCGGGTACACGGGCGGCGAGCTCACGGCGTACGAGGACGAGCACCTCTCCGACCCGGCCGAGGCCGCCCGCACCAGCAAGCTGCTCCAGCAGGAGATCGAGCGCCCGCGCGTGGGCCCGATGCGGGACATCGTCGCCACCATCCAGCCCGAGCAGGACGAGATCGTGCGCAGCGGGCTCGGCGGGACGGTGTGCGTGCAGGGAGGCCCGGGGACCGGGAAGACGGCCGTCGGCCTGCACCGCGTGGCCTATCTGCTCTACGCCCACCGGGAGCGGCTCGCCCGCACCGGCACGCTCGTCATCGGGCCGAACCGGTCCTTCCTGCACTACATCGAGCAGGTGCTGCCCGCGCTGGGCGAGTTGACGGTCCAGCAGGCCACGGTGGACGACCTGGTGGCCCGCGGGGTGGAGATCCGGGGCACCGACGACGCGGCGGCCGCGATCGTCAAGGGCGACGCGCGGATGGCCGAGGTGCTCCGGCGGGCCGTGTACGCGCACGTGAGCATGCCGACCGAGCCGGTCGTGGTGGTGCGCGGCTCGCGCAGGTGGCGGGTACCGGCGTACGAACTGGAGGACATCGTCCGGGAGTTGCTCCAGCGGGACATCCGGTACGGCGCCGCCCGGGAGGCCCTGCCGCAGCGCATCGCGCACGCCGTGCTGGTGCAGATGGAGCGCTCCGGTGAGGCGCCGGACGACCGGGTGCAGGACGCGGTGGCCCGCAACGCCGCGGTGAAGGCCGCCGTCAAGCAGCTCTGGCCGCCGGTCGACCCGGCGAAACTCGTCCTGCGGCTGCTCACGGACGCCGGCTTCCTCGCCGTCCACGCGGACGGGATCCTCTCGGAGGACGAGCAGAAGACGATCCTGTGGGCGAAGCCGGTGCGCAGCGTCAAGGCCGCCAAGTGGTCCGCCGCCGACGCGGTGTTGATCGACGAGACGACCGATCTCGTGCAGCGCACGCCCTCCCTGGGGCACGTGGTGCTGGACGAGGCGCAGGACCTGTCGCCCATGCAGTACCGGGCGGTGGGGCGGCGCTGCACGACGGGTTCGGCGACCGTGCTCGGCGACCTGGCGCAGGGCACGACCCCCTGGGCGACGCGGAGCTGGGACGAGGCGCTGGCCCACCTCGGCAAACCGGACGGCGTCATCGAGGAGCTGACGGCGGGCTTCCGCGTCCCCACGGACGTCATCACCTACGCCTCCCGCCTCCTGCCGCACATCGCGCCGGGCCTCACCCCGGTCGCCTCGGTCCGCGAGAACCCGGGCTTCTTCGCCCTGCGCCCCGTCACCGGCACGGACGACGTGGTCGCCGCCTGCCAGGAGTTGCTGCGCCACGAGGGCTCGACGGGCCTCATCGCCGCCGACGCCCGGGTGCCGGCGCTGGCCGGGGCGCTGAGGAAGGCCGGGCTCGGCTACCTCGGCCCCGGCGAGGAGACGACCGGCGAGACCCGCCTGACCCTGGTCCCGGCGTCCCTGGCGAAGGGCCTCGAGTACGACTACGTCGTCCTCGACGAGCCCCAGGCGGTCGTGGACGGCGAACCCGACGAACGCACCGGCCTGCGCCGCCTGTACGTCACCCTGACCAGGGCCGTGTCGGGCCTGATCGTCACCCACGCGGCCCCGCTGCCGCCGCAGCTGTCCTAGGGTCCGTACGGAAGGCGCCGCGGAAGCGGCCGTGGAGCGAGGAGTGTCGCAGGTGATCCGGAAGCTGCAGGCGGTCGCGCTGGACTGCGCCGACCCGGAACGGCTCGCGCGGTTCTACGCGGAACTGCTCGGCGGCCGGGTGGTCGCCGACCCGGAGGAGCCCGGGTGGATCGAGGTGCACGGGTTCGAGGGCACGCCGATCGCCTGCCAGCGGGTGGAGGGCTACCGGCCGCCCGAGTGGCCCGGCCAGGAACGCCCGCAACAGGCCCACCTGGACTTCGACGTGGACGACCTCGACGGGGAGGAGAATCGGGCGCTCGCCCTCGGCGCGACGCTGCTGGAGCGGACGGACCAGATCCGTCCGGGGGCCAACTGGCGCGTCTACGCGGACCCGGCCGGCCACCCGTTCTGCCTCTGCTTCCACTGATTCCGCCGACCGCGCCGCGTCCCGCCTCGACAGCCGTTTGCCGCGGGTCGCGCCGGTCGGATAGGAAGCCTGCATGCTACGAGGCGGCACGGTGGGGCTGAGGGCCCGGCACGAGGACGACATCCCGGTTCTGCGGGCAGAGCTCTACGACGACGTGGTCAACTCGTCGCGGGCCGAGGGCGGGCCGTGGCGGCCGGTCTCGCCGGGTGCGAAGGACCCGCGGCTCGTGGGCGACGACGACAACGAGCGGGTCGTCCCCTTCTCGGTGGTCGAGCTGGCGGGCGGCACACTGGTCGGCACGGCGACGCTGTGGGGCATCGACACGCACAACCGCTGCGCGCACATCGGGCTGGGCCTGCTGCCGGCCGCGCGCGGCAAGGGGTACGGCACCGACGTGGTCGCGGTGCTGTGCCACTACGGCTTCGTCGTCCGCGGCCTGCACCGGCTGCAGATCGAGACGCTGGCGGACAACGCCGCGATGCTGCGCTCCGCCGAGCGCAACGGCTTCGTCCGCGAGGGCGTCCTGCGCTCCTCGGCCTGGGTGATGGGCGAGTTCCTGGACGAGGTGCTGCTCGGCCTCCTCGCCGAGGACTGGAAGCCGCGGGCGACGGGCTGACGCCCTGCTCGGGCGGGGACGGGTCAGCCCCCGCCGCCCACCGCGCCGTCCTCGCCGTCCAGCACCCCCCGCCACCGCGCCACCGCCTCCGCCGTCACCGGCCCCCGCCAGCCCTCCGGGCGGGCCGCGCCGCCGATGTGGAAGGCGTCGATGCCGGCGGAGCGCAGCCGCGGTACGTGGTCCAGGCGCAGTCCGCCGCCGACCATCAGCCGCGGCTCGTACCCCGGCTCGCCGCGCCGCGCCGCCTCCGCGAGGAGCGTGGGAAGGCCGGCGTCGACGCCGTCCGGCGAGCCCGCCGTGAGGTAGGCGTCCAGGCCCGGCAGGCCGTCCAGCTGCTTGCGCAGGGCGTCCCGGTCGGCGGCCCGGTCGATGGCGCGGTGGAACGTCCACGCGCAGCCGTCCAGCTCGCCCACGACCTGCTCGACGGCCGCCAGGTCGACCCCGCCGTCCCGGTCCAGGAACCCGAGCACGAACTCCTGCGCCCCCGCGGCCCGCATCTCGCTCGCCGCCCGCACCAGGCGGCTCGCGTCGCCCGCCGCGAACCCGTCCTCCAGGCGCAGCATCACGCGCAGCGAGATGTCCACGGCGGCGCGGATCCCGGCAAAGGCGGCGGCCGACGGGGTGAGCCCGTCGGCCGCCATGTCGGTGACCAGTTCGAGGCGGTCCGCGCCTCCGGCCTGGGCGGCGACCGCGTCCTCGACGTCGAGGGCGATCACCTCCAGGACTGCACGCTTGCTCATGGGACCCCATTCGTCGGCGTTCAACGGGCGGCTACAGGTCTAGTCCAATTCAAGACTACGCTGCCGTGGAGCGCCAGATCGCCGGGGCCCGGGGGAGCGACGGGGAGCTCAGCCGAAGACGTTGAGCTCCGCCGCCTCCGCGCCCGCCAGCTCGTACGCCGTCCCGTCCGGCACCGGCCGCCCCGTGCACAGCCGTACGAGCGTGGAGGCGTCGCCGATGAAACGGGCCGGGGTCCGCTCGCCGCTCGCCTCGCCCAGCAGCAGCGGCTCGTCCAGGTCGTCGAGGTCGGCGTGCAGCGGCACGCGCCCCTTCTCCCGTGTGCCCCGGGCGAGCAGCGCCAGCGCGTCCGGCAGCCCCGGACCGCCGTACGCCCCCGGCAGGCCCCACACGTCCCGCACGTCCCCGGCGTGCACCCACTCGCCCAGCCCGACCATGTCCAGCGCCCCGCCCGCCTTGGCGATCACCGGCCCGGCCTCCGTCATCCCGCGCTCCAGCTCGTCCACGACCTGCTGGTTCGTCCACGCGGCGCGCTCGGCGATGTCCCGGTCGTTGCACTCGGGCGAGAAGACCCCCTTCTCGTAGCGGCTCTCCACCACCCGCATCAGCACGGAGGAACAGTGCGCGAGCACCTCCCGCACGGTCCAGCGGGGACAGCCGGCGGTCGGCAGGGCGAAGTCCTCGTCCGGGCGCTCGCGCAGCAGCGGGATCAGCGCGTCGCGCTCGACGGTCAGCAGGCGTCCGGGCAGTTCCGGGTCGCGTACGTCGTCTGTAGTCATGGCTCCACGCTAGGGCGCGGCCGGTGATCGCGGGGAGAATGGGGGCATGGCCGATCTCGACGCCCTGCGCCTGCGCTTCTCCCGCGCCCTGGAGGGAGCCCGCGACGCCGGCCCCGACCCGCTCCCGTACGCCGACGACCTGCTCGCCCGCTGGCGCGAACCGCAGCGCCGGTACCACACGGTCGCCCACCTGACGGCGGTCCTGGACCACATCGACGTACTGGAGGAACACGCGCACGACCCGGACGTCGTACGCCTGGCCGCCTGGTTCCACGACGCGGTCTACCTGCCCGACCGCTCCGAGAACGAGGAGCGCTCCGCCCGCCTCGCCGAACGCGCCCTTCCCGAGGCCGGCGTCCCCGCCGACAGGACCGCCGAGGTGGCCCGCCTGGTCCGCCTCACCGTCACCCACGCGCCCGCCCCCGACGACGCGAACGGCGCGGTGCTGTGCGACGCCGATCTGGCGATCCTCGCCTCGCCGCCCTCCGCGTACGCCGCCTACACCACGGCCGTGCGCGAGGAGTACCACTTCGTGCCGAACGATGCCTTCCGGGCGGGCCGCGCCACGATCCTGCGCCAACTCCTCGCCCTGCCCAGCCTGTTCCACACCCCCTTCGGCATGCGCGAATGGGAGGCGACGGCCCGCTACAACCTCACCGCCGAGCTGGAAATGCTGTCGCTGTGAGCGGCGGGCTCCTCTAGCCTGCCTGCATGCGTGACGTGGGCGGGGAACTCGTGGCACAGGCCGTGGCGGACAGCGTGGCGCTGCTGCGCACGGCGGCGGACCGGGACTGGAGAGGGGTGCGGGCCGGCGGCCTGGACTGGGACTGCCGGGAGACGGGGCTGCACATCGCCTCCGATCTCCTCGCGTACGCGGGGCAGTTGGCGGGGCGCGCGCAGGAGGCGTACGTCCCCTTCGACATCACCCTCGACGAGGACGCCGACAACGCCGGTCTGCTCCAGGTGATCGAGACCACCGGCGCCCTGTTCGTCGCGGCGATCCGCACCACCCCGCCCGAGGTCCGCGCCTTCCACCCGTACCCGTTCCGCAGCGCCGGCCGCGAGGGCTTCGCGGCGATGGGCGTCGCCGAGGTGCTGCTGCACACGCACGACATGGCGCGGGGCCTCGGACTGCCGTACGAACCCCCTTCCGTGCTGCCGGAGTTCGTCCTCACCCGCATCTTCCCGCACGTCCAGCCGGGCCCCGACCACTGGCGCACCCTGCTGTGGGCGACCGGCCGCGGCGAGCTGCCCGGCCGCGCCCCGGTCACCGAGTGGCGCTGGATGAACAACCTCGTCCTGACGGCCGAGCGCCTCACCCTCCAGGGCGCCACCCCGGCCGCCGCCGCCGACCTGCGCGCGGGCGGCACCGGCGGCTTCGACTGGATCGTGGGCGGCCCCTTCGAAGGCACCCGGGAGGCCGCCGGGATGGTCGTCAAGGCGTACGAACAGGGCGTGCACCGGCCGGAGTTCGGCCTGTTCGTCCTGGTCCGTCGCGAGGACGGGCTCGCCGTCGGCGCCATGGGCTTCCACGGCCCGCCGGACGAGGAGGGCCGCGCGGAGATCGGCTACGACCTCGTCGAGGGCGCCCGCGGCCGGGGCTACGCCACGGAGGCGCTGCGCGCGCTGAGCGAGTGGGCCCTGGCCCGGGACGACGTACGAACCCTCTTCGCCACCATCGACCGCGCCAACACCCCCTCCCAACGGGTCGTCACACGCGCCGGCTTCCGGAAGGCGGGGGAGGACGAGGAGGGGTACGCCTACGAACTGCGGGGATAACGCGGCCGATCGGATCAGGTCACGGTATGCCCGACCGCAAACGCCTCTGGTGGAACTAGAGTTGTCCTCCGGCCACACCTGGTGACGGACGTGACAGGACTGAGGGGGACGGTGCGGCATGACCGAGCAGGCCGTGGAGGACGGGCGGACCCTGGACTTCTGGGTGACGGCGACCGAGGAGGACATCGCCCTCGCCGCCCGGCAGAGCGACACCATGGGCCTGTTCAGCCGGGACGGGGACGCCGTCCTGCGCGCGGTGCCCCTCGGCCCGCTGCGCCGCAACCTCGCCGAGGCGGTCGACGCCCTCCAGCAGGTCTTCCAGGAGGTCGCCGACCGCGGCGGCCCCCTTCCGCTGGCCGAGGCCCAGCTCTCCTTCCAGGTCACCGCCGGCGGAGGCATCCAGTTCGTGGGCTCCGGGCAAATGCAGAACGGCCGGAGCCTGACGCTGACGTTCAAGCGGCCCGCCTGAGCGGGCGCGGCCCATGCCCCAGCACAAGGCGCTGCTCATCGGAGCCGGCGACTACTCCGACATCCCCGGCTACGGCGACCTGCTCTTCGTCCGGGACGACCTCCAGCGGCTGCGCGAGGTCCTGACCGGCCGCGGCTTCCAGGCCGAGGTCCTGGAGAACCGGCGCGGCATCACCCAGAACACCGTGCGCGGAGCCGTCCACCGCCTCCTGGGCGAGGCCCGTGCCGGGGACACGCTGCTCGTCGTGCTCAGCGGGCACGGCATCCACATCGAGGGCAGGGACTACCTCGTCCCGGAGGACGCCCCCGACGCCGAGCCCTTCACCGACGGCTGCATCGAGATCGGCTGGCACAAGGAGGTGGAGAAGTCCCCCGCCGAACGCGTGGTCTTCCTCATCGACGCCTGCCGCGAGGGCCGGGCGCCGGACACCAAGTCGATCCCCGGCACGCGGCCCTGGAAGGCCCCCGAGATCTACGCCGCCCTGCGCCGCAAGGTCGCCTACGTCCACGCCTGCGCGGCACCCCAGCCGGCCCTGTTCGTACGGGAGACGGACACCGTACGGCCCGGCGTCGACGTGGGCACGCAGGCGGGCGAGTCGTTCAGCCTCTTCTCGCGGGCGGTCGCGGACGTGGTCGCCGCCGACCCGCACGCCCTGGGCCTGCGGGAGTTCGCCCGGCTCGTGCAGGAGCGGGTCGACGTCTACCACCGGGCGTACGGGAAGCGGGGCGAGCCGCAGCAGGTGCGCGTGACCTGCGAGAGCGACGCCGACGGGGGCGACTTCCCCCTGCTGACGGGGGCGCAGCGGCGCACCGAGGTGCACCCCTGGGTGCGGAGCGTCGACGAGTACCCGTGGCACCGCACGCCCGAGGGCCCGACCCGGGAGACGCTCAGGGACGTGTGCCGGGTGCTGGCGGGGCGGCTGGCCGAGACCTACGAGAGCGCGGCGCGGGCGCTGGCCGGTGACGCCTGGCACGACCCCGAGCTGGCCGAGCGCGCCCACGAGCGGCTCGCCTTCCTGGTCGGTCAGCTCTCCAAGGAGGAGCGGCTGTCGCCGACCGAGGCCGCGCTCGCCTTCCTCTTCCCGCTCGTCGCCCAGACGTTCTGGGCCCAGGAGGCGGCCCAGCGGGTCGGCGTCCTCACGGCGGAGGCGGGCCGGCCCGACGGCTCCGGCACCGCGGAGGCGACCGCCGACGGCCCCGACCACCACAGCTTCGACAAGTTCGCCCAGGGCTTCCCCCGGCTCAGGCGCCGGTTGCGCGCGCTGGAGCACCAGAAGGGCGTCGGCGACGCGGTGCAGCGCATCAGGTGGTGGCTCTTCCACCGCTGGCTCATCAAACAGCCCGAGCTGTACACGGCCGAACGCCTGAAGTCCCTGCTCGGGGACGTGACCGCGGACCGTGACCATCCTTCCTGGGTCGCCGACGCCATCTCCGGCAGGCGGCTGGCGGATCTGCTGCGGGAGCACCGCGCGGCCCCCTTCACCATGCGCCGCTCCACCACCGCCCCGCCGTCGTACGGCGCGCGCACGGCGGACGACGACCACGACGTCATCGCCGCCAGCAAGGGACACGAGCACAAGGTGCGCCCCGCCCTGGTCACCGCGCTGGTCAAGGCCGCCTGCGCGATGGCCGTGGACCCGGTCGACCTGTCCGAGATCGTCGTCGAGCACATCGGCGTCCACGACAGCGTCGACCCCGAAGACCTGCTGACCACCGTCCAGCGCTCCGACTGGCGGGCCTCCGGTCTGGGCCGCTCGCTCAACGCCGTCTGCACCCACCCGGCGGTCCAGGTCGCCCTGCGCGAGCACGCGGCCCGGGTCGACGTCCTGCTGCGCGACATCAACCGCGGCGACCTGCCCGCCCTCGCCCCGCTGCGCACCCTCCCGCCCTACGCCGACGGCGGCCGGGTCCGCCTCGACGGCAACACCCCCGACCAGCTCTCCGACGGCATCCGCTTCCAGCTGGCCGAGGACCGCGTGCAGGAACTCCTGATGGGCGAGGAGCTCTACGGCGACAGCGAGCTGGCGGTGCGGGAGCTGTACCAGAACGCGCTGGACGCCGTGCGCTACCGGGACTGCCGCACGCAGTACCTGCGGCGCACCGGACACGCGGTCGCCGACTGGGAGGGCCGGATCGAGTTCGTACAGGGCGTCCGCTCCGACGGCCGCCCCTACCTGTCCTGCACGGACAACGGCATCGGCATGGGCCTGACCGAGCTGAGCACCGTCTTCTCGCAGGGCGGCGCCCGCTTCGTGGACCTTCCGGAGTACGTCGAGGAGCAGGCCGCGTGGGCGCAGCTGCCGGACCCCAAACCGGAGTTGCATCCCAACTCGCGCTTCGGCATCGGTGTGCTCAGCTACTTCATGCTGGCCGACGAGATCGTCGTACGCACCTGCCGGCTCGGGCGTGACGGGCGGCCCGGACGGCAGTTGCGGGTGACGATCGCCGGGCCGGGCAACTTCTTCCGCGTCGAGGACCTGGGGCCCGGCGCGGACGCCGGCACCACGGTGGAGCTGCTGCTCAGCAAGGAGCGCCGGTCGGTGTCCTGCGTGAACGCGCTGGAGACGGTGCTGTGGGTGGCGCCGTACCGGACGACGGCCGCGCACGGGGCACGGTCGCGGGAGTGGCCGCCCGGGGAGCTCTCGCCGGGGACCCTGGAGATCTACTCGCCCGCGGTCCACGCCCGCGAGGGCCACGTCCTGTGCGTCCCGTCGGCCGATCCGGACCTGTGGTGGATCGGCGGCGACGGCGTCCTGCTCGCCGACGGGCTGCTGGCCGAACCCGAGTACAGCAACCGGGTCTACGGCGCCGTCGTCAACCTGACCGGCGAGCACGCACCGGAGCTCACCGTGGACCGCAAGAGCGTGCGGTCCTACGACAAGGAGCTCGTGCTGAGGCGCATGAAGGACGCCATCCCCAGCCTCACCGCGCGCGGAACCGACCTGCTCAACCCCGGCTGGCTGAACGACGTCGGCAACTGGTCCGTGGCCTTCGCCGACCAGGTGGCCGGGCAGATCCCCGCGACCGGGCTGACCTGGCAGCTCCAGGACGACGTCGGCGCGCCCTTCGGCCAGGTGGGCTTCTTCCCGCCCGACACCGACCTGCTGCCCCTGGTGACCGGTCGCTACCGCGATCCCGACCGGGCCCTGCTCGCCTCGTACTTCGTCACGATGCCGCTGCCCGTGCTCCGCTGGCGGCTGCGGGCGCTGTACGGGGCGGGGCTGGGCGGGCAGGTCTCGTTGCCGGACGACGGGGAGGGCGGGGCCGGGTGGGCGCGTCCGTCGGATCTGCTGCTGCTGAGCACCACGGAGAGGTTCGCCGACTGGCGTGTGCGGCGCCTGAGCTGGCTGCGGGGTCCGCTGTCGAGCGCCACGTTCACCATTCACGCGCCGTCCCAGCAGTTCGCCGCCACCGGCATGCCGAGCATCAAGACCCTGTACCAGTGGCGGGCGCCCGACGTCCCCGTCCGTCCGGCGGACGCCTTCGACCTGAGCGAGCGGACCGGGCTCTCCCCCGCCGGGGTCGTCCGGCGGCTGGCCGAACTGGGCTACCGCGCCGAGCCGCTGGGCGGCTGCGCCCGGGCCGAGCACTCCGATCTGCCGCTGCTGCGGCCGCTGGGCGACCCGGAGGGCTGGCTGACGCCCGGCACCGCCCTGTCGGCCGCCCAGGTCAGCGTCAGCGCGGTGCGGGCCGGCCGCCCCACCCCGTGGGCCGCACGGCGCCTCGCCGACCTGGGCTTCGGGGTGCCTGATCAGTGCCCGGTCCGCGAGCAGTGGGGCGAGGAGGAGCGCAAGGTCGTCGAGGAGCTGTGGACGGCGTACGACATCCCGCCCGCGCCCGAGGAGGCGGTCCGGGTCTCGCTCGCCCAACTGGCCGCCGTCGCCTACAAGACGGACCTGCCGCTGCGTTACGTCACCGGCCTCCTCGGCGAACTCGGCTTCGTGCTGCCGCCCGACGCGCCGGAGCTGCCCGAACTGACCGACGACGACCGGGCGCTGCTCGCCCGTGATCCGTGCGTGGACCGAGAGGTACCCCTGCGCTACGTCGTGGCGGCCGCGCGCCGCCTCAACCGCCCCGCCCGCGTCCTCGCCGAACGGCTCCGTGAGCTCGGCTACCGCACTCCCGACGTACCCGGCGACGAGGACCTTCCCTCCCGCGAGGACATCACCTTCCTCGGCACGGACGCCGCACTGGCCGACCTGGACCGCCCGGTCTCCCTGCCCCGCGTCGCCCGGGCCGCGCACGAGAGCAAGCTCACCCTGGCCAAGGCGGTCGACCGGCTCACCGACCTGGGCTACCGCTTCGCCTTCGACCCGGAGGCCGTCGCCCCGCTGCGCGAACAGGACGTCCAGACGCTGATCTTCGAGCTGTACCCGGAGCCGGAGAAGGCCGGCCCCGTCTCCCCGGACGCCGTCCGGGCGGCGGCCCACCACTCCGGGCGGTCGTACGACGAGACAGCCGCCTCGCTCACCGCCCTGGGCTACGAGGTGATCCCGCCCTCCGACGCGTGGCTGGAGGAACGGCGCCTGGAGGAACGCGTCCTCGACGCGCTGAGCGACCCGGGCCGGTCTCCCCTCATCCCCTACGAAGGCGCCACGGTCTCCCTCGTCTCCCTGGCCCTGACGGCCATGCGCGCCGGCAGGACCCTGCGCGAGACCGCCCTCACGGCCACCGGCCTGGGCATCCGCCACGAGGCCGAGACCTGGTTCACCCCTGCCGAGGAGGAACGCTCCGCCCCTTCCGCCGCCGCAACCCCGCCCGGTTCAGCAGCCGCACCACCTCCCGGCTGCTGACCTCCACCGCGCCGGCGCGCACCACCTCCGCGTACCGGTGCGCGGGGATGTCGTAGTGGTCGCGTTCGAAGGCGCGCCGGGGGATGCCCAACCCGTCGGCGAACAGGCGGAGTTCCTCGTGGGAGACGTCGCTGATGAGGTGGGACCACATGCGGCCGTGGCCGGGCCAGTCCGGTGGGTCGATGTAGAGCGTCACGAGGACGGCGTCCCGCCCGCGGCCCGCCCGAGGGAGCCCACGGCCGCGACCTTCACGCCGGCCTGGTGGCAGACCCAGTGCGGGTCGGGGCCCAGCTCCGGCTCGACCTCCAGGGCGTGCGGGTCGCCCGCGCCGCAGACCGGGCACAGGGGCCAGCGCCCGTGCCGTTCGAGGAGGGCGTCCTGGACGTCCTGGGCGACCAGACCGGCCACGAAGTCCGCGCCGTCCGGCCACTGCTCCACCCACCAGCGCCGCTGCACGACGGACTCCTCGACCAGCGAGACCACGTCCGCGTCGGCGACCCGCCCCGCGACCAGGTCGGCGAGCACCAGGGCGCGGGCCGCGTGCAACGCCTGTTCCAGGGGGCTGACAGGGGTGCCGGAGGGATCGTCCATGCCCCCATTGTGCGCACTCTTGACCACACCACCGAACCGAAAATATCTTTCATACGTGACCCAGGACGTGAAGGAAATTTTCGGCACCCCCCTCGGCCAGGGCACGCCCGGCGCCCCGCCCGCACCGGCCGCCCTCGCCGCCAAGGTGCGCACCCTCGCGCCCTCCATGACCCGCTCCATGCAGCGCGTCGCCGAAGCCGTCGCGAACGACCCGGCCGGCTGCGCGGCGCTCACGGTCACCGGCCTCGCCGAGCTCACCGGCACCAGCGAGGCGACGGTCGTGCGCACGGCCCGGCTGCTCGGCTACCCCGGCTACCGCGACCTGCGCCTCGCCCTCGCGGGCCTGGCCGCCCAGCAGCAGTCGGGGCGCGCCCCCGCCATCACCACCGACATAGCGGTCGACGACCCCATCGCCGACGTCGTCGCGAAACTCGCCTACGACGAGCAGCAGACCCTCGCGGACACGGCGGCCGGCCTCGACACCGTCCAGCTGGGGGCCGCGGTCACCGCCGCGGCGAGCGCGCGGCGCATCGACGTGTACGGGGTCGGCGCCTCCGGCCTGGTCGCCCAGGACCTGGCGCAGAAGCTGCTGCGGATAGGGCTCATGGCCCACGCGCACAGCGACCCGCACCTCGCGGTGACGAACGCGGTGCAGCTGCGCGGCGGCGACGTCGCCATCGCGATCACGCACTCCGGGTCGACGGGCGACGTCATCGAGCCGCTGCGGGTGGCCTTCGAGCACGGGGCCACGACGGTGGCGATCACCGGGCGGCCGGACGGCCCGGTCGCCCAGTACGCCGACCACGTACTGACCACCTCGACCGCGCGGGAGAGCGAGCTGCGCCCCGCGGCGATGTCGTCCCGGACGAGCCAACTGCTGGTCGTGGACTGCCTGTTCGTGGGGGTGGCCCAAAGGACGTACGACACGGCCGCGCCCGCGCTGGCGGCGTCGTACGAGGCGCTCGCGCACCGGCACCGGCGGTAGCACCTCCCCGTCTTCCTCCCGGACCCTCGTACTGACCGAAAGAGCCGCCCCGATGACCTCCACCTCCAACCCCCGTGATCTGCGCGCCGAGTTGGAATCGCTGACCACCGAGGCCTTCCGCCCCGAACTCGCCGACATCGACCAGCTGCCCACCCTCGACATCGCCCGTCTCATGAACGGCGAGGACACCACCGTCCCGCAGGCCGTCGCCCGGCAGCTCCCGGCCATCGCCGCCGCCATCGACGCCGTCGCCGAGCGCATGGCACGCGGCGGCCGGCTGGTCTACGCCGGTGCCGGCACCGCCGGCCGGCTCGGTGTACTGGACGCCTCCGAGTGCCCGCCCACCTTCAACACCGAGCCCGAGCAGGTCGTCGGCCTGATCGCGGGCGGCCCACCCGCCATGGTCACCTCCGTCGAGGGCGCCGAGGACTCCGCCGAGCTCGCCCGCGCCGACCTGGACACCCTCGCCCTCACCCCCGCCGACACGGTGGTCGGCGTCTCCGCGTCCGGACGCACGCCGTACGCGATCGGCGCGGTGGAGCACGCCCGCGCGCTGGGCGCCCTGACCATCGGGCTGGCCTGCAACCCGAACAGCGCGCTGGCGGCCGCCGCGGACCACGGCATCGAGGTCGTCGTCGGCCCCGAGCTGCTCACCGGCTCCACCCGCCTCAAGGCCGGCACCGCCCAGAAGCTCGTCCTCAACATGCTCTCGACGATCACGATGATCCGCCTGGGCAAGACGTACGGGAACCTGATGGTCGACGTACGCGCCTCGAACGCCAAGCTGCGCGCCCGCTCCCGCCGCATCGTCGCGCTCGCCACGGGCGCGACGGACGACGAGGTCGAACGGGCCCTGGCGGCCACCGACGGCGAGGTCAAGCACGCGATCCTCGCCCTCCTGGCCGGCGTCGACGGCCCCACGGCCACCCGCCTTCTGGAGGAGTCCGGCGGCCATCTGCGCGCCGCGCTGGCGGCGGCACCACGCTGACCTGCACGCTCGGCCCATGCCGAGCACCGAGACCCTCGCCGCCGCCCTCCTCCCCCTCGTGGGCGGCCCCGCCAACATCACCTCCGTCGCGCACTGCATGACCCGCCTGCGCCTGGGTCTGGCCGACCGTTCCCTGGTGGACGAGGAGGCGGTCCGGCGGGTGCCGGGAGTGCTCGGGGTGGTGTCCGACGAGACGTACCAGATCGTGCTGGGGCCGGGAGCGGTGACGCGGGTGACGGCGGACCTGACGGCGCTCCTCACCCCGGCGTCCCCACTGGCCGCGCGCGGCGAGCGGTTGCGGGCCTCACAGCGCCGACGCAACGCGACCCCCGGCAAAGCCCTGCTGCGCCGCGTCGCGAACGTCTTCGTCCCGCTCATCCCCGCCCTCGTCGGCTGCGGAGTCCTGACGGGCGTCAACGGCCTGCTGCTGAACCTGGGTCGGCTTCCGTCCCTCACCCCGTCCCTCTCGGTGCTCTCCTCGGCCTTCATGGCGTTGATCGCCGTCTTCGTCGGCCACAACACGGCGAAGGAGTTCGGCGGCACGCCGGTGCTGGGCGGGGCGGTGGCGGCGACCGTCGTCTACCCGGGGGTGGCGAAGGTGACGGCCTTCGGGGTCGCCCTCGCCCCCGGCCAGGGCGGGGTGCTCGGCGCGCTGGCCGCCGCGTTGCTGGGGACGTACGTCGAGAAGTGGTGCCGCACCTGGATGCCGGCCACCCTCGACGTCCTCCTCACCCCCACCCTCACCGTCCTCGTCGCCGGCCTGGCGACGCTCTACGGCCTCATGTACGCGGCCGGCACCGTCTCGTCGGCCATCGGCACGGCGTCCGACCGGCTCCTGACGACGACGGGCCCGCTGGCCGGGCTGGTCCTCGGCGGCCTCTTCCTCCCCCTCGTCATGCTGGGCCTCCACCAGGCCCTGATCCCCCTGCACACCACGCTCATCGAACAGCAGGGCTACACCGTCCTGCTCCCGCTCCTGGCGATGGCGGGCGCGGGCCAGGTGGGCGCGGCCCTGGCGGTGTACGTCCGTCTGCGCCACGACACGTCCCTGCGCACGACGATCAGATCCGCCCTCCCGGCCGGCCTCCTGGGCGTGGGCGAACCCCTCATCTACGGCGTCTGCCTGCCGCTGGGCCGCCCGTTCCTGACCGCCTGCGTGGGAGGGGCGGCGGGCGGCGCCTTCGTCGGCTTCTTCGCGACGCTCGGCACCAGGGTGGGAGCGACGGCGATCGGCCCCTCGGGCTGGGCCCTGTTCCCCCTTCTGTCGGGCAACGGCT
Source organism: Streptomyces sp. 7R007 (assembly GCF_054850255.1). Taxonomy (NCBI): domain Bacteria; kingdom Bacillati; phylum Actinomycetota; class Actinomycetes; order Kitasatosporales; family Streptomycetaceae; genus Streptomyces; species Streptomyces sp. 7R007. Next base: position 151,251 of record NZ_JBTWMV010000006.1, on the reverse strand, counting down.
CCCCGGCCCTCACGGCGGCGCTCTACGCGGGCGGCCTGGGCACGGCGTACACGGTGGGGTTCCTGACGACGTACGCCTTCGGCTTCGGCCCGGTGTCGCCCGGGGCCGCCTCCGACAGCGGCCCCGGGCGCCGGCCCCGGGTGGGTCCCTAGCGGCGCTTGGCGGTGTAGCCGCTGATCGCGGCGATCCAGGTGACGAAGTCACCGGGGTCCTGGTCGGCGCCGTGGCCGGCGTCCCAGTAGTACCGGAGGTCGACGTCGTCACCGAGGTTGCGCAGGCGGGCGGCGAGGTTGGCGGCGATGGTCAGCGAGGTGTCGCTGTCCTTCGTGCCGAGGCGGATCCACCAGTGGTGCGCGCGGTGCGGGTTGACCTTCTCGACCAGGTGGTACATCGGGTTCATCGTCGCGAGCTTCTCGGGGATGTCCTGGTCGAGCCGGGTCGCGGTGGAGCCGGTCGTGTCGTGGTCGAGCGCGTACGGCGTGAAGTGGCGCGCGGCCGTCGTGCCGTTGCCGAACTCGTTGCACTCCGGCGTCGACAGGTCGAAGGCGTCGAAGGAGGGCGCGCCCTTCCTGCGGGCGCCGACGTGGGTGAGGAAGTCCGCCCAGGTGAAGGTCGCCTGCGTGCCGTCCCAGCCGATGAAGGGGTTGGCCGCGAGGTAGGCGGCCCGGTCGGCGTCGGACAGGGCGGCGAGGTAGCGGGTCGCCGAGGGCTCCAGGTGGGTGCGGACCAGGTAGTCGTCGAGGTTGCGCACGGTGAGGCGGCCGTATCCGGGCGCGGTCAGGCGCAGCGCGGCGAGATAGTCCGTGAACTGGGCCTTCAGCTCGCCGGAGACGGTCTGGTCGACGGAGGAGCCGTCGGCGAGCGGGTTCGTGCCCCAGCACCACTCGTACGACATGTCGGCGTGTTCGAGGTCGGTGATCGGGCACCAGTCGCCGCTGGCGAACACGGCGTCGCTGGTGTCGGCCGCGCCGATGGCGCCGAGGTACGGGTCGTAGAGCGGGCTGTCGCCGGAGGCGCCCAGCAGCGCGGACAGGGCGCCGCCGGCGCTGGTGCCGGACGAGACGATCCGTTCGACGTTGCCGGGGATGCGGCCCCGGTTGAACTTCACGTACCGCACGGCGGCCTTGAGGTCGACGATCGCGGCGGGCGCGACGCCGTAGTAGACCCCGTCGGCGTCGACGAGCGTACGGCCGCGGGCGCCGGGCTCGACGACCACGTACCCGGCGAGGAGGGCGAGCAGGGTGCGGTTCGGGCCGCCGCCGGGGCCACCGGGTCCGCCGGGACCGCCCGGGCCGCCGGCACCGCCGCCGATGCCGGTGGCGTTCGCGACGGAGGACGGCATGTAGCCGCCGACGGAGTTGGCGAACAGGATGGGCGCGTCGGTGGCGTCGACCGCGCTGCCGTCGATCGTGACCGGCACGCTGACGTTGAGCCCCTGGTAGGTGACGTCGACCGGGTTCGCCACGTACGAGGCGACCTTGTAGAAGTGGTAGACGACCTCGTGGGCGGTGCCGGCCGTGTCGGTGATGGCGAGGGTGAGCTCGGTGTAGGCGGCCGGGTCGAAGACCAGGGAGGTGGCGGCGGCGCTCCCCCTGGCCGCGGCCCGCGCGGGGGCGGCTGCTACGACGGACGGCACCACGGCGGCTGCGGTGAGCCCCTTGACCACGGTTCTGCGCTTCACTCGCTTCACTTCCGTCTCTTGTGTTGGCGCTCGTGCGGACTGAGTGCAGCAGCGGTGCCTCAAGGATGCCGCCGAACGCCGCACGTTGCCGCCAAAATCGTCAACACTTCACCCCGACCCGGCGGAGTTGGCCGAATCCCGCCGCAGCAGCGTGTAGCGCCAGCACAGCCGCCGCCGCAGCCGGGCCCCTGGCAGCAGCCGCCACGCCTCCCGCGCGACCTCCCGAACCCGACCTCCGGGCGCGAGGAGTTCCCGGAGCCGGGTGAGGGTGTCGGTGAGCGGCAGATGACGCAGTACGGCGACACAGGTGATGACGTCGTACGGCCCGGGGGCAGCCCGTCGACCCCGACCGCCTCCACCGCCCGCCCCGCACGCAGCCGAGCCAGATCCCCGGCACCGCAGCCGACGTCCAGCGCCCGGCCTGTCCCCGCGAGGTCTCGCGCCCACCCGCGCACGGACGGACCGCTCGTGTACAGACTGTCCTTATGAACCACGCCCAACTCACCGCCCTCGGTCGCGCTCTCCGGTTGCTCGGGGAGCATGGGGAAGCGCTCGGGGCCGATACGCCCGACGGCAAGTTGCACGAGGTCAAGGCCGATCTCCGGCGTGCGCTGGAACTGCTGGACGAGAGTGTCTCCGGCGCCGCGCCCAGCACGCGGTGCCCGGAGCACCCCCACGGCCCCGTCGACGAAGGCGCCCCCGACCTGTGTCTGCTGTGCGAGACCCGGCGCCGGGCCGCGCGGCGGGCCGAGTACAGCGGTGGGCCCCTGCCCCAGGCGCCCACCGAGCACGCGCCCTCCCGCTACGGCGTCCGCGGTGACCGCCCGCAGCCCCAGCAGCGGTGGCTGCCGGAGCTGTGGAACGGGCAGGAGTGGCAGTTGTGCGGGACGCCGAGGCGCGACCGCCGGGAGGCCGAGCTGTACCTGGCCGCGCAGCGCCGCGGACCGCGGCCGGCGATGGCGTACCGGCTCGTGCACGAGTTCACCGACTACGAGGTACTGCGGGTGTGGGGCACCCCGGTGAAGGTCGACATCGAGCCGATGGGCAACCTGTAGGGCTCTCAGGCCAGCAGCGGCAGCTCCGCGAAGTCGTGTCCCTCCCACAGCCGCCTCGACGTCTCCTCCGGATACGCCCGCACCTCCGGCCGCGCGTCCAGCACCTGCACCAGCCGCCGGCCGGGGTCGTACGACGGCCAGCCCGGGTCCCCGCTCCGCGCGAACGCCGTCCAGGAGGCGCGGAAGCGCTCCGACAGCGCTCGAGCCTCCTCCGGCACCCCGCTTCCCGCGAACAGCAGGGCGCCCAGGTCCGCCTCGTACGTGCCGAACAGCAGCGGGATGTCCAGGCCGTGACAGGCCCCGAGGGCGCCCCCGGCGCCCGGTGCCGGCCAGGTCAGTTCGTAGACGTGCGCGCGCCCGCCCCCGGCGACCTGCGCCTCCGCGAGGCCCAGGGACGGCATGCTGAAGAGCCAGTCCGTCTGGACGCGGACGTAGAGCTGTTCCGGCGTCGCGTCGGGGAAGGCCGCCCGGTAGGCCGCTTCGGCGTCCGGGCCCGGACCGAACGTGCGCAGCGCCCACGCCGCCCGCTCCTCGCCGATCTTGCCGAGCTGCCCGGCCATGACGAGGAACAGCTGCCACTCGTCGCGGTTGTGCCCCACCAGCAGATCCACGTCCCGGCCGGCCCCCTCCGCCAGCGCCCGCCACGGCGTGGTCGGCAGCACCTCGCCGTCCACGACCGGCGAGAACGGCGTCACGGTGGGCGCGACCCGGCCCCACCGGTCCTCGTACCGCCGCATGGTGGACGCCAACGCCTCACCGGCCGAGGGGAGTTGACGCGGGTCCACGGTGGCCAGGTCGGCGACCGTCGGGCGCAGGCCCGCCTCCGCGGCGAGGGCGGAGGCGATGTCACGGGCCAGTTCGTCGGAGAAGTACGTGCCGGGCACGCTCTGCGCGATCGCCCGCCGGAACAGGCCCCGCGCGCTCGGCATGGCGAGGAGGGAGGCGACCGACCCCGCGCCCGCCGACTCGCCGAACACGGTGACCTGGCCGGGGTCGCCGCCGAACTCCGCGATGTTGTCCCGTACCCACTCCAGCGCCGCCACCTGGTCCAGCAGCCCCCGGTTGGCCGGCGCGCCCTCGATGTGCGCGAACCCCTCCATGCCGAGCCGGTAGTTGAGGCTGACGACGACCACGTCCCCGGCACGGGCGATGTGCTGGGCGTCGTAGCCGGGGCTGCCCGAGTGGCCCAGCTTGTAGGCGCCGCCGTAGATCCACACCATGACCGGGCGCCGGGCGGCCGGATCGGCGTCCGGAGTCCAGACGTTGACGGTCAGCCAGTCGTCCCCGAGCGGCGTCTCCTGGACGGCGCTGCGGCCCGCGAAAGCCGACTCCTGCGGGGGCGGCGGGCCGAAGGCGTACGCCTCCCGGGTGCCCTCCCACGCCCGCACGGGCCGGGGTGCCCCGAACCGGGCCTGGCCGACGGGGGGCTCGGCGAACGGTATGCCGCGGAAGACCGTGAGGCCCTCCTCGCGCCGCCCGCGCACCGCTCCGGCGGCGGTGCGCACGACGTCCCGAGACCCGGGCTCGACTGCCGTCATGGTGACTCCTCACTAGTCAGCGATCACGCGCGCTGGTAACCACGCTCCCGACCAGCCTGCCGCTCGCGGATTCAGCCGTGCTCGCGGATTCAGCCGTGCTCGCGGATTCAGCCGTGCTCGCGGATTCAGCCGTGCTTGCGGATCAGCTCGCGGGTCCGCTCCTCGTCCAGTTCGTACACCGTCTCGTGCGCCCGCGGGTCCCGTGCGTGGAAGGTGTGGAACATCGGCCCCGTCTCCCCGCCCAGTTCCACCAGCGAGGCCGACGCCCCGCGCACCGCGCGCTCGGTGCCGGGCCGGGTCGTCAGGTCGATGCGGTTGACGACGCCGGGCGTGACCCAGACCGGCACCGACTCCAGCATCCCGAAGAGCTGGAGGTGGTAGTGCCCGGTCAGCACCGCCCGTACGTCGCTCCCCCGGACCGCGTCCGCCAGCTCCCGCGGGTTGCGCAGCCCGAAGACCGGCTGGGTGGCCGAGATGTCGAGGGCGATCGGCGGATGGTGGAAGGCGAGGACGGTGCCGTGCTCGGCGGGGACGCTCAACACATCCCGCAGCCACTCCAGTTGGCCCGCGCCCAACCGCCCGTACACCTTCCCCGGCACGAGCGAGTCCAGCGTCACGATGCGCCACCCGCCCACCGTGCTCACCGCGGCCCGCTCCCCGGCCTCCGATTCGAAGACGGCGTCCGGCTCGTGGTGCCCGCAGCCCAGGACCTTCCCGAAGGCCGTGCGTTCGTCGTGGTTGCCGGTGGTGTAGAGGACGGGCGCGCCCATCTCCCGCCCGAACTCCGTCATGAGCTCCCGCACGGTCGTGTACGCCTCCACCGACCCGTCGTCGGCGATGTCCCCGGTGACGACGACCGCGTCCACGCCCTGCTGGTACCGGAGTTCGGCGAGCATCAGCCGCAACGAGTCGGTGGCGTGGGCCCCGCGGGCGTCGGTGCGTTCGACATGGGTGTCCGAGAGGTGAAGTATCCGCATCTCCCGGACACTACCTTCACAGGCTGCCGGAGGCGGTGCTCAGCTCAGCGTCTTCAGGGCCGCCGCGTCGTACGGCTTCAGTTCCTCGAAGCGGCCGTCGAGGACCTTGCGGGCCCACTCGGGGTCCTGGAGCAGGGCGCGGCCGACGGCGACCAGGTCGTACTCCTCGCGCTCCAGGGCGTCGAGCAGGTCGTCGATGCCCTTGACCGGGGAGCCCTCGCCCGCGAAGGCGCGGATGAAGTCGCCGTCGAGGCCGACCGAGCCGACGGTGATGGTGGTCTTGCCGGTGAGCTTCTTCGTCCAGCCGGCCAGGTTGAGGTCGGAGCCGTCGAACTCGGGCAGCCAGTAGCGGCGCGTGGAGGCGTGGAAGGCGTCGACGCCGGCGGCGGCCAGCGGCGTGAGGATGGCCTCCAGCTCCTCGGGCGTCTCGGCGAGCCGGGCCTTGTACGCCTCCTGCTTCCACTGCGAGTAGCGGAAGATGACGGGGAAGTCGGGGGAGACGGTCTCGCGGACGGCGGCCACGATCTCGGCGGCGAACTTGGTACGGGCGACCGGGTCGCCGCCGTAGGCGTCCGTGCGGCGGTTGGTGCCGGCCCACAGGAACTGGTCGATCAGGTAGCCGTGGGCGCCGTGCAGCTCCACGCCGTCGAAGCCGATGCGCTCGGCGGCGGCCGCGGCCTCGGCGAACGCGCCGATGACGGCGTCGATGTCGGCCTGGGTCATGGGGGTCGCGTCGTCGACGCCGGTGACCCGCAGGCCGGAGGGGCCGTGCGAGGGGGCCTGCGGGTAGGGCGGCTCACCCTGGTTGCGGACGGTGCCGATGTGCCATAGCTGCGGCACGATCGTGCCGCCCGCCGCGTGCACGGCCTCGGCGACCTTCGCCCAGCCCGCGAGCTGCTCCTCCCCGTGGAAGCGGGGGACGCGGTCGCTCTGTCCGGCCGACTCGTGGCCGACGTAGGTGCCCTCGGTGACGATCAGGCCGACACCGGCGGCGGCCCGGCGCGCGTAGTACGACACCACGTCCTCGCCCGGGACGCCGCCCGGGGAGAACATCCGGGTCATCGGCGCCATCGCGATGCGGTTCGGGACGGTCAGACCGTTGATCGTGGCGGGGCGGGAGAGGATCTCCGCGGCGCGGGAAGGGGTGGCGGTCACGTGGGGGACTCCTCGGAGATAACCGGACGGTATGTGCGTATGCATTGTTGCACTACCTTAACCAATCCCTCTGTGACCCCGGACACGCCCGAGGGCGGCACCCCCGGGGAATCCCGGAAGTGCCGCCCTCGGCAAGGACGTTGATCAACCGGAGGCCGGAGCCCCGGAGGTCGATCAGAAGTCCATGTCACCGCCCGGCATGCCGCCACCGGCGGGCGCGGCGGCCTTCTCCGGCTTGTCGGCGATGACGGCCTCGGTGGTGAGGAAGAGCGCGGCGATGGAGGCGGCGTTCTGCAGAGCGGAGCGCGTGACCTTCGCCGGGTCGATGATGCCTTCCTTGACCAGGTCGACGTACTCACCGGTCGCGGCGTTCAGGCCGTGGCCCGGGGTGAGGTTGCGGACCTTCTCCACCACGACGCCGCCCTCCAGGCCGGCGTTGACGGCGATCTGCTTCAGCGGGGCTTCGAGCGCGAGCTTGACCGCCTGGGCGCCGGTCGCCTCGTCACCCTCCAGCTCCAGCTTCTCGAAGACCTGGGAGGCCTGGAGCAGGGCCACGCCACCACCGGCGACGATGCCCTCCTCGACGGCCGCCTTGGCGTTGCGCACGGCGTCCTCGATGCGGTGCTTGCGCTCCTTGAGCTCCACCTCGGTGGCGGCACCGGCCTTGATGACCGCGACACCGCCGGCGAGCTTCGCCAGGCGCTCCTGAAGCTTCTCGCGGTCGTAGTCGGAGTCGCTGTTCTCGATCTCGGCGCGGATCTGGTTGACGCGGCCGTTGACCTGGTCGGAGGAGCCGGCACCGTCGACGATGGTGGTCTCGTCCTTGGTGATGACGACCTTGCGGGCGCGGCCCAGGAGGTCCAGGGTCGCGTTCTCCAGCTTGAGGCCGACCTCCTCGGAGATGACCTCGCCGCCCGTGAGGATGGCGATGTCGCCGAGCATGGCCTTGCGGCGGTCGCCGAAGCCCGGGGCCTTGACGGCGACGGACTTGAAGGTGCCGCGGATCTTGTTGACGACCAGGGTCGACAGGGCCTCGCCCTCGACGTCCTCGGCGATGATCAGCAGCGGCTTGCCCGACTGCATGACCTTCTCCAGCAGCGGGAGCAGGTCCTTGACCGAGGAGATCTTGGAGTTGGCGATCAGGATGTACGGGTCGTCGAGGGACGCCTCCATACGCTCCATGTCGGTGGCGAAGTACGCCGAGATGTAGCCCTTGTCGAAGCGCATACCCTCGGTGAGCTCCAGCTCCAGACCGAAGGTCTGGGACTCCTCGACGGTGATGACGCCTTCCTTGCCGACCTTGTCCATGGCCTCGGCGATGAGCTCGCCGATCTGGGTGTCGGCGGCGGAGATGGAGGCCGTGGAGGCGATCTGCTCCTTGGTCTCGACGTCCTTCGCCTGCTCCAGCAGGGCACCGGAGACGGCCTCGACGGCCTTCTCGATGCCGCGCTTGAGGGCCATCGGGTTGGCGCCGGCGGCCACGTTGCGCAGGCCCTCCTTGACCAGGGCCTGGGCGAGAACGGTCGCGGTGGTCGTACCGTCACCGGCGACGTCGTCCGTCTTCTTGGCGACTTCCTTGACCAGCTCGGCGCCGATCTTCTCGTACGGGTCCTCGAGTTCGATCTCCTTGGCGATGGAGACACCGTCGTTGGTGATCGTGGGGGCGCCCCACTTCTTCTCGAGGACGACGTTGCGGCCCTTGGGGCCGAGCGTCACCTTCACGGCGTCCGCGAGCTGGTTCATGCCGCGCTCGAGGCCGCGCCGCGCCTCCTCGTCGAACGCGATGATCTTGGCCATGTGAAGTGGTCCCTCCAGGACTGGGGGTGATTCCTTCGGACCGCGCCCGCGCCCGCGACGGACGGCTCGCCGACCCGTGGGTTCCTTGCCCCACCCGGTCCGCGGGCCTCACCGACCCGGTCCTTCTTTGTCACTCTCACCTTCAGAGTGCTAACGCCAATGATTAGCACTCGCCCCCTGCGAGTGCAAGCGGCTCTCGGGGATCGGGCGGGGCGCTCCGCCCGGCGCGAACAGGGGGCGGGCACATGACGAGGGCCCGCACCCTCGCGGGTGCGGGCCCTCGTCATGTGAATGTTCTAGGCGGTGACGCGAACCATGTCGGCCTGCGGGCCCTTCTGACCCTGCGAGATCTCGAACTCGACCCGCTGGCCCTCTTCCAGGGTGCGGTAGCCGTCCATCTGAATCGCGCTGTAGTGGACGAAGACGTCCGCACCACCGTCGACCGCGATGAAGCCGTACCCCTTCTCCGCGTTGAACCACTTGACGGTGCCCTGAGCCATGCCTAACTCCCCTATTACTGGCCCTTGCACGGACCCGCACTTCGCGGATCCGGGTCAGACCTCACCCCCCACGGTTGGGGGCGTGCGCCGGAACGCGTCGACCGCGGCTGAATGTATCTGTCCAACTGCCGTCTGCAACAGGTCAATCGGACGAGAATTCTGGACGGGCCCGGTCGGGAATCTGCCGAGAATTCACCAGGTTTCAGGGCAAGTCGGGCCCCGCAAAATACACAAAAGCCACGAAAGACGCGCGCACTTTGGCTACATCTTGTCGGGCAAGGAGCAGGTTTCCAGGGCTTCCGGTCCGTGGACCGGCAGCGGGTTCCCCAACTGTACCGCGCTCAACCACACAGAATTGCCCCCTCCGCTTCTCTCACGGAGGGGGCAATTCGATGAACTCTTCGTGACCGGCCTTACCAACGGTAATGTTCGGTCATTCGGCGCCCGGTGGTTTGTTGGTTCAACCGTTCGCCAATTCGGTGGTTCGGTCAGCCGCCGGCCACGGCCGGGATGATGGAAACGCCCGCACCGTCGGGGGTCGCCGTCTCCAGCCCCTGCTCGAAACGCACGTCGTCGTCGTTGACGTACACGTTGACGAACCGCCGCAGCTTGCCCTGGTCGTCGAGCACGCGGGCCGCGATTCCCGTGTGGTTCTTCTCCAGGTCGGCGATGACCTCGGCGAGGGTGGCGCCCTCGGCGGTCACCTCGGCCTGCCCGCCGGTGTAGGTGCGCAGGATGGTGGGGATGCGGACGTTGACGCTCATGATGCGAGGCCAGCCTCTCGGAAGGAGTCGAGGTTCGGGCGGATCGTCGCGGTCAGGCCGGTGCCGGCCACCGCGTCGAGGGTCTTCAGGCCGTCGCCCGTGTTGAGGACGACCGTCGTCTTGGTGGGGTCGAGTACGCCGTTCTCGATCAGCTTGCGCGTCACGCCCACGGTCACGCCACCCGCCGTCTCGGCGAAGATGCCCTCCGTGCGGGCCAGCAGCTTGATGGCGTCCACGACCTGCTCGTCCGTCACGTCCTCCACCGCGCCACCGGTGCGCCGCGCGATGTCGAGCACGTACGGACCGTCGGCCGGGTTGCCGATGGCCAGCGACTTGGCGATGGTGTTCGGCTTCTGCGGGCGCACCACGTCGTGGCCGGCCTTGAAGGCCGTCGACACCGGCGAGCACCCCTCGGCCTGCGCGCCGAAGATCTTGTACGGCCTGTCCTCGACGAGCCCGAGTTTGATCAGCTCCTGCAGGCCCTTGTCGACCTTGGTCAGCTGCGAGCCGGAGGCGATGGGCACGACGATCTGGTCCGGCAGCCGCCAGCCGAGCTGCTCGCACACCTCGTACGCGAGCGTCTTGGAGCCCTCCGCGTAGTACGGCCGCAGGTTGACGTTGACGAAGCCCCAGCCCTCGCCGGCCGGGTCTCCGATGAGCTCCGAGCAGAAGCGGTTGACGTCGTCGTAGTTGCCCTCGATGCCGACGAGCTCGCCGCCGTAGACGGCGGCCATGACGACCTTGCCCTGCTCCAGGTCGTGCGGGATGAACACGCAGGAGCGGAAGCCGGCGCGGGCCGCCGCGGCGCCCACCGCGCCGGCGAGGTTGCCGGTGGAGGAGCAGGAGAGGGTGGTGAAGCCGAAGGCGCGGGCGGCCTCCAGGGCCTGGGCGACGACGCGGTCCTTGAAGGAGTGCGTCGGGTTACCGGAGTCGTCCTTCACATACAACCCGCCGGTGATCCCGAGCTCGCGGGCGAGGTTGTCGGCCTTGACGAGCTTGGTCCAGCCGGGGTTGATGTTCGGCTTGCCGGCCACGTCGGCGGGGACGGGCAGCAGCGGGGCGTAGCGCCAGATGTTCGAGGGTCCCGCCTCGATGCGCCGCCGGAGCTCCTCGGTGTCGTAGGCCGAGAAGTCGTAGGCGATCTCCAGCGGGCCGAAACACTCCTCGCACGCGAAGACGGGGCCGAGCGGCACCCGGTGGCCGCATTCGCGGCAGGACAGCGCCGCGGCGGGGCCGAGGTCGACGGTGGAGTCCGTGGTGCTTGCAACAGTCTGCACAGCCATGTGAGGCGAGGCCCTTTCTCCTCATCTTCCTCACGACGCATCTCGCCGTGAGACGGATTTGGCACCTTCCCTAGCCGGGAGCCTCGCGGAGCGATCGACAGTGATCTACGAGTACCGACTGGAGGGTTGCCGGGGCTTCATCGGGCCGTATCCCTCTGCCCCTCTGGATGAGCGGTATGAAGTTGTTCACGGCGGGCCAGGACATGCGATGGTCACCCGCGTTGTTCAAGACTGTAACCGACGACCAGGACAGTTGAGATAGTCGTCCGAACCGCGAGATGGATCACAAGACAAGGAGCCGCCTACGTGCTGGAAGAAGTCGAGCGCTGGCTGACCACCCGCTCCTGGTCCGTCACCGATCGCCCGCTCCACCAGATCATGGCCGCCAAGCAGCGCACGGGGCAGACGGTCAGCGTCGTGCTGCCGGCGCTCAACGAGGAGGAGACCGTCGGCGACATCGTCGCCGTGATCCGGCACGACCTCGTGCAGCAGGTGCCGCTCGTCGACGAGATCGTCGTCGTCGACTCCGGTTCCACCGACCGCACCTCCGCGGTCGCCGCCGCGGCCGGCGCGACCGTCGTGCACCGCGACGAGATCCTGCCGCACCTCCCGGCCGTCCCCGGCAAGGGCGAGGTCCTGTGGCGCTCCCTGCTGGTCACCCGCGGGGACATCGTCTGCTTCGTCGACGCCGACCTGAAGGAGTTCTCCTCGGACTTCGTCTCCGGCATCGTCGGCCCGCTGCTCACCGACCCCGGGATCGACCTGGTCAAGGGCATGTACGACCGTCCGCTGGCCGGCGCGCAGGGCCAGGGCGGCCGGGTCACCGAGCTGATGGCGCGCCCCCTGCTGAACATGCACTGGCCGCAGCTGGCCGGCTTCGTCCAGCCGCTCGGCGGCGAGTACGCGGCCCGGCGCAGCCTGCTGGAGCAGCTGCCCTTCCCGGTCGGCTACGGCGTCGAGCTCGGCATGCTGGTCGACGCCCTGCACCTGGTGGGCCTCGACGCCCTCGCCCAGGTCGACGTCGGCGTCCGCAAGCACCGCCACCAGGACGGCCAGGCCCTCGGCCGGATGGCGGCGGCGATCTACCGCACCGCCCAGCTCCGCCTGGCCCGCGGCCACCTCATCCGCCCCTCCCTCACCCAGTTCGAACGCGGCGACGACGGTTTCGAGCCGCGCACGTACTCCGTGGACACGGAGGAGCGTCCGCCGATGGTGGAGATAGCGGAGTACGCCTCCCGCCGGGTGGCCTGAGGCAGGGTGGTGCGCGGCACACCTCCACCGGGCGGCCTGTACGTTTGAGCGTTTCCGGGCCGGGCTAGGTTGAGGCGTATGGCTTCCACGCACGGTGCTGTTCAGAAGGCTCAGGTGCTGGTCGCGTCCAACCGCGGCCCGGTCTCGTACGAGGTGCGGCAGGACGGCTCGCTCGACGCCCGCCGCGGCGGTGGCGGGGTGGTCTCCGGGCTGTCGGCCATCGGACCCGACGCGGGCGCCCTGTGGGTGTGCTCGGCGCTGTCCGACGGCGACCGGGAGGCCGTCCGGCGCGGGGTCGGCGAGGACGGCGTGCGGATGCTGGACATCCCGGCCGACGTGCACGCGGACGCGTACAACGGCATCGCCAACTCGGTCCTGTGGTTCGTCCACCACATGCTGTACCAGACGCCGCTGGAGCCGGTCTTCGACGCGGAGTTCCGCCGGCAGTGGGCCTCGTACGAGACCTACAACCGGGCCTTCGCCGAGGCGCTGGCCGAGGAGGCGGCCGAGGGGGCGGCCGTGCTGGTGCAGGACTACCACCTGTGCCTGGTGCCGGGGATGCTGCGGGAGCTGCGGCCGGACCTGAGGATCGGCCACTTCTCGCACACGCCGTGGGCGCCGCCGGAGTACTTCCGGATGCTGCCCGACGACATCCGGGCGCGGCTGCTGGAGGGCATGCTCGGCGCGGACCGGGTGGCCTTCCTGACCTGGCCGTGGGCGACGGCGTTCCAGCGGTGCGCCGAGGAAGCCGACGCCGGTCGCCGGCTCGCCGGCCCGCCCTCGGACACGTCCCCCGTCATCGAGCACCTGGACGGCGACCGGGTCACCCGCCGCACCCTCGTCGGCGTCCACGGCCTCGGGGCCGACGCGGAGTTCCTGCAGTCCCGCTCCCGGCAGGCGGACGTCGAGGAGCGCATGGCCGCCCTGCGCGAGGAGATCGGCGCGGGCCGCAGGACCATCGTGCGGGTGGACCGGACCGAGCTGTCCAAGAACATCGTGCGCGGGCTGCTGGCGTACCGGCAGCTGCTCGACGACCACCCGGAGTGGCGCGAGCGGGTCGTGCACGTGGCCTTCGCCTACCCCTCCCGGCAGGACCTGGCCGTCTACCGGGAGTACACGGCCGAGGTGCAGCGCCTGTCGGAGGAGATCAACTCCGAGTACGGCACGCCCGGTTGGACACCGGTGGTGCTGCACGTCAAGGACGACTTCGCGCGCTCCCTGGCGGCCTACCGGCTCGCCGACGTGGCCCTGGTCAACCCCATCCGGGACGGCATGAACCTCGTCGCCAAGGAGGTGCCGGTGGTCTCCGACGAGGGGTGCGCGCTGGTGCTGTCCCGGGAGGCGGGGGCCTTCCAGGAGCTGGGCAGGGACGCGATCGCCGTGAACCCGTACGACGTCGTCGGCACCGCCCGCGCCCTGCACGAGGCACTGACGATGCCGCGCGAGGAGCGGGCGGAGCGCACCAAGCGGCTGGCCGCCGCGGCGACGGCGCTGCCGCCGGCGCAGTGGTTCCTGGACCAGTTGCACGCCCTGGACGATCAGCCGAGCTGAGCGGCGATGCGGGTCAGCAGCGCGACCACTCCTTCCGGGCCGTCCACCACCAGGTCGGCCCGCTCCCGCAGCTCCGTCACCTCGTCGCTGCCGCTGCACACCAGCACGCCCGGTGTGCCGTCGGAGCGGAGTTTGTCGACGGCGGCGAAGGCGGGGAGGTCGCCGAGGTCGTCGCCGGCGTAGAGGACGGCCGCGGCGTCGGTCCGGCGGACGTAGTCGAGGAGGGCCACGCCCTTGTCCATGCCGGGCGGTCGCAGCTCCAGGACCATGCGGCCGGGCTCGACGATCAGGCCGTGGCGGGTGGCGAGGTCGGCGAGGGGGCCGCGCAGCGCCTCGAACGCGGCCTGCGGGTCGGCGGCGCGGCGGGTGTGGACGGCGACGGCACGGCCCTTCTCCTCGATCCACGTGCCCTGCCAGGCGCCGATGCGGTCGAGGAAGCCGGGCAGTTCGGAGCGCACGGCGGCGACGCCGGGATGCGGGGCGGGTGCGCTGACCTCGCCGCTGACGGCGTCCCAGCGCTCGGCGCCGTAGTGGCCCAGCACGACGAGGTGTTCCAGGCCGGGCACGCCCGCGAAGCCGCCGTAGCGGACGGCGACCCCGGCGGGGCGGCCGGTGACGACCGCGATCGCGGCGACCCTGGGGGCGAGCGCGGCGAGCGCCGGGACCGCGTCCGGGTGGGCGCGGGCCTGCTCGGGGTCGGCGACGATCGGCGCGAGCGTGCCGTCGAAGTCGAGGGCGATCACCGACCTCTCGGGGTGCCGCAGCAGCGCCTCCAGCCCGTCGCGGCCGGCCGGGGTGGCCGGGGTCGGCAGGGGGTCCGTGTCCATGTGATCCATGTGGGTGCCCATACGGCGACCTTAACCGGCGGCAGCGGGGCGCACCCATGGCTCACGGGGGCGTCGGCACTCCGCAGCTCACCGAGGCGTCAGCGCTCCGAGCGCCGCTGCTCCCGCACCCGCCGCAGCCTGTTGACCGTCACCGGGTCGTGGGCCAGCGCCCGCTCGTCGTCCAGCAGGGCGTTGAGCAGCTGGTAGTAGCGCACGGGCGCCAGGCCCAGCTCCTCGCGTATCGCGCGCTCCTTGGCGCCGGGGCCGGTGAAGCCCCGGCGCTCCAGAGCGAGGATGGCCTGCTCACGGGCGCCGAGTCGTTCCATGTCCACGACCGTAACGCCCGCCGCTGACAACGGCCCCCGCCTACTGCGCGTTCTGCGCGGTGGCCGCCGTGACCTGGAGCTGCTGGAGCACCGAGGCGGGGTTGCCGTCGGAGGCGACCGCCTGGCCGATGCGCTTCTTGACCGCCGCGCTGACCGTCGCCCAGGAGGAGTCGCCCACCGGATACAGCTCGGAGGAGGGCAGCTCCTCAAGGAAGGGCTTGAGGTCGGCGTCCTGCCGCGCGGTGCTCATCGCGTCGGACGCGGAGGTGGTCACCGGCAGCAGGTCGTACTGGCGCGAGAAGGCGAGGACGTTCTTCTCGCTGTAGACGAAGTCGAGGAAGTCGCCGACCTGCTGGGCGTGGCCGTTCTGCTTGAAGGCCATCATCCAGTCGGCGACGCCCATGGAGTTCTTGGTCTGCCCGTCCACGCCGGGCATCGGGACCATGCCGAACTTCACGCCCTTGCTCTCGGCCGTCTTCATCAGCGAGGGATGCCCGTTGAGCATGCCGACCTCGCCGTTCGCGAACGCCTTGAAGGCGTCGGCGCGATTGAGCCTGCCCGGCGCGACGGGCCCGGTCAGGCCCTCGTCGACGAGGTCGTTCTTGAGCCAGGTGAAGGTGTCGATGTTCTGCGTGGAGTCGATGGCGTAGGTGCCGAAGCTGTCGGTGTAGTCGCCGCCGCCGCTCAGCAGCCACTGCATCGTCTCGGCCTGCGCCTCCTCCGGCCCGAGCGGCAGTGCGTACGGGTAGGTCACGCCCCGCGCCTTGAGCGCCTCGGCGTCGGACCTGAGCTGCGCCCACGTCTTCGGCGGGGTGAGGCCGGCCTGCTTGAAGAGGGTCTTGTTGTAGAACAGCAGCCGCGTCGAGGCGGCGAACGGCATGCCGTACTGCACGTCCTTGACCTGGCCCGCGGAGGCGAGCTGGGGGGCGAAGTCGGCCTGGGTGCCGATGGAGAGCAGGTCGTCGGCCGAGTAGAGCAGGCCCTTGTCGGCGTAGTCGGCGTACGCCCCGATCTGCGCCATGTCCGGCGCGTGGCCGGCGTCGACCATCTCCTTGACCTTGCGGTCGACGTCGTTCCAGGAGTAGACGCTGACCTGGATCTTCACGCCGGAGTGCGTGCTCTCGTACTCCTTCACCAGCTTGTCCCAGTACTTCCGGGAGCTGTCGGCCGCGGAGCTGCCGTAGTCGGCCGCGACCAGTCTGAGGGTGACGTCACCCGAGCCGCCGGTGAGGCCGCAGCCGCCGAGGACCGCCGTCATGCCCAGAGCGGACACCACCGCGATCGTTCCTGTCCTACGTCGCCGCTGCACTGCGTACTGCCCCAACCATCTCGTCGTTCATGACTGTTCTGCGTCCACCATGCGGACAGCATAGGTCTACACCACGTGAGTGGACTAGACCTCTTGCGGGTCGTGGGGTCACACTGTCCCCCGTGAGACATGTCATCGCCCTCGATGTGGGCGGCACCGGGATGAAGGCCGCTCTGGTCGGGGCGGACGGCGCCGTGCTGCACCAGGCGCGCCGGGCGACCGGGCGCGAGCGCGGACCGGACGCGGTCGTCGAGGCCATCCTCGGCTTCGCCGCCGATCTGCGCGCCCACGGCGCCGCGCACCTGGGCGAGCCCGCCCGTGCCGCCGGCGTGGCCGTCCCCGGCATCGTGGACGAGGCCGGCGGCCTCGCCGCCTACTCGGCCAACCTCGGCTGGCGTGACGTCCCCCTGCGCGACCTGCTCTCGGCCCGCCTCGGCGTGCCGGTCGCCCTCGGCCACGACGTGCGCACCGGCGGACTGGCGGAGGGCCGGCTCGGCGCCGGGCAGGGCGCCGACCGCTTCCTCTTCGTCGCCCTCGGCACCGGCATCGCGGGCGCCATCGGCGTCGCGGGCCGGGTGGAGGCGGGCGCGCACGGCTTCGCGGGCGAGATCGGCCACATCGTCGTACGGCCGTCCGGCACGCCCTGCCCGTGCGGGCAGCGCGGCTGTCTGGAGCGGTACGCCTCCGCGGCGGCCGTCAGCGAGGCCTGGGCCGCGGCCTGCGGTGACGACGAGGCGGACGCGGCGGACTGCGCGAAGGCCGTCGCGTCCGGCGACCCGAACGCCGTCCGGGTCTGGCAGGGCGCCGTCGACGCCCTGGCCGACGGCCTGGTCACCGCGCTCACCCTGCTGGACCCCCGCACGCTGATCATCGGTGGCGGCCTCGCCGAGGCGGGGGAAACCTTGTTCACACCGCTGAGAGAGGCCGTCCGCGCACGGGCGACCTTCCAGAAACTGCCGACGATCGTCCCGGCGGCCCTGGGCGACACGGCGGGCTGCCTGGGTGCGGGGCTCCTGGCCTGGGATCTCCTCGACACAACCGACCGTACGGAGGTATCCGCCTGATGGCCAACGCCCCACTCCCCCTGGTGCTCTCCGGCGCCCACGTGGTCCTGCCCACAGGAACCGTCGAGGGCGGCCGGGTGGTCGTGGACGGCACCCGCATCACCGACGCGGCCCCCGGCGACGCCCGCCTTCTCGACGTCACCGGACACTGGCTCGTACCGGGGTTCGTCGACATCCACAACCACGGCGGCGGCGGAGCCTCCTTCACCTCCGGCACGGTCGACGAGATCCTGCACGGCATCCACACCCACCGCCTGCACGGCACGACCACCCTCGTCGCCTCCACCGTCACCGGCGACATGGACTTCCTCGCCCAACGGGCGGGGCTGCTGAGCGAACTGGCCGAACAGGGCGACATCGCCGGCATCCACTTCGAGGGGCCGTTCATCTCCCCGTGCCGCAAGGGCGCGCACTCCGAGGCGCTGCTGCGCCACCCCGACCCGGCCGAGGTCCGCAAGCTGGTCGACGCGGCGCGCGGCAGGGCCGTCATGGTCACCCTGGCCACCGAACTCCCCGGCGGCCTCGACTCCGTACGGCTGCTCGCCGAGCACGGCGTCATCGCGGCGGTCGGGCACACCGACGCGACGTACGAGCAGACGCTGGCGGCGATCGAGGCGGGCGCCACGGTCGCCACGCACCTCTTCAACGCGATGCCGCAGATCGGCCACCGCGCGCCGGGCCCGATCACCGCCCTCCTGGAGGACGAGCGGATCACGGTCGAACTCATCGACGACGGCACCCATCTGCACCCGGCCGCCCTCCAGTTGGCGTTCCACCACGCCGGTGCGGGCCGGGTCGCGTTCATCACGGACGCGATGGACGCGGCCGGTTTCGGCGACGGGCGCTACATGCTCGGCCCGCTGGAGGTCGAGGTCAGCGAGGGCGTGGCCCGGCTGGTCGAGGGCGGTTCCATCGCCGGGTCGACGCTCACCCTGGACCGCGCGTTCAAGCGGGCGGTGACCGTGGACCGGCTCCCCGTCGAGGACGTGGTGGCCGCGATCTCGGCCAACCCCGCCCGGCTGCTGGGCATGGCCGACCGGATCGGCTCGCTGGAGCCCGGCAAGGACGCCGACCTGGTCCTTCTGGACCACCGATTCGACCTCAAGGGCGTCATGCGCCGGGGAGAATGGGTGGTCGATCCCCAACTGGGATGAGATGTCCCGCTGTTGAGGGCGGCGGTTGTCCTGGGAGACTGGGAGGACCGCCGTCCGTTTGGCATGATCGCCCGGACACCACTACAGGCTCTGGTTCTTTCTTCGGGGGAGGTCGGCCCAGGTGATCCTCACGGTCACGCTGAACACCGCTCTCGACATCACCTACCGCGTCGGCTCCCTCCGGCCGCACGCCGCGCACCGGGTCACCGAGGTGACGGAACGGCCCGGCGGCAAGGGCGTCAACGTCGCCCGGGTGCTGGCGGCGCTCGGCCACGAGGTGACGGTCACCGGCTTCGCGGGCGGCGCCACCGGACGCGTCGTCCAGGAACGGCTGACGGCCACCGCGGGCGTGGTGGACGCTCTGGTGCCGGTCGAGGGCGCGACCCGGCGCACCATCGCCGTCGTCGACGAACACACCGGCGACACCACGCAGTTCAACGAACCGGGCCCGCACATCACCCCGGCCGAGTGGTCCGCCTTCCAGGAGGCGTACGAGGACCTGCTGGCGTCGGCGTCCGCGGTGGCCCTGTGCGGCAGCCTGCCGCCGGGGGTGCCGGTCGGGGCGTACGCCGGTCTCGTCCGGGCGGCCAGGGCGGCCGGGGTGCCCGTGCTGCTGGACACCAGCGGGGAGCCGCTGCGCCGCGGGGTCGCCGCCCGGCCCGACCTGGTCAAGCCGAACGCCGACGAGCTCGCCGAACTGACCGGCTCCCACGAGCCGTCGCGGGCCACGCAGGACGCCCGCCGGCGCGGCGCCCGGACGGTGGTCGCCTCCCTGGGCGCCGAGGGCCTGCTGGCCACGGCGCCGGAGGGCCGCTGGCGGGCGGCGCCGCCGGGCCGCGTCCACGGCAATCCGGCGGGCGCCGGCGACTCCGCGGTCGCGGGGCTGCTGTCCGGGCTGGTGGAGCGCCTCCCCTGGCCGGACCGCCTCGCCCGCGCGGTCGCCCTGTCGGCGGCGACCGTACTGGCGCCGGCGGCGGGCGAGTTCGACCACGCGGCCTACGAGGACCTGCTCACCCGGGTGTCGGTGACCACCGAGGCGACCGCCGCCTAACGGCTGCCCTGGCCCTTACCCGAGTCCTAGTTCTTGACCTGGCCCTGCTTCAGCCAGAGCTGGTCGAGCAGCACGTTGCACTTGTCGCCGTCCTGGCAGGACAGCGAGATCGTGTTGGTGCCCTTCTTCAGGCTCGGGTAGGCGTAGGTCTTCGTCCAGCCCTTGGCGAAGTCGCCGTCCTCGGCGCCGGTGAAGTTGCCGAGGTTGAGCTTGCTGCCGAAGACCTTGCCGTTGATGGTGAGCGTCATCGACTGGTCGTCGCCGGTCGCGCTGTAGTGCGCGAAGAGGGTGTAGACGCCGTCGGCCGGGATGTCGTTCACCGTCCAGGTGACCCCGGCGCCGGTGGAGTCGAGCCCGGTGACGTAGATCCCGCCGTCGGCCTCGGCGCCCTGGACGTCCGAGGCGAGCGTGGCCCCGCCGTCCAGGCGCAGCGCCTTCGCGTCGACCGTCGGCAGGTCCGCCGCGGCGGAGGCGCTGCTGCTGGCGGACTGGCTCGGCTCGCTGCTCTGCTGGGCGGACGGCGACGTCGAGGCGTCCCCGCCCGCGTTGTCGTCGTTCGAGTCGCCGCCGAGCATGGCCACGCTGATGCCGATGACGACCGCGGCGACCACCGCGATCGCGCCGATCAGCAGTCCCTTGGTGTTGGGTCCGCGGCCCCGCCCGCCGCCGTTGCCGCCGCTGTACGCGGGCTGCTGGGGCGCGGTGGGGGCGCCGCCGGGGAACGTCTCCGGGGCGGCGTAGTGCGCGTTCGGTTGGCCGTAGCCGCCCGGCTGCTGCGGGACCTGGCCGTACGGCGCGGTCGGCGCCGTCTGCTGCGGGCCGTACTGCCGCTGGCCGACCGCGCGCACCCGGTTGACGGAGTTCGGGTAGCCGTAGCCACCGGAGGGCGGCTGGGCGCCGTTGGCCTGCCCGTCGGCGTAGAGGTAGCCGAACGGGTCGTCGTCCTCGGGCGTGCTGGCGCCGTTGTTGCCGGACGTCATCCCTTGGGTACTCCTCGAACAGGTGCGGGTCGGATGCGATGAGCTGGGTCAGAATGTCGAGCCTACCCGGTTCCGATGGCCCAAACAGGTGACTCGGATCGCATCAACCCGCTGACCTGGAGATCATCCCGCGCGTCGGTGCTGTTTGGGACGAGATCGTTTCTCTACGTACATCCGCTCGTCGGCGGATTTCAGCACCTCGTCCGCGGTCATGCCGCAGTGCGCCCACCCGATGCCGAAGCTGGCGCCCACCCGCACGGCCCGGCCCTCCGCCCGGATCGGCTGGATGATCTCGTTGCGCAGCCGTACGGCGAGGTCCTGCGCGTCGGCCTTGCCGAGCCCGTCGGCGAGGATCACGAACTCGTCGCCGCCGAGCCGGGCGACCGTGTCGCCGTCGCGCACGCCCCGGCTCAGGCGCCGGGCGACCTCGATGAGGACGGCGTCGCCGGCGTTGTGCCCGAAGCGGTCGTTGATCGACTTGAAGCCGTCGAGGTCGCAGAAGAGGACCGCGAGCCCCTTGGTGCCGTCGTCGCGGTCGCCCTCGGGGGCGACGGTGTGCACGTGGTGGTCGAAGGCGTCGTACGCCTCCGCGCCGCCCGGCCGGAAGTCGAAGCCGTGGCCGGCCGCGTCGAAGGCGGGGTGGCCGTAGGCGGCGTCCAGGGACTCCAGGGCGCCGGGGTGGGTGGGCCGCTGGCACAGCCGGGAGGAGAGCCGGGAGCGCAGCTCGGCGCTGTTGGGCAGGCCGGTGAGCGAGTCGTGGGAGGCGCGGTGGGCGAGCTGGAGCTCGCGGCGCTTGCGCTCCTCTATGTCCTCGACGTGGGTGAGCAGGAAGCGGGGCCCGTCGGCGGCGTCGGCGACCACCGAGTTGCGCAGGGAGACCCAGACGTACGTCCCGTCCCGCCGGCCCAGGCGCAGCTCCGCGCGTCCGCCCTCGGCGGAGGTTCTCAGCAGGGTGCCTATGTCCTCGGGGTGGACGAGGTCGGAGAAGGAGTAGCGGCGCATCGCGGAGGCGGGGCGGCCCAGCAGCCGGCACAGGGCGTCGTTGGTGCGCAGTATGCGTCCGTGCTGGTCGCCGCCCATCTCGGCGATGGCCATGCCGGAGGGGGCGTACTCGAAGGCCTGCCGGAAGCTCTCCTCGCTCGCCCTGAGGGCCTGCTGCTCGCGTTCGAGCCTGACCAGTGCGCGCTGCATGTTGGCGCGCAGGCGTGCGTTGCTGATCGCGATCGCGGCCTGGAACGCGTACATCTGGAGCGCTTCACGGCCCCATGCGCCCGGTCGCCGGCCGTTGCGCGGCCGGTCCACGGACAGGACGCCGATCAGTTCGCCGCACGAGCCGCCCTGCACGTTCGGCGTGTACATGGGGGCGAAGAGCCGGTCGGAGGGGTGCCACTCGTCCTCGAAGCGGGGCGCGGGACCGTCGGTGTACCACTGCGGGACGTCGTCGTCGTCGAGGATCCAGCCCTCGGTGTGCGGTATGAACACCAGGTCGCCCCAGTGCTCACCCATGGACAGCCGGCGGTCCCAGGACTCGCGCGAGCCGACCCGGCCGGTGATCAGCGCTTCCGCCGCCGCGTTGCCCGAGAAGGCGGCGACGACGAGGTCGCCGTCGGGGCGGACGAGGTTGACGCACGCCAGCTCGTACCCGAGGCCGTTGACGACGCCGTCGGCGACCGTCTGCAGCGTGTCCGCCAGGCTGCGGGCGGCGTTCATGTCCGCCATGACCTGGTGCAGTCGTCGCAGGGTGGTAAGCCGGACGTAGGGCTCCGACTCGGTCTCCATGCTCGCCCTCCCCCCGAGACCTCGCAGCGAATCAAGGGTTCTCATCGGCGTATCGTTCTGGCAGCTTCCCCGCCACTGAATCACAGCGCGCTGCCCACTCGGTACACAGGGTCAACAATTCATGCCCCTTGTGACTCAAGTCACAGCTAAACATGAACAATTGAGTGGAGTTTCTGCGTTTTCCCTGTGCGTTTACTGAACGCAATCTTTGTACGCATGTGAGGGCGCGTGCCCAAGAGTACGCGAACGCTTCCGCAGAGTACGCGCTCACCACCCGGCGGGAGCCGCAGCCGTCGGTCGCCGGTCCTAGGTCCTCCCTCCTCCCACCTGGTCCTGCCGCCCGATGCGCGCGCCGGACGGCGCCGATTAGCGTTTCGGACGTGCCGAACACCTCTCCCGCCACGTCCCCGTCCGTCCCGCTGCCCGCCGCCCGGCATGCTGAGGGGGTGAGCAACGACGAGTTCCGGGCCGCGATGTCCCGGCTGGCCGCGGGCGTGGTCCTGGTGACCGCGCAGGAGCCGCCGCTGGACCCCGACGACCCGTCGGCGCCGGCCGGCGAGGACGTCGGCATGACGGCGACGGCGTTCATGTCCGTCTCCCTGGACCCGCCGCTGGTCCTGGTCAGCCTGCGCACGGGCTCCCGCATGGACGACCTGCTCGACGAACAGCCCCTGTGGGCGGTGTCGGTCCTGTCCGAGAGCCAGCGCCACATCGCGGGCCGCTTCGCGATGAAGGGCCGCATCAGCGACCGCCTGCTCTTCGAGGACATCCCGTACGTCCGCGGCATCCACTCCGGCGCGCCCCTGGTGGGCGGCGCCCTGGCCACGCTGGAGTGCCGCACCGAGCAGCGCGTGCCGGCGGGCGACCACACGCTGGTGATCGGCCGGGTGCTGGGGGCGGGGGTGCCGAGCGCAGACGGGGGGCCGCTGACGTACTTCCGGGGGCGGTACCGGCAACTCGGGTGACACCGGCGTCATGCGTGGGGGGCGCGTCAGCCCCAGTCGCGCCCGGAACGCCCCCGCTTCGTCTCGGAGCGCTGCTTCTTCTCCCGCAGCCGGCGTTCGTTGATGCCGCGCGGGATGCGGGTGGGCCTGCGCGGCTTGGGCGGTGGCGCGGTGGCCTCCGCGAGCAGCGCCGCGAGGCGTACGGCGGCGGTCTCCCGGTTGCGCCACTGCGAGCGGTGCTCGGAGGCGCGTACGACGATCACGCCGTCGACGAGCCGCCCGGCCAGCCGCTCCAGCGCCCGCGCCTTCCACACCTCCGGCAGGGCCTCGGTGTTGGCGAGGTCGAAGCGCAGCTCCACCTGTGAGTCACTGGTGTTGACGTGCTGGCCTCCCGGCCCCGACGACCGCGAGAAACGCCACATGAGCTCGGCCTCGGGGAGCGGGACGGAGCCGCGGATGAGGTAGGGACCGGACATGTCCCCCATGGTCGCGCGACTGACCGGCACACGTCACGCGAATAAGGTTCACCCGCTGTTCGGTAAAGAAAGTAAAGGAAGTCGGAACCTTTGGCGGCTCGGTCGGCGTTCATACGGGTAGCTGTAGCTTTTCTGCCGTACCGAACCGAGGGAAGGGACTCCCAACAATGGCTGTAAGCCTGTCCAAGGGTGGCAACGTCTCGCTCACCAAGGAGGCTCCGGGCCTGACCGCCGTCACCGTGGGCCTCGGCTGGGACGTCCGCACCACCACCGGCACGGACTTCGACCTCGACGCCTCCGCGATCGCGGTGAACGCCCAGGGCAAGGTCTACTCGGACGCCCACTTCGTCTTCTTCAACAACAAGCAGACCCCGGACAACTCCATCGTCCACACCGGCGACAACCGCACGGGCGCGGGCGAGGGCGACGACGAGGCGATCAACGTCAACCTGGCGGCTCTCCCGGCCGACATCGACAAGATCGTCTTCCCGGTCTCCATCTACGACGCGGAGAACCGCTCGCAGAACTTCGGCCAGGTCCGCAACGCCTACATCCGCATCGTCAACCAGGCCGGCGGCGCGGAGATCGCCCGCTACGACCTCTCCGAGGACGCGGCCACGGAGACGGCGATGGTCTTCGGCGAGCTCTACCGCAACGGCGCGGAGTGGAAGTTCCGCGCGGTGGGCCAGGGCTACGCGTCCGGCCTGGTCGGCATCGCCCAGGACTTCGGCGTCAACGTCTGACACAACGCGCTGCGCTGAGCGGGAGCCCTCGGTGACGCCGGTGACGGCCGAGGGCTCCGGCGGCACGAAGGACGTGGCCGGCTCAGCGGCGTGAACCGGGCTTTCCGTTCCCGTACAGCCAGTCCTTCCAGATGCCGGTGAAGTCCTTGTCCGGTGCCTTCTTCTCGACGTACGCCGTGAAGTCGGCGGTGTCCGCGGTGCCGTGACGGTACGTCGCCGCCCAGCCCTGGATGATGTCGTAGAAGGTGTCGTCGCCCACCGTCCGCCGGATCTTCTGGAGGACCATCGCGCCGCGCACGTAGACCGGGTCGTCGGAGATGTGCGCTGCGCCACTGGGGCGCGCCGGCGGGAAGGACCACAGGTCGGGGTAGTCGTCCTCGCCGTGGGCATAAAGCCGGTCGAACGTCTGCTGGGCGCTGTCGCCGCCGTGGTCCTCGTCCCACAGCCACTCGGCGTAGGTCGCGAAGCCCTCGTTGAGCCACATGTCCCGCCACGTCTTCGGCGTGACGGAGTCGCCGTACCACTGGTGGGCCAGTTCGTGGACGAGGGTCGCGGTGTCGGGGGCGCCGGGGAAGACGGGCCGGTTCTGGGTCTCCAGGGCGTATTCGGCGTCCTCGGGCCGGTCGACGACCGCGCCGGTGGAGGAGAAGGGGTACGGGCCGAAGTTGCACTGCTCCCACTCCATGATCTCGGGGATCTTCGCCAGCACCCCGCGGGCCGCCTTCGCCTCGGCCGGGTCGACGGCGGTGTACACCGGCAGGCCGTCGGCGAGGGTGGAGCGGCTGACGGCGTAGTGGCCGACGGCGACCGTGGCGAGGTAGCTCGCCATGGGCTCGGCGGTGTGCCAGGTGTAGGTCGTACGGCCGTTCTCCGTGGTCGGCTCCCCCTTCAACTCGCCGTTGGAGACCGCCTGGAGGCCCTTCGGCACAGTGATCGCGATGTCGTACGACGCCTTGTCGGCGGGGTGGTGGTCGCCGGGGAACCACGCCATGGAGCCGGTCGGTTCGCCGAGGGCGAGGGCGCCGTCGGCGGTGCGCAGCCAGCCCTCCCGGGAGCCGTCGGGGTCGGTGATCCGCTCGGGGGTGCCGGAGTAGCGGACGGTGGTGCGGAAGGCGGTGCCGGCGTCGAGGCGGTCGGGCGGGCGGACGGTGAGTTCCTGGCCGGCGCGGTCGAACGAGGCGCCGCGGCCGTCGACGGTGACGCCGTCCACGTGCAGGCCCTTGAGGTCGAGGTCGAAGGCGGTCAGGTCCTGGGTGGCGCGGGCGGTGAGGGCGGCGGTGGCGGTGAGGCGGCCGCCGTGGGCGGGGTCGTAGGACAGGCGCAGGTCGTAGTGGGTGACGTCGTATCCGCCGTTGCCCGCCTTGGGGAAGTACGGGTCGTCGCGGCCCGGGCTGCCGGTGGTGTCGTGGCCTCCGCCCGCGCACGCCGTCAGGGCGAGGAGGAGGGAGATAAGGAAGGCGGGGACCAGACGGACGGAAGGGACAACGGGCGCGGATCGGGACACGGCAGCGATCCTAGGGCGACGTGACACCATCGCGTACGTGCTCGACATCGGCTACGCCCTCTCCAACCGCTTCCCCGACCCGCCGCAGACGGACTACCGGCGCGCGGACGTCCACGCGCTGCGGCACGACCTGTTCTGCGGTGACGTCTATCTCGCCGACACCGCGTCGGACCGGGAGCTGTCCACAGCCTGGGGATGGGTGCCGGTGCTCGACTTCGCGTGGGCGCTGTGCGACATCGTGGAGCGCCTCGACCGGGACCCGGCCGGCTCGCGTGCCGCCCGGCCGCAGCGCGCGGAGCTGGACTTCACCGAGTCCACCGACCGCGTGCTCTTCGAGCGGCGCTTCGGCTGGGTGGACGTGGAGGCCGACTGGACGCCGGCCGAGGAGCCCCCGCTGACCTTCTCCCACCGCGAACTCCGCCGCGAGGCGCGGGACTTCCTGCACGACCTGATCGCCGACCTGGTCGACCTGCACGAGGACCTCGGCGAGAACCCGGCGATCTGGACGCTGCAGGCCCGCTTCCCCCGGGTGGCTTGAAGCCCCGGCACCTGTTCATGCCGTGCCCGTCAGGCCCCGGCGCCTATGGTCAGCAGCTCCTCCGCCGTCGTCTCGTGCGGCAGCCCCCCGAGGGAGAGGTAGCGGTAGCCGGTGCTCAGCCGGCAGGCGTTCAGGCCCAGGCAGGTCATCGCGTCGTAGTGCTGGGTCTCCGCGAACACGTACCGTCCGTCCTCGCCGTCGTCCGGGTCGAGCGGGGTGCCGCCCAGGACGGACCGCAGCAGCGCTCGGTCCACCGGGCCGAACGCGAGCGGGACGAACGCCTCGGGGTCGGCGCCGGTCGGTGCGGGGAAGGCGAAGTCCCCGCCGCCCAGCGGGTCGCCGTCCTCGTCGGTCGCCGCCTCCTCGAAGTACCCGGGACAGGAGTCGTAGTGGTGCCGCGGCTCACCGTGCTCGTCGTACACGGTCATCAGCAGGACGTCGGAGTCGAAGACGTACGCGCCCAGCGTGGGCGCCCGCAGCAGTCGGCCCAGCGGGCCGGCCACCTCGGTGGCGTCCGTCTCCGGGTCGGGGTAGATCACCGTGTGCCCGGGGCCCACCGGCAGCGCGAACCCCCGTATCTTCCGGCCGTCCGGTCCGCTCTCCGCGTCCAGCAGCGGCACCACCTCGTCGCACGGACGGGCCACGACCACGTTCCCGTAGAAGGTCCCCACCTTCAGTCCTCCACCCGAATCCCCATCTGGGCCGCCAGCACCGGCGCCAGATCCATCAGTTGCCCGGTGCTGATCACCGCGCCCGCCAGCCGGTCCACGCCCTGGGCGACCGCCAGCTCCGTCGCCCCTCTCAGGTCCACGTCCTTCAGGACCGCCCCGCGCAGATCCGCTCCCTTCAGCGCGCAGTCCACGAACTCCACCCGCTCCAGCGCGGCGCCGCCGAAGTCCGGCTCGACCAGCACGCAGCTCTCGAAGACGACGTCTTTGAGCTTCGCCGAGCGCAGGTTCAGATAGTCGATCTTGCCGCCGCGCACGACGACCCGCTCCAGCACCGCCCCGTGCGCCTGCGTCCCGCCCAGACGCGCGTCCACCACCTCGACGTCCCGCAGCGTCGACTCCGCGAGGTCGGTGCCCACACCGCGCAGACCGGTCAGCACCGAGTCGAGGACGCGGGCGTGCCGCAGCCGGGTCTCGTCCACCGCGCACCCCGTCAGCGCGCAGTCCATGAAGCGGGCGCCCCCGCCGTCCTGCCCGGCGAGGTCGGCGTCCCGGAACTCCAGGCCGTCGTAGTCCCCGTCCGGCTCCAGCTCCCCGCCGCCGAACGGCTCCAGCGGCGGCAACCGCAGCTCCGGCCGTCGCGCCCCCTTCACGGCGCCCTTCACTCCGCTCCCGCCAACCCCTCGTCTCACCATGCCCCCATGCTGCACCCCGCCACTGACAATCGCCCTGACCTGCACGGACACCGCGTGATGTCACATTCCGCCGCCTGGATCCGTCGTATGCACGAACGCCGTGCGCACCGCCCGCACACGCGGCCCGCACAGCCCGTACGCCCCAGGCGACCGACCCGAGGGAGACGCCACCCATGCACCGCATCACCGTCATCGGCGGCGGATTCGCCGGACTGACCGCCGCGATCACCGCCGCCGAGGCGGGCGCCAAGGTCACCGTCCACGAAGCCCACCACACCCTCGGCGGGCGGGCGCGGACCGCCGAGGGGCCGTACCGGACCAACGAAGGCCCGCACGCCCTCTACAGCGGCGGCCCGCACTGGACCTGGCTCAGGCAGCGCGACCTCATCGGACCGCTGGCACCGATCCCGCCCCTGGAGGCGGCCCGGCTGCGCCTGCGCCACCACGGAAGCCTACGCCGCACCCCGCCCTTCGCGCTGCTCAAACTGCTCCGCCCGAGCCTCCAGCAGGCCCCCGTCGACGTCGACTTCGCGACCTGGGCCACCGGCGTCGCGGGCGAGGAGGGCGCCCGCGCCGCCGCTCACTACGCGGCCGTCGCCGTCTTCCACCACAACCCCGGCGCCCTGTCCGCCGCGTTCGTGCAGGAACGTCTGCGGCGGGCCACCCGGCTGCCGCCCGAGGCGCACTATCCGCGCGGCGGCTGGGCGAGCCTCATCGACCGGATGGCCGCCCGGGCGTGGAACCTCGGCGTCCGGGTGGAGACGCTCTCCCGCGTCGACGCCCTCCCGACCGACACGCCCGTCGTCGTCGCGACCTCCCTCGACGCCGCCCGCCGGCTGCTCGGGGACTCCTCCCTGGCCTGGACGAGCGGGCGCACGGTGCTCGTCGACCTCGCCGTGCGGACCCGGCGCGGGGACGCCTTCGCGGTGTCCGACCTGGACGCGCCCGGGTGGATCGAGCGGTTCACCGCGCAGGACCGCAGCCTCGCGCCGCGCGGCGAGCAGCTGATCCAGGGGCAGATCCCGATCGCCCCGCACGAGGGCAAGGCCGACGGGGTCGCCCGCGCCGAGGAGCTCCTCGACCTGGCCTTCGACGGCTGGCGCGAGCGCGTCACCTGGCGGCGCGCGTCCGTCGCGTACGGCCGTACCGGCGCCGTCGACCTGCCCGGCACCAGCTGGCGCGACCGCCCGGCCGTCGACCGCGGCGACGGCGTCTACCTCGCCGGCGACCAGGTCGCCGCCCCCGGCGTGCTGTCGGAGGTGTCGTTCAACAGCGCCCTCGCGGCGGTGTCGCTGGCGCTGGGGCGGAGGCGGGCGGCTTGACCTCAAGCGGACTTGAGGTCGGAGGGTGGAGTGGCCGTCTCGTGCAGCACCGCCCACGCGGTCAAGCCCATGCCGTCACGTCCTCGCCGTCAGATCCAGGGAGTCCAGGATGCGCGCCGTTCGTCTGCACCACTTCGGTCCGGCCGAGAACCTCGTCGTCGAGGAGGTCGCCGACCCCCGGCCGGGCCCCGGCCAGGTCCGCGTCGCCGTCCGGGCGGCCGGCGTGCACCTGCTCGACACCGCGCTGCGGGAGGGCGCGCAGGGCCCGCTGCCGGAGCCGGCCGTGCTGCCCACCGTTCCCGGCCGCGAGGTCGCCGGCGTCGTCGACGCGCTCGGCGAGGGCGTCGCCGGGCTGTGGCTCGGCCGGCGCGTGGTCGTCCACCTCGGTTTCGCCCCGGGCGGCTACGCCGAGCTGGCCGTCGCCGACGTCGAGCGGGTCCACGAGATCCCCGGGAACCTGGACTTCGCCGAGGCCGTCGCCATGATCGGAACGGGCCGTACGGTCATGGGAATCGTGCAGTTCGCCGAGCTCGGACCCGACGCGGTGGCCGTGATCCCGGCGGCCGCCGGCGGCATCGGCACGCTGCTCGTGCAGTACGCGAAGAACGCCGGCGCCACGGTGATCGGCCTGGCCGGCGGCGCCCGCAAGGTCGCCCGGGTGCAGGCCGACGGCGCCGATCTGGCCGTCGACCACACCGAGCCCGCGTGGCCCGACAAGGTGCGTGCCTGCCTGGGCGGCCGCCCGGCGACCGTCGTCTTCGACGGTGTGGGCGGTGACGTGGCCCGCGAGGCCGTCGCCCTGCTCGGTCCCGGTGGCCGGCACCTCGTCTTCGGCTGGTCCGCCGAGGGCGTCCGCGGTGGCTCCCCGCACCTCGTCGAGGGCGTCTCCCAGCAGGTGCTCGGCCCGGTGATGACCCGGAAGACCCCCCTTCGAACCCTGGAACTGCGCGCCCTCGCCGAGGCCGCCGCGGGACGGCTGCGCCCTGCCGTGCAGCGCTTCCCGCTGGCCGAGGCGGCCGCTGCGCACCGCGCGCTCGAAACGCGCGGCACGATCGGAAAGGTGGTGCTCGAACCATGAGCAACAGCCGCAACACTCCTACGGATGCGATACGTACCGATTCATGGTCTGCTGGCCGGATGAGCCGAACGAGTGACACCCCCACGGAGGAGGCCGCGGGCCCCGATCCTCGCCGCTGGTGGGGTCTGGTGGTCATCGCGCTCGCCCAGCTGATGGTCGTCCTCGACGCGACCATCGTGAACATCGCCCTGCCCTCCGCCCAGGCCGACCTGGGCATGTCGGACGGCAACCGGCAGTGGGTCATCACCGCCTACACCCTCGCCTTCGGCGGACTGCTGCTGCTCGGCGGCCGGATCGCCGACCTGGTGGGCCGCAAACGCACCTTCATCTTCGGCCTGGTCGGCTTCGCCGCCGCCTCCGCGCTCGGCGGCGCCGCCACCGGCTCCGGCATGCTCTTCGGCGCGCGCGCCCTGCAGGGTGTCTTCGCCGCCGTCCTGGCGCCGTCCGCGCTGTCGCTGCTGACCACGACGTTCACCGACCCCAAGGAGCGCGGCAAGGCCTTCGGCATCTACGGCGCGCTGGCCGGCAGCGGCTCGGCCATCGGGTTCATCGTGGGCGGCCTGCTCACCGAGTACCTGAACTGGCGCTGGTGCCTGTACGTCAACGTCCCCATCGCCGTCGTCGCGGTGATCGGCGCCGTCGTCCTGCTGCACGACCGTCCCGGCCACACGGGTGCCCGCCTCGACGTGCCCGGCGTGCTGCTGGGCTGCGGCGGGCTGGTGGCGATCGTGTACGGCTTCAGCGAGGCCGAGCCGCGGGGCTGGAGCGACCCGCTGGTGCTGACGCTGTTCGCGGCGGGCGTCGTGCTGCTGGCCGCGTTCGTGTGGTGGCAGAACCGGGCGCCCTCGCCGCTGCTGCCGCTGCACATCGTCAAGGACCGCAACCGCGCCGGGTGCTTCCTGACCATGGCGCTCGCCACGATCGGCATGTTCGGGCTGTTCCTGTTCATGACGTACTACCTGCAGGGCGTCCTCGGCTACTCGCCCGTGAAGACCGGACTGGGCTTCCTGCCGCTGACGGCCGCGATCATCATCGGGTCCACGCAGATCTCGGCCCGGCTGCTGCACCACGTCGCGCCGCGCGTGCTGATGGTGCCCGGCATGGTCCTCGCGGCCGGCGGCATGCTGATCCTCACCCGGATGACGGTGCACTCCTCCTACGCCACCGAGATCCTGCCCGCCCTGCTGCTGATGGGCCTCGGCATGGGCCTGACCTTCATGCCGGTGTTCGCCACCGCCACCGCGGGGATCGCGCCGCAGGACGCGGGCGTGACCTCGGCGACGGTCAACACCTCGCAGCAGGTGGGGGGTTCGATCGGTACGGCGCTGCTGAACACGATCGCCACGTCCAGCGCCACGACCTACATCGCCGCGCACCTGCACAACCCCGCCCAGAAGGCGCTGGTCGCCCGCGAGGGCGTCGTGCACGGCTACACGGTCGCCATCTGGTGGGCCGCCGGCGTCATGCTCCTGGCCGGCCTGATCGCGGGCCTGATGGTCACGGCCAAGCCCCCGAAACACGCCCCGGCCGAGACCCCGGTCCCGGAACCGGCGGCCTGACGACCACACAAGAGACGACCACACGAGAGCGGTGCCCCGGTCCGGGGAGACCGGGGCACCCTCCTGCGCGGACGACGGGTCCCGGCAGGACCCGCCCGGGACCCGGCGGAGGGGAGCGCCCGCCCCCGGCCCCCATCCCCGTGAGGGGAACCGGGGGCGGGCTTTTCCCCTGTTTCCGCGCCTGGAGCTGAATTCAGGCGGTGGAACATTTCATGCCAGCCAGTCATGCGTCAACCGGCAGCACGTACACGGCAGTTGACCCTCACCGCAGCCTTCGCGGGTCGATGGCCCAGATGCCGCGGCCGTGGGTGGCGGCGTACAGGCGGCCGTCGGGGCCCGTGCGGAGCTGGAGGACCGCGGTGGTCGGGAGGTTGGTGCCGGCCACCTTCCAGGTCTTCGCGCCCGGCGTGCGGACCAGGACGCCGAGGTCGGTGCCCAGGGCCACCGTGCCGTTCCTCAAAAGCACCACCGAGTCGGCCGGCACGTCGGGCAGGTTGCCGGAGACGTCCTTCCAGGTCGCGCCGCCGTCCCGGGTCTCGAAGAGGTGGCCGACGCCCGCGCCCGGACCCTCGGTCCACTTGCGGGAGAAGCCGTTGACGGCGAGCAGGACGTGGTCGGCGTTCTTCGGGTCGATCGCCAGCCCGGACAGGTAGCGGTTGGGCACCGTGCCGTCGACCGGCAGGTTCAGCTGGTGCCAGCCCGTTCCGTCCGCGTTGCCGACCGCGATGCCCCGCGTGAAGCCCTGGTTGTTGCAGGGCCCGCACCAGGCGGCGTACACCCTGCCGCCGGAGGAGGCGACCGCCGTGGCGGTGTGGCCCGCGCCCAGGTCGTAGGCGCCGAACCACTCGGTGCCGCTGCGGATCGCGTACCCCTTGGTGTTGATCCACACGTGCCGGCCGCCCGCGATCCACACGTCCGGGTTCTTGATGTCCGCGTTCAGCGGCGCGATGAAGCGCGCCTCGCCGGTGGCGTTGTCGGGCGGGGCGACGGAGTACGACGTCGCCTTGGACGGGTCGGTGACCCAGCTGCCGTCGTTGACCGCGCAGTTGTTGGTGACGGACACCGCCAGGTACACGTACTCCTGGGCGATGTTGCACCCGTTGGCCGGATCGGTGATCGTGTCGCCGCCGTCGCCGCCGAAGTTGGAGCCCATCACCCGGTCGCCGGGCCGCAGTTGGGACTGCCCGTTGTCCTGCAGACCGCCGGTGACCGCGAGGCCCTTGCGGGAGGGGTCGACGCCGACGCCGACCGAGTAGTACTGCAGGGCGTCCATCGTGCCGTCGTTCAGGGACGTCCAGTCGGTCGCGTGCCCCGCGGCGTTCGCGCTGCCGTTCAGCGGACGCCGGTAGGTGCCGCCGTCGTCGCCGACGATGACGTACGGCGCGCCGCCGTTGCTGCCGATGGCCACCGAGTGCTGGTCGGGGTGCGTGGTCGCCGGGCAGTCACCGGACTGCTTCGACGGGTCGATGGACCAGCAGGGGAAGCCGAAGTTCCAGTACGGGCCGGGCACGGTCCAGTTCTTGCCGCCGTCCTTGGTCTCGAAGACCTCCTCCAGACCGGCGTACACATGGTCCGGGTTCTTCGGGTCGACGGTGAGGAACTGGTTGTACCAGGCCTGGATGCCGGGCTGGTAGCCGTCGCCGGTCAGCGCCGAACCCGAGTCGCGCAGCTGCTGGTAGGTCGCGATCCGCGTCCACGGGCCGGTGGGCGAGCCGGACTTGGAGACGAAGATGCCCTCAAGGCCGCTGTCGGGGTTCTCCGCCGTCATCTCCGGCGACTGGTCGATGGCGTAGTACCGCGAGCCGTCCGCGCTGCGCGCGAAGGTGACGTTGCCGACGTCCTCCGCGTTGCCCGGCAGGTCGCCGAGCCCGGTCAGCCGCTGCCAGCTCCCGCCGGACTTGGCGTAGAAGCCGTTGTAGGTGTCCCCGCCGCGCCAGCCGACCGCCAGCACCACCTTGCTCGGGTCCTTCGGGTCGATCGCGATGTCGCTGGTGATGTTCTTGTACGGCGCGTCGGGGTCGTTCGCCTGCGAACCGCCCGGCAGATAGCTCGGGTTGGGCGCGAACTCCAGCTTCCAGTGGCCCTTCAGCGTCTTCGTGCTGTGGCTCCACACGCCCTCGGTGGTCGCCGCCCACACCTTGTCGCCGCCGAACCGCAGCGCGTTGACGGAGGTCGACTCCAGCTCGTCGCCGCCGACCCGGTCCCGCTTGCTGAAGCTGCCGTGCCGCGGGTCGGCCAGGACGTACACGCCGGTGCCCAGGAAGGAGGTGGCGCTGGTGTTGGCCTCGCCGGTGGCGTACCAGAGGCGTCCGCGGCCGTCGAGTTGCAGGTCGCCGGTGGACAGGGCGGGCAGCTTGTCGGAGATGTTCGTCCAGTGGCCGCCGCCGGAGCGGGAGCGGAAGACACCGCCGTTGGCCGAACCGGCGTACACATAGCCGTGGTTGTCGGCCGCGAGCCCGGTGACCCGGCCGGTCACCCGGCCGGCCCCGCCGCTGGAGTTGGAGTTGATGTCCCGGTAGCGGGGGTCGTCGGAGTCGTAGGGCAGCCGCGTCAGATCGCTCCAACTGCCTTTCGTGCGGGGCAGGTTCCTCAGCGCGTCGTACGCCGCCCCGTAGGCGCCCGGCGCCACCACGCCCGGTGAGGTGCGGGCCTCGGCGTACTGCTCGGCCTGTTCGGCCTCCTCCATCGCCTCGTCGTCGCCCTCGTCGTCCCCCGTCTCCGCGAACGCCGACAGGCCCTTCTGCTGCTGGTGCAGAAGGGCCTGTTCCCGGAGTTGCCGTACGCCGAAGGGATCGGTGCCGCCGTGCGCCGCCTGGGCCTGTGTCACCGTCAGACCCAGCGCGGCGCCGGTGGCCAGCACCGCCCATACTCGTCTTCTTCGCCAGCCGTCGGCTGCCATGAAGTGCCCTCCCCTTGGAGCAGTGACATGAGCTGGCCAACAGCTTTGACGGGGAGAGGGACCTGAGAGCATCCTGTGAAAGCAATCAAGGGGCAAAAATTCGCCAGCGGCGCCTCAGAAAGCGGCTAGTTCCTCCCGGCCACCCGGTCCGCGAGCCGCGCCAGCCGGGACGACTCGGCGCTGTGCGTGGCCAGTTCGCGCCGGTCCGCCGCCCGGTAGGTGGCGTACATCCCCTGCACGCCGAGCCAACGCAGCGGCTCCGGCTCCCACTTGCGCACCCGGTGCCCGACCCACGGCAGATCCGTCAGCTCCGTGCGCCCGCCCTGCCCCGAGTCGAGCTGGACCAGGTCGCGCAGCGTCCGCGCGGCGAGGTTGGTGGTGGCGACGCCCGAACCGACGTACCCCCCGGCCCACCCGAGCCCCGTCGACCGGTCCAGCGTCACCGTCGCGCACCAGTCCCGCGGCACCCCCAGCACCCCCGACCAGGCATGCGCGATCCGCACCCCCGCCAGCGCCGGGAAGAACCGCACCAGGATCTCCCGCAACGCCTCGGCCGTCGCCTCCTGAGTCCGGCCGTCGTTGTCGGTCCGCGAACCGAAACGGTACGGAACCCCCCGCCCGCCCAGGGCGATCCGCCCGTCGGCCGTGCGCTGCGCGTACATGTACGCGTGCGCCATGTCGCCCAGCGTCTCCCGGCCCTCCCAGCCCACCGACTCCCACTGCGCGTCCGTGAGCGGCTCGGTCGCGATCATCGAGGAGTTCATCGGCAGCCAGGTGCGCCGCTGCCCCTTCAGGCTCGCGGTGAACCCCTCGGTGCAGCGCAGCACATACGGCGCCCGGACCGTCCCGTACGGCGTCACCGCCTGCTTCGGCCGGATCTCCGTCACCGGCGTCGACTCGTGGATCGTCACGCCCAGCGCCTCGACCGCCGCCGCCAGCCCCTTCACCAGCTTCACCGGCTGCAGCCGCGCCCCGTGCGGAGTCCACGTCGAACCGACCGCGCCGGCCACCCTGATCCGCTCGGCGGTCTCCTCGGCGCCGTACAGCTCGCGGTCCTTCTCGCCGTACGACAGCTCGTGCGCGTAAAAGGCCCTCAGCCGGGCCAACTGCGCGGGAGTGGTGGCCACTTCGAGCACTCCACCGCGATGGATGTCGGCCTCGATGCCCTCCGCCGCCGCCACCGCGACGACCTCGTCGACGGTCGCGTTCATCGCCTTCTGCAACCGTACGGCGGCCTCGTGGCCGTGCAGCCGCGCGTACCGGTCCCGCCCCGCGATCCCGTTGTACAGCCAGCCGCCGTTGCGCCCCGAGGCACCGTACCCGCAGAACCTCTCCTCCAGGACCGTCACCCGCAGGAAGGGCGCCGCCTTCTTCAGGTAGTACGCGGTCCACAGCCCCGTGTACCCGCCGCCCACGATCACGACGTCCGCCGAGGCGTCACCCGCGAGCGGCCCCCGCACCGCCGGGAGGCCGTCGTCCGCGTACCAGAAGGAGATGCCGCCGTTGACGGCGCTGCTCGCCGAGGTGCTCATGGCCGGACGTTAGCTCCTGAACGCGGCCACTGTCTCCTTCGGATTCCATGCTCTTCCCCGCCCCCTGACCAGCGGATGACACGCCAGCCCGATCAGCACGGAGACGAAGTGCCCGAGGTCGGTGAAGGTCGGCGTGGACGTGAGCGGGACGCCGTACACGACGAGGACGACCACCAGACAGCCGTACCGCCAGGGCGGCGCGATCCGGTACACGAGCACCCCCACCACCCCCGCCAGCGCGTAACTCACGCCCACGTCCAGCGTGTTGACCGCCGACACCGGCGCCATCCCGGCGCTGATCGCCATCAGCAGCGCCCCCTCGCTGATCAGCGTCGCCAGCACGTGCGCGGCCACGACCACCACCAGCCAGCGCGCCGTACCGAGCCAGCGCTCGGCCTGCGCGTGGAAGACGCTGTACAGGAAGGCGTACGGCAGCCAGTAGCCGCCGTCGATCCACATCGCGCTCTGCACGAGCACCCGCACCGGGTTGTCGGACAGTTCGTGGAGGTTGGTCGAGCGCTGCCGCAGGAACTCCTGCTCGAACTCCGGTGACATGCGATGCGCGGCCACCGTCGTGAAGAACAGGATCACCAGCCACACGTACGTGCCGGGAGCGCTGCGGACGTACGCCCGCGCCCTGGTGCCGATGCCCCGGACAATTCGCATGAGCCGATTCACGCACGGCGGTAACGTCACGTGCGTGATCGACATTCCGGACGGGCTCGTCGCCCAGCACGAGCGGCACGGCGGAGCGGCCGGCCGCGCCTTCGTCGCCTCGCTGCCCGGACGCGCCGAGCGGTTCCTCGACCGGTGGGGGCTGCGGGTGGACGGACCGTCGATGTACGGCCGGTGCGCGCTGGTGCTGCCCGTCCGGCGCGACGACGGCACACCGGCCGTGCTCAAGCTCCAGGACGTCGACGAGGAGACGGCCGGCGAGCCGCTCGCCCTGCGCACCTGGAACGGCGCCGGCGCCGCCCGGCTCCTGGCCGCCGACACCGGCACCGGCACGCTGCTGCTCGAACGCCTGGACGCCGGACGGCGGCTGGCGGACCTGCCGGATTCCCGCGAGGCGACGCTGGTCGTGGCCCACCTGCTCGCCCGGCTGACGGCCGTACCGGCTCCGCCGGGCCTGCGCCACCTGGGTGACGTGGCCTCGCGCCTGCTGGAACGGACGGCGGCGGTGCCCCTCACTCCCCTCCTCGACGCCTGCGCGGCGGCGACCCGCGAGGTGCTGGACGACCCCGGCGACCGCCTCCTGCACTGGGACCTGCACTTCGAGAACGTCCTGGCCGCCGACCGCGCCCCCTGGCTCGCCATCGACCCCAAACCCCTCGCCGGCCACCCCGGCTTCGACCTCCTGCCCGCCCTGTGGAACCGCTTCGACGCGGACGAGGTGCGCTGGCGCTTCGACGCGATGACGGACGTCCTGGGCCTGGACCGGGGACAGGCACGCGCGTGGACGCTGGCGAGGGTCCTGCAGAACTCGGTCTGGCAGCTGGAGGAGGGCCGCCGCCCCCTCCCCGCCCACCTGGATATCGCCGAGCGCCTGCTGCCCCGCGCGGTCTAACCTCCCCTGGTGATCCGTACCGCGACCCCCGCCGACATCCCCGTCATCCACGCCCTGATCCGCGAACTGGCGGCCTACGAGAAGGCCCCGCAGGAGGCGCGGGCGACGGAGCGACAGCTCCACGACGCCCTCTTCGGCGACCACCCGGCCGCCTACGCCCACATCGCGGCCGACGACACGACCGGCGAACCCGTCGGCTTCGCCCTGTGGTTCCTCAACTTCTCCACCTGGCGCGGCGTCCACGGCATCCACCTGGAGGACCTCTACGTCCGCCCCACCGCCCGCGGCACCGGCCACGGCAAGGCCCTCCTCGCCGAACTGGCCCGCATCTGCGTCACCCGCGGCTACGAACGCCTGGAATGGTCCGTCCTGAACTGGAACACCCCCGCCATCACCTTCTACGACTCCCTCGGCGCAACCCCCCAGACGGAATGGACGACATACCGCCTGACGGACGCGGCACTGCAGGCGTTGGGCACGCGAAAGCCCAGGTCAGAGGAGGTCTGACCTGGGCTGTTCGGAGCCCCCTGTCGGATTCGAACCGACGACCTTCGCTTTACAAGAGCGGCGCTCTGACCAGCTGAGCTAAGGAGGCGCTGCGCACGGGTCGCCGTGCGTCTGAGCGGGTCCACTGTACACAGAGGCCGTTTCTCCAAGCCATGACGTTTCGGTTCCGGCGAGGGGTCAGCGGGGCTTGATGTCGATGTAGGAGACGGTGTCCGGGTCGGCGGCGCGGAAGGTGGCGACCTTGCCCTGGCTGGGGAGTGCCACGTAGACGACCTCGTTGTCCGGGCTGATCGCGATGTCGGCGGGGGCGCTGCCGACGGGGATGGGTTCGCCGACGGCGGCGTTCGTGTCGGTGTCGATGGCCGAGACCGTCGTGCCGAAGAAGTTCGCCACGTAGGCGCGGCGCCCGTTCGGGCTGACGGCGATGCCGAAGTGGGGGCCGATGCCCAGGGGGACCGGGGCGGAGGTCCGGCCGGTGGTGGTGTCGAGGGCGGTCAGCACGGTCGTGTCGGGGGTGGCGCCGCCCACGGCGTAGAGGTGGCGGCCGTCGGGGCTGATCGCCAGGGTCTCCGGCTCGAAGCCCAGCGTGCCGAGGTTCCGGGTGGTCCTGCCCGTCTCGGAGTCGAGCGCGGACAGCGTGCCCGACTTTCCGCGGCTGACGTAGACCCGTCCGTCCGGGCCCACGACCGCGCTCGTGGCGCTCTTGCCCAGGTCGATCGGCGCGCCCGTGGTCGTGTTGGTCGTCGTGTCGAGGACGGAGAGGCTGTGGGAGCGGAGACCGACGGCGACCACGCGTCTGCCGTCCGCCACGGCCGTCACGCGGGTCGGCCGGTCGCCGACCGGGACCGGCTTGCCGACGGTCCTGTTCTCCAGGCCGCTGATCACGATCACGCTGTCGGTCGCGACGCTCGCGACATAGGCGTAGTCCCCGCCGTGGCCGACCGCCACGCCAGCCAGGCCCTTGCCCAGGTCGAGCGGCTTGCGCACGGTCTTCCGGGTCGCCGTGTCGACGATCGTGAGCTCGCCGGGGTCGTTGTCGCCCGTCAGGTCGAACGGGATGCCCGTTCCCCGCAGGCTGCTGATGACGTAGAGGCGCTTCCCGTCCGGGCTGACCGCCACGAAGAACGGCGCCGCCTCACGCACCGGGGCGTGTGCGCGCTGGTCGGCGAGGAGCCCGCCGCCGGCGGCCAGCAGCGGTACCACCGCCAGCGCGGTGACCAGCACGCTCCGGGGCGGGAGGCGCGGCAGACCGGCGGTGGTGGAGCGGAGGGCGAGGAACGCCGCCGCGGCCGCCAGCACCAGCAGCGCGGCGGCGAGGTCGAGGACGGTGCCGTGCGAGTCGTCGTACCGGAAGAAGGTGACGACGGCGATGGCGCAGGCGCCGGCGAGCCAGCCGGTCAGCAGGGACACGCCGAACCGGCGCGGTGCCGTCACCGCCGCCCACAGGGGCACGCACACCGCCCCCACGACCGCCGCGAGGTAGGGCCACGCGCCCGGGTCGGCGTACCCGGGTCCGCCGTGCCGGACGTAGGCCCGGGCCACCTCGTACAGCTCCCGGGCGAGGACCGCGGCCCCCGACAGCGCGGCCAGCCCACCCACCGCGACGGCGATCCAGGTCCACGGGTCGGCCGGGCGGCGCAGCTCGAAGCGGACCTCCGGACCGCGGATCAGCACGTACGCGGTGACGCAGGCACCGGCCGCGAGGACGACGTGGCCGGCGAGGGCGAGCCGGAACGCCGTTTCGCCGCTGTCGGCCTTCTGGAGGCAGAAGTACACCAGCCCCCAGACCGACGCCACGGCCGCGCCGAGCGTGAGGCCCTGCGCGACGGGGCCCCGGGTGCGGGGCAGGTACGCGCAGACGGCGGCGGCCAGTGCGGTCAGCGCCGTGCCGCCGACGTACCAGAGGAGGTCGTGGCCGGGGCCGGCCGACAGATGGTCGTAGGCCGAGCGGACGTCCAGGACGAGGGCGGTCGTGAGGAGGGCCGCGGCCGCGGCGGGGAACAGGCCGAGGACGTCGGCGAGCACTCTTCGCCGTAGCCAGTCCCACGCCCGGCGCCGCACGTCGGTGCCGAGGTCGGCGAGGTCCCGCCACAGCCGGGCGGCGTGCCCCGGGGTGGGCGGAGGCGGCGGCACGGGCACAGGCACCGACTCGGTCACAGGCACCGACTCGGGCTCGGGCTCGGGTCGCTGCTCCCGCGCAGGCGGCGGCGCCCCGAGCCCGGGCCCGGTCTCCCCCAGCCGTGCCCGTGCCGCCACCGACACCACCCTGCTGTCGTCCTCCGCGAGGCGGCGGTACTCGTCGGTGATCCGGCCCCGGACGAACGCGTTGCCGGTCCTGCGCAGGTGGTCCAGGCCCTCCAGGGCGGCCAGCCGGTCGTCGGCGAGGGGGCTGGTGAGGGCGCGGGCGAGATGGGGCGGCAGGGTCCAGTTGACGTTCCGGGCGATGACGATGCGGCCCTCGACGTTGTCCTGCTTCTTCGGGCGCTGCTGGGGCCGTTCGTCCACCACCCGGTCGTGGACGTAGCTGTAGAGCTCGTCGACCGTGATGTCCCCGTCGCCGTCCAGGTCGGCCGCGCCCTCGCGCAGCCCGGTGACCAGGTGGTGGGTGAAGACCGACTGCCGGGCGGCGCCGTGGGGCCGGTCGCCCTCGAAGGAGTACTCGGTGGCGTCGGACGCGGTGAGGATGGTGCGGCCCTGTCCCCGGAACCGTTCCAGCGTGTGCACGGCGGCGTCGGCCTTCGTCAGACCGCCGGTGGGGAAGGCGCCGCTGTAGCAGCAGTCGAGGATCAGCACGTTCTGCCGGGACCTGCTGGCGGACATGGCCTGGTCGATCTGCTCGGCGGGCAGCGAGGTGAACAGCAGGTTGTCGCGGCGGGTGTTGGCGGTGGCCAGGTACAGCCGGCCGTCGTCGTCCTTGAGTCCGTGACCGGTGAAGTAGAGCAGGGTGAGGTCGTCGCGCCGCCGGTCGCGGTAGAGGTCGGCGATGGCCTCGCCGGCGCGGTAGTGCGGCTCGTTGACCAGCGTGGTGACCTCGAAGCCGGCGATGTCCGGGCGTTCCAGTACGGCGGCCAGGGCCTCGGCGTCGTGCGCCGGTGCGGTCAGCCGCCGCAGCCCCGCGTCCTCGTAGTCGTACGTGGCGATCAGCAACGCCACTCGCCGGGCAGCCATGTGTCCCCCGATCACACTCCGCGCGTTCCGCGTCACCCACAGTGTGCCGACCCGGACGCCGCTACGGGAGTCCTTCGGGGGGAACCGAGGGGCCACGGCGGCCACCGGTCGAAAGTTTCCGCGAAGTTCACATGCCGCCAGGTACTGACATACGGGCGAACGGCAGGTACCGTCCTGAGCCAGTTCACCCTCGTGGACTACACCACCACCTTCCTACAACGGATC
This sequence comes from Streptomyces sp. 7R007, assembly GCF_054850255.1. Taxonomy (NCBI): domain Bacteria; kingdom Bacillati; phylum Actinomycetota; class Actinomycetes; order Kitasatosporales; family Streptomycetaceae; genus Streptomyces; species Streptomyces sp. 7R007. Next base: position 109,784 of record NZ_JBTWMV010000006.1, on the reverse strand, counting down.
GTCCGGCACGTTCCTGCCGGTAGAAGGGGGCCCATTCACCATGGCCACTGTCTCGTTCGACAAGGCGACCCGGATCTACCCGGGTTCCGAGAAGCCCGCCGTGGACGCGCTGAACATCGAGATCGAGGACGGCGAGTTCCTCGTTCTGGTCGGCCCGTCCGGCTGCGGCAAGTCCACCTCGCTCCGCATGCTCGCGGGGCTCGAGGACGTCAACTCCGGCGCCATCCGCATCGGCGACCGCGACGTGACGCACCTGCCGCCGAAGGACCGGGACATCGCCATGGTGTTCCAGAACTACGCGCTGTACCCGCACATGACCGTCGCCGACAACATGGGCTTCGCCCTGAAGATCGCCGGCGTCAACAAGGCGGAGATCCGCAAGAAGGTCGAGGAGGCCGCGAAGATCCTCGACCTGACCGAGTACCTGGACCGCAAGCCGAAGGCGCTCTCCGGCGGCCAGCGTCAGCGTGTCGCCATGGGCCGCGCGATCGTGCGTGAGCCGCAGGTCTTCCTCATGGACGAGCCGCTGTCCAACCTCGACGCCAAGCTGCGTGTCTCCACCCGTACGCAGATCGCCTCGCTGCAGCGCCGCCTCGGCATCACCACCGTCTACGTCACCCACGACCAGGTCGAGGCCATGACGATGGGCGACCGCGTGGCCGTCCTGAAGGACGGGCTGCTCCAGCAGGTGGACAGCCCCCGCAACATGTACGACCGTCCGGCCAACCTCTTCGTCGCCGGCTTCATCGGCTCCCCGGCCATGAACCTGGTCGAGGTCCCGATCACCGACGGCGGCGTGAAGTTCGGCAACAGCGTCGTCCCGGTCAACCGCGACGCCCTCAAGGCCGCCACCGACAAGGGTGACAAGACGGTGACCGTCGGTGTCCGCCCGGAGCACTTCGACATCGTCGAGCAGAACGGCGGCGCCGCCTCCGCCCTCTCGAAGGACACCGAGGACGCCCCGGCCGGCCTCGCCGTCTCCGTGAACGTCGTCGAGGAGCTCGGCGCCGACGGCTACGTCTACGGCACCGCCGAGGTCGGCGGCCAGACGAAGGACCTGGTCGTGCGCGTCGAGGGCCGCCGCGTCCCGGAGAAGGGCACCACGCTGCACGTCGTGCCGCGGCCGGGCGAGACCCACGTGTTCTCGACCTCCACGGGCGAGCGCCTGTCCGACTGAGCCGGGCCGGTCCAGGCCGGCGGAAACCCGGATCATTCGCCCGCCTTGACGAAGAGGGCCCCGCAGACCACTGCGGGGCCCTTCTCGTTGTCGACAAATACCCCGGCACAACGGGCATTTCGAGCGCCGTACGTCAACGCACTACCCAATTCGAGGCACCAGTTCATCCCCCGAACCGGTGACTAAATGTCGCCAAATCATTACCGGGCGCTACCCTCACTCGCGTGAAGCACTCCACTAGCCAACAGACGCGAAGCGGCCGGGGCCCCGCCCGCCGGATCGGCCGCACGCTCGCCCTCGTCCTGCCCGTCGTCCTGGTGCTCTCCGGGACCCTCGCGGTCACCCGAGTCAACTGGACGGGGAGCCCTTCGTCCTCGGTGCTCACCGCCTCCGACACGATCGACGACGCCAAGGGCGGCGCCGCCGCGGCCGCGGCCCACCGGGCCCCGCAGGACGTCCTGCGCGACAGGCTGCTGTCCGAGCTCCAGGACGACGACCCGGGTGTGGTCCTCACCCACCTCCAGGAGGCCGTGACCGCGCGTCCGTCGCTGGCCGAGCACTGCGTCTCCATCGCCCGCGCCCTGGGGCGGGCCGCAGCCCGGGTCTACGGGCCCTCGAAGGCCCAGTCCTTCGCCCGCCCGGTCTGCGACACCTCGTTCGCCTCGGGCGTCGCCGCCGCGCGCGGCTGAGTCCCGCCGTCACCCTCCGCCGGCCGCACGGGCCGGCGGAGGGTAACGGCTGGTTAAGGATCGGTTGCCGCCCGAAGCGACGGCCGGAGCGCCACGTACAGTTCCGGTCATGACCGATCCGAACGCCGCCGCGCGTCCCGTCCAAGCCGTCGTCCTGGCCGGTGGCCAGGGGTCCCGGCTGCGTCCCTACACCGACGACCGGCCCAAGCCGATGGTCGAGATCCCCGGCACGGGGACGCCGATCATCGGCCATCAGCTCGCCTGGCTGGCCGAGGAGGGCGTCACGGACGTCGTGGTCAGCTGCGGGCATCTCGCCGACGTGCTGCAGAGCTGGCTGGACTCGGCCGACCTGCCGGTGAAGGTGACGACCGCCGTCGAGACGGAGCCCCTCGGGCGCGGCGGCGGGCTGAAGTACGCGGCGTCGCATCTGCCGTACCCGGACCGGCCCTGGTACGCCACCAACGGTGACATCTGGACCCGTTTCTCCCTGCGGGACATGGCCGACTTCCACACCGAGCGGGACGCCGTCGCGACCCTGGCGCTGGCCCGGCCGCGGATTCCGTGGGGTGCGGTGCGCACGGACGGGTTCGGGCACATCACCGACTTCATCGAGGCACCGCCGTCCACGTTCGAGATCAACGCGGGCGTGTACGTCTTCTCGCCGGAGTTCGCCGGGTTGCTGCCGGAGCGGGGGGATCACGAGCGGACGACGTTTCCGCATCTGGCGCGCGAGCGGAGGCTTGCGGGGTTCCCGATTCCGCAGGGGGCGTACTGGCGGGCCATCGACACGGCGAAGGACCTGACCGAGGCCGCGAAGGAGCTGGCGGCGCTGGGACGGTAGAGCTCGGTCGCCGCTCGGCAGCCGAAAGGGCCCCGCACCTCGGTGCGGGGCCCTTTTTGGGCGGTGTGTCTCAGCCGGTGGGCTTGCCCAGGATGTCGCCCACCGGCTCGGCTACCCCAACAGGCCGCCCACCAGGCCGGGTTGGCCGGTCGAGGTGCCGGAGCCGCCGGTGGAGCCGGAGCCTCCGCCGGAGCCGCCGCCGGAGCTGGGGCCGGAGGTGGTGCTGGGTGCCTGGCCGGCCGGGGAGGACTGCTGGGGCGACGTGCGTCCCGTGGTGCCCTGCGTCTGGCTGGGCGCGCCTCCGGTGGCCGTGCCCCGGGTCGCGCCGGGCGTGGTCGCGGCGCCGGACGGGGTCGTGCCGGCCGTGGCGCCCGCCGTCGACGCCGGGGCCGAGGCCGACGGCGACTGCCGGTGCCGCTTGCCGGGCTCCTGTGGGAGCGGGGAGCCCGGCAGTTCGTTGCGGGGCGCCTCGCCGGGGCCGGGGACGACCACGCGGTCGGCGTCGCGGACGGCGCCGCCGAGCAGGGAGCCGATGAGGAGGGTGAGGCCGACGACGATCGCCGTGACGAGGGCGCCGCGGCGCAGGACGTAGGCGCGCAGTTCCCAGATGTCGGAGCGGGGGCCGAGCCGGCGCCAGGCGCTGCCCGCGAGGCGGCCGTCGATGGAGTAGACGGGGGCGCCGGCGATGATCAGCGGGGACCAGGCGGCGAGGTAGATGATGTCGGGGGCGTCGTAGGCGGGGACCGTCTTCCAGCTGACGGTGACGATCAGCGCGGCGGACAGCAGGGCGCCGAAGACGGCGGCCACGCGCTGCCAGCAGCCGAGGACCGTGAGCACGCCCACGACGACCTGGGCGAAGGCGATGACGAGGCCGGAGCCGACGGGATGGTGCAGGGCGAACTGCCGCAGCGGCTCGGCGACGTCCCAGGGGTGCAGGGTGTTGAGCCACTTCACCATGGAGCCGCGTTTGCCGCCGTCGAAGTAGACGGGGTCGCAGAGCTTGCCCATGCCGGCGTAGATGGAGATGAAGCCGAGGAAGATGCGGAGCGGGAGGAGGACCACGCCGAGGTTCATGCGGCGGCCCGGGTAGTAGGCGTGCCGGGCCGGGTCGTCGCCGTGGCGCCGGGCGGTCCGTTCGCCGTCCTCGGCCTCCTCCGCCTCGAACTCCTCGTCCTCGTACGGGAGTTCCTCGTCGTAGGCGCTGCCGACCGTGCGCATGCCGGGGAGCAGGCGGGTGCCGTCGTGGGTGCGCTGGGCGCCGACGACGGGGGTCTCGACGGTCGGGTCCAGCTCGTCGTAGATCTCGTCGTAGCTGCCGCCGGTGTCCTCGACGCGCGGGATGACCTGCGTGGCCCCGGCGTCCGCGGACGGCTCGTCGCCGTGCCGGACGCTGTTGCCCCGCACGGCCTGCAGGAGGCGGTGCGCGCCGGTGTCGTCCGGGGCGGACTTGCCGCTCCAGACGACGGGGCGGCGGCGGGCGCCCGCGGGGGCGCCGGCTCTGCTCGCCGCGCCGACGGCGGGGATGCGGGCGGTGTCCTCGGTGGCGGTCAGGTGCCGTGCGATCCGCGGGGATTGGGCGCGCGTCGACGCGCCCAGCTGCACGCGGAAGCTCGCATGATTGACGATGACCTGCGCCGGATCGCTCGGCACCTTCACCATGCTCAGCGCGGGAGCGTCGTCGAACCCGGAGTCGAATCCGGGGCTGAGGCCCGACGAGCGGTCCCCCGTGGGTGTGCGGGGTGTTCTGGTGTCCACACTCATCTAACCGAGTGACGTGTGTTTAGGACACTGCTTTGACCGGGCGGATCTGTCCGGTCTCCGTCAAGCTTGCCCTGGACGCCGGGTTTGCCCCGCACGGGTGATCCGCCGGACGCGTGTTCAGCCCCGCCGGCGCGCCGCCTCGTACAGCACGATGCCCGCCGCCACACCGGCGTTGAGCGACTCGGCGCCGCCCGGCATCGGGATGCGGACGCGGAAGTCGCAGGTTTCGCCGACCAGCCGCGACAGGCCCTTGCCCTCGCTGCCGACCACGATGACGACCGGGCCCTGCAGGGCCTCCAGGTCGCCGATCTCGTGGTCGCCGTCGGCGGCGAGGCCGACGACCACGATGCCCGCCTTCTTGTACGCCTCCAGGGCGCGCGTCAGGTTGGTGGCGCGGGCGACGGGCGTACGGGCCGCCGTACCGGCCGACGTCTTCCACGCGCCGGCGGTCATCCCGGCCGCGCGCCGCTCGGGCACGACGACGCCGTGGCCGCCGAAGGCCGACACGGAGCGGACCACCGCGCCGAGGTTGCGCGGGTCGGTCACCCCGTCGAGGGCGACGATGAGGGGGTCCTCGCCCTCGTCGTAGGCCGCCTGGGCCAGGTCCTCGGGGTGGGCGTACTCGTAGGGCGGCACCTGGAGCACGAGGCCCTGGTGGTTGAGGCCGTTGGTCATGCGGTCGAGCTCGGGGCGCGGGGCCTCCATGAGGTTGATGCCGCCGCGCTCGCCGGCGAGCTGGAGCGCCTCGCGCACCCGCTCGTCGTTGTCGATGAACTGCTGGACGTAGAGCGTGGAGGCGGGCACGCCCTCGCGCAGCGCCTCGACGACCGGGTTGCGGCCGACGACGAGCTCGGAGGTGCCCTTGCCGCCCCGGCGGGCCTGCGGACGCCCCTGCCCCCGGCGCGCCTTGGCCTGGGCGGCGCGCTGCTTGGCGTGTCCCTTGCGCATCTCGGCGGGCGGGGTCGGACCCTTGCCCTCCAGGCCCCGGCGCCGCTTGCCGCCGCTGCCGACCTGCGCGCCCTTCTTGCCGGACATGCGGCGGTTGTTCGCGGCCATGACCTACCTGTCTTCGTGAGTGTCGTACGTACGTCTTATGCAGTGTGCCGCCCGGAGGGCCGGGCGGCACAGTCGATCTTGCGTGGCCGGTGGCCGCTCAGCGCGGGCCGAGGGTCCAGCGCGGGCCCTGCGGGCTGTCCTCGATGGTCAGGCCCGACTGGCCCAGCTGGTCGCGGATGGCGTCCGCGGTGGCCCAGTCCTTGCGGGCGCGGGCCGACTCGCGCTGGTCGAGGACGAGCCGGACGAGGCTGTCCACCACGCCGTGCAGGTCCTCCCCGCGGTCGGCGCCCTCGCCGGCCCAGGTCGCGTCGAGCGGGTCCAGGCCCAGGACGCCGAGCATGGCACGGACCTCGGCGAGGCGGGCCACGGCGGCTTCCTTGTCGTCGGCGGCGAGGGCGGAGTTGCCCTGGCGCACCGTGGTGTGCACGACGGCGAGGGCCTGCGGGACGCCCAGGTCGTCGTCCATCGCCTCGGCGAAGGCGGGCGGCACGTCGGCGGCGGGCTCGACGGTGCCGGCCTTCTCGACGACGCGCTGCACGAAGCCCTCGATGCGGGCGAAGGCCGACTCGGCCTCGCGCAGCGCCTCCTCGCTGTACTCGATCATGGAGCGGTAGTGGGGCGTGCCGAGGTAGTAGCGCAGCACGATGGGCCGCCACTGCTTGACCATCTCGCTCACGAGGACGCTGTTGCCCAGCGACTTGGACATCTTGTCGCCGGCCATGGTCACCCAGGCGTTGTGCACCCAGTACTGGGCGAAGTCGTCGCCGTAGGCCTTGGCCTGGGCGATCTCGTTCTCGTGGTGCGGGAAGATCAGGTCCAGTCCGCCGCCGTGGATGTCGAAGGCGCTGCCCAGGTACTTGTGCGCCATGGCCGAGCACTCCAGGTGCCAGCCGGGGCGCCCGCGGCCCCACGGTGTCGCCCACGTCGGCTCCCCGGGCTTCGCCGCCTTCCACATGGCGAAGTCGCGGGGGTCCCGCTTGCCGGTCTCCCCCGTCCCCGAGGGCTGCTGCAGGTTGTCGAGCTCCTGCCGGGACAGCTCCAGGTAGCCGGGGAAGGACCGTACGTCGAAGTAGACGTTGCCGTCGGCCTCGTAGGCGTGCCCGCGCTCGATGAGGCCCTGCATCATCTCGACCATCTCGGTCACGTGCCCGGTGGCACGGGGCTCGTAGGTCGGCGGCAGGCAGCCGAGGGCGGTGTAACCGTCGTTGAAGGCCCGCTCGTTCTCGTACCCGATGGCCCACCAGGGCCGCCCCTGTTCGGCGGCCTTGGCGATGATCTTGTCGTCGATGTCCGTGACGTTCCGGACGAACGTCACGTCGTAGCCGCGGTACTCGAACCACCGGCGCATGATGTCGAAGTTGAGCCCCGACCGGATGTGCCCGATGTGCGGGGCCGCCTGCACGGTGGCGCCACACAGGTAGATCGAGACACAACCCGGCTTGAGCGGGGTGAAGTCACGGATCTGCCGGGCGCTGGTGTCGTACAGGCGAATCGTCACGTGTCCAGGGTAGTGGGCGCGAGCCAGTGCCTCAGACGCTTGCCCCGAAAGACCCTTGCCCCGAAAGCGACGGCCGCGCGGGAGACGGAGGTCACCCGGTCCGCACGACGAGCGCCGTGGCCACCGCCATCAGTCCCTCGTCGCGGCCCGGGAAGCCGAGCCCGTCCGTCGTGGCCCCGGACACGGACACCGGCGCCCCCGCCGCCTCGGAGAGGAGTTTCTGCGCCTCGTCCCGGCGCTTGCCGATCTTCGGGCGCGGGCCCACGACCTGCACGGCGATGTTCCCGATGCGGAAACCGGCCTCGCGCACGATCCGTGCCGCCTCCGTCAGCAGCGTCACCCCCGACGCCCCGGACCACTCCGGCCGCCCGGTCCCGAAGTGCTGCCCCAGGTCGCCGAGTCCGGCCGCGGAGAACAGCGCGTTGCACGCGGCGTGCGCGACGACGTCCGCGTCGGAGTGGCCGGCCAGCCCCGGGCCCTCCCCCTCCCACTTCAGCCCGGCGCACCACAGCTCCCGGCCCTCCTCGAAGGCGTGGATGTCGGTGCCGATGCCCACCTGGGGCAGGACGAACCGCTCCTCAGAAGCCATCGTTCAGCCTCCTGCGCGCCAGAACCGCCTCCGCGAGGACCAGATCCAGCGGCCGCGTCACCTTGAAGGCCTCCTCGTGCCCGGGCACGAGCAGCACCGTCTCGCCGAGCCGCTCCACCATGCTCGCGTCGTCGGTGACGTCCTCGGTGACCTCCTCGTGGGCCCGCACCAGCGTCCGGCGGTCGAAGCCCTGCGGTGTCTGCACCGCCCGCAGCCGCGCCCGCACCGGCGTGGCGACGACCGGCTCCGGCTCCCCCGCGACGGCCGCCGGCTCGACCTCCTTCACGGTGTCGGCGAGCGGCAGCGCGGGCACCACGGCCGGCGCGCCCTCCCGTACCGCCTCGATCACCGCGTCCACCGTGTCCACCGGCACCAGCGGCCGCGCGGCGTCGTGCACCAGCACGATGTCGTAGTCGGGCGGCAACGCGTCGAGCCCGAGCTTCACGGACTCCTGCCGCGACTGGCCGCCGGGGACGACGAGGAAGTCCGTCCTCCCCCAGCTACCGCTGGGGGGACCCCCGGGCAGCGCGTGCGCGTCGAGGAGCGACTTGACCTCGGGCGCGCCGTCCGGCGGAGCCACGACGACGACCAGGGAGACCGCGCGGGACGCGGCCATCGCGCGCACCGCGTGGATGAGCATGGGGGTACCGCCCAGCGCGCGCAGCGCCTTGGGGGCGCCCGGACCGAGGCGCACGCCCCGGCCGGCGGCCGGAATCACCGCGGCCGTACGAAGCTCCGTGGGCGAAGGGCGCGAATCGTCAGACATCGGTTCCTGTCAGGTTTGTGTGCCAGCCTGGCGTGGGTATGGCCTGGGAAGTGCCGGGCGCGACGCCTTGACCGGACCCTTCCGTGACCCTGGTCGAGCCAGCTGCCCGGGCCCGGCACGCCAAGTATCGGGGGACTCCCCGAAGCATGGTGTACGAGCGTGATGCACGGACAGTGTGGCGTACGGACGTCGTCCGGGTACGAACATGCCGCAGCGCCCGGCGACGGAGATACGTCAACGGGCACCGCGGCATTTCACTGTGCTCAATGTGCTGAGTGCTGAAGCGGGCTTGCGCCTGCGTCAGGCGTTCAGGACGCGAGAACCTCGTCGAGCAGGGCCTCGGCCTTGTCCTCGTTCGTGTTCTCGGCGAGGGCGAGCTCGCTCACCAGGATCTGGCGGGCCTTGGCGAGCATGCGCTTCTCACCGGCGGACAGTCCGCGCTCGCGCTCACGACGCCACAGGTCACGCACGACTTCCGCGACCTTGATGACATCGCCGGAGGCGAGCTTCTCGAGATTTGCCTTGTATCGACGCGACCAGTTCGTGGGCTCCTCGGCGTACGGCGCGCGCAGCACCTCGAAGACCCGGTCCAGTCCGTCCTGACCGACCACATCACGTACGCCGACGAACTCCGCATTGTCCGCTGGCACACGCACCGTCAGGTCACCCTGGGCGACCTTCAGCACCAAGTAGGTCTTGTCCACGCCTTTGATCTGGCGAGTTTCGATGGCCTCGATCAGCGCGGCCCCGTGATGGGGATAGACCACGGTGTCGCCAACCTTGAACGTCATGTGACAGGTACCCCTTCCGTGGCTATCCAGGGTAACACGGAAACCGGCGGTTCTGAATGGCGTTTTCGCAGGTCAGGGCATATCTCGGGGCTTGACAACAGCAACAGGAACGTGCTGTGAGGGCCGGGCGGAAGCAGGTATTCGCAGGTCGGAGCCGCTCTCCGGGTGAGGTGAAACGCGTACGTTACACGCATCCGGAGCCCTCCCGACGAGGAGGAACATCCCCATATGTCTGGTTCCAGATGTGCGACTTCCGCTACTCCGTTCGGTGCCGACGGACGCTTCCGCGCCGATTCCGGAATTGATCACACGCGGCCGACTGGGCGGTCGGTTGTAGCCCGGCGTGATCAATTCCGGGACGGTCGCGCATTCCTTCACGGAAATTTTGCGCGCCGCCGCCTGGCGTATGCGCGAGGGGCTTATGTGAATGCCGGACGAGTGCGCGCGGCTACCGCCTGCCGGGGGAAGACGACCGCTTGGGGGAGGGTCGGGTGCGGGAGGCCGGGAACGGCTCGGTAACCTAAGGCCGCTGACAGACACTTGGGGCGGCTTTATCAGCCGCCACGTTCGAGTCAAGGAGTTGCCGCCGCCGTGAGCAGCAGCCTTCGACGCGGCGCCCTCGGCGCCGCCGCCATCGCGTTCTCGATCGCCTCGCTCGCCGCGTGCGGCGCCGGCAGTGATGCCCAGACCCTGCAGATCAAGCCGGACAACGCGGCCGTCACGGTCGGCGACATCAAGCTCCAGAACGTCACGATCATCACCCAGCCCGACCTGGAGTCGACGGGCCCGGCCGTGATCTCCGCGACCGTCTTCAACAACGGCGACACCGCCCAGACCCTGGACGCCATCACCGTCCCCGGCACCGGCAAGAGCGCCGAGATCACGCCGGCCAAGGGCACGGGGAAGCTCAGCGTCCCGGCGCACGGCTCCGTCGTGATCGGCGGCAAGGGCAACGCCGCCGCGGTCCTGTCCAGCAGCCGCGAGGCCGTCCAGGACGGCAACGCCCAGAAGGTCACCTTCACCTTCAGCAAGAGCGGTGACGTGAGCCTGCGCGCCTTCGTGGTCCCGGCCAAGAGCTACTTCTCCAAGTGGGGCCCGAGCGACATCCCCTCGCCGACGGCCAGCGCGAGCGCCAAGCCGGGCAAGAGCACCTCCCCCTCGGCCTCGCCCTCGGAGTCGGCCACCACGTCGGCCACCCCGACGGACTCCGCTTCGGCGAGCGCGACGGCGCAGTAGGCGGCGCGGCGAGCAGTCGTACGGCACAGGGGCGGGACCTCACCGGGAGGTCCCGCCCCTGTGCCGTACGTACGTCCGTGCTGTTTACGGCTCGAACTTGTAGCCGAGGCCCCGCACCGTCACCAGGTACCGCGGCGCGCCCGGGTCCGGCTCGATCTTGGCGCGCAGGCGCTTGACGTGGACGTCGAGGGTCTTGGTGTCACCGACGTAGTCGGCGCCCCAGACGCGGTCGATGAGCTGCATGCGGGTCAGGACGCGGCCGGCGTTGCGCAGCAGCATCTCCAGGAGGTCGAACTCCTTGAGGGGGAGGTCGACCTTGGAGCCGGAGACCGTCACGACGTGCCGGTCGACGTCCATGCGGACCGGCCCGGCTTCGAGGGCGGCCGGGGTGACCTCCTCGGGCTCCCCACGGCGGCGCAGGACCGCGCGGATGCGGGCGACCAGCTCACGCGAGGAGAACGGCTTGGTGACGTAGTCGTCGGCTCCTATCTCCAGCCCGACAACCTTGTCGATCTCGCTGTCCTTGGCGGTCACCATGATGACCGGGACGTTGGAGCGGCCGCGCAGCTGACGGCACACCTCGGTGCCGGGCAGCCCCGGCAGCATCAGGTCGAGGAGGACGAGGTCGGCGCCGTTGCGCTCGAACTCGTCGAGTCCGTCGGGCCCGGTGGTCGCGACGGCGACCTCGAAGCCCTCCTTGCGGAGCATGTACGACAGGGCGTCGGAGAAGGACTCCTCGTCCTCGACGACGAGCACTCGGGTCACGGAAGGACCTCCGGGGCGGGAAGCGGTTCGTACGGGGTTGGTTCTGGGGACTGCCCGGCCTCGTCGTCGAGATCGGGGTGCTCGTGCGCACGGTCGCGGGCCGCACCCGCCTCCGGCAGCCGAAGGGTGAACGTGGAGCCCTGTCCCTCCGAGCTCCACACCGTGACCTCCCCGCCGTGCGAGGCGGCCACGTGCTTGACGATCGCCAGGCCCAGGCCGGTGCCGCCGGTGGCACGGGAGCGGGCCGGGTCCACGCGGTAGAAGCGCTCGAAGATGCGCTCCTTGTCCTTGTCCGAGATGCCGATGCCCTGGTCGGTGACGGCGATCTCGATGTGGTCCCCGCCGGGCGCGGTCACCCGGCGGGCGGCTATGCCGACGCGGGTGCGGGCGGGCGAGTAGTTGACGGCGTTCTCGACCAGGTTGCCGAGGGCGGCGGCGAGCTGGCCGCGGTTGCCCCACACGCTCAGGTCGGCGGTGCCGCCCGCGGCCATCGTGATCTGCTTCGTGCCGGCCGCGTGCCGGCAGCGGTCGATGGCCTCGGCGACCAGTTCGTCGACCCGGACCGGCTCGGCGTCCTCCAGCGGGTCGTCGTTCTGCACCCGGGAGAGGTCGATGAGCTCCTGGACCAGGTTGGTCAGCCGGGTCGCCTCGATCTGCATCCGGCCGGCGAAGCGCTCCACGGCCTCCGGGTCGTCCGAGGCGTCCATGACGGCCTCGGAGAGGAGGGAGAGCGCGCCGACGGGGGTCTTCAGCTCATGGCTGACGTTGGCGACGAAGTCGCGTCGTACCGCCTCGATGCGGCGGGCCTCGGTCAGGTCCTCGACGAGCAGGAGCACCAGCCGGGAGCCGAGCGGGGCCACCCGCGCGGAGACCGCGAGGGCCTCGCCCCGTCCGGTCCCGCGGCGCGGCAGGTCCAGCTCGACCTGGCGTATCTCCCCGTCCCGCCGGGTGTCCCGGGCCATCTGCAGCATCGGCTCCACGGAGAGCCGGCCGCCGCGGACCAGGCCCAGGGCGTACGCCGCGGAGCTGGCCTTGACGACGGCGTCGGCCTCGTCCAGGACGACGGCCGACGACCGGAGCACGGACAGGACGGTGTCCACACCCGGTGGGAGCACCGGGTCGGTGTGCAGGGAGGTGCGCGTGGGGCGCTTCTGCTCCCGCTCGCTCCAGCGGAACGCCAGCATGGCGATCACGCCGGTGAGCACCCCGGCGATCGCTGCCGCTGCGGCGACCGCCGCGTTCACGTCCATGCGTCCAGGTTAGGCATGGGGTACGACATCGCCACAGCCGTCGGGGGCCGAGCTCGAACACTCGTCGCCCAGAGTTCACCTGAGAGCCAGGGTCGGTTCATTTAGGGTGACGGAAACCGACGCGTTCCGGCCGGATCGTGGGAGCGTGGGGTGCGAAGCGCCGGTTTTCACGGCGGGCCCCGACCCCCGGCAGCCCCCGACGAACACGCACGAGAGGGAACCCTGATGCGGGACGCGTACCACGAGGAACTGGATTCGATCGGCGACGGTCTGGTGGAGATGGCCAGGCTGGTCGGGTCGGCGATCGGGCGCGCCACGACCGCCATCCTCGACGCCGATCTGAAGCTGGCCGAGAGCGTGATCGAGGCCGACAAGAAGATCGACGAGCTCCAGCACGACCTGGAGGCCAAGGCCATAGAACTGCTGGCCCGCCAGCAGCCGGTGGCGACGGACCTGCGGATCGTCGTCACGTCGCTGCGCATGTCCGCGGACCTGGAGCGCTCGGGCGACCTGGCCCAGCACGTGGCGAAGCTGGCCCGGCTGCGCTTCCCGGAGCGGGCGATCCCGCAGGACCTGCACGCCACGATCCTGGAGATGGGCCAGCTCGCGCAGCGCCTGATGGCGAAGGCGGCCGAGGTGATCGTCACCAAGGACGTCGACCTGGCGCTGCAACTGGAGACGGACGACGACGAGATGGACCTGCTGCACCGCACGCTCTTCCAGCACCTGCTGGACGACCGCTGGAAGCACGGCATCGAGACGGCGGTGGACGTCACGCTGCTGGGCCGCTACTACGAGCGGTTCGCCGACCACGCGGTGGCCGTCGCCAAGCGCGTCGTCTTCCTGGTCACCGGCGAGCACGCGGACGACCTCCAGGCGGACGTGCAGCCGGAGATCCAGCCGGTGGCCGGGGGCGAGGGGGCGTAAGGCCGTCGCCGGGGGCGCTCAGGAGCCTCCGTGCGCCGTTGATGCGCCCAGCGGAGCGGGCATGCAATGGGCACAGGGCCTGATCCGACGTCGTCAGGCCCTCGCCTTGAGGAGGGACCCATGGCCGAAGCCCCCAGCACCACGCCCGACCCCACGCAGGAGCGCGAGACGGACCAGCCCGCCGAGATCAAGAGCCTCCCGCTCTTCGGCGCGTGCGGCTGCGGCTCGGGCTGCGGCTGCGGGTGCCAGCAGGGCAATCCGTGCCAGTGCGGTTGACGCCACGCCGCCGAGGGCCCCGGCACGAGACCGTGCCGGGGCCCTTTCGCGTCGTCTCGCGTCGCCGCGCGTCGCCGCGTCGCAGGAAGGTCCGCGCGAGCGCACCATGAAAGGGAACCGAATCGGAATCCGGCATTCCCTTCCGCCCGAGAGGAGGTGGGACCCCATGGCTCGCTTCATGGACGTCCACCACGGAATGAACGGCATCACGGCGGACCAGCTCCACCAGGCCCACCAGGCGGACCTCGCCATAGAAGAGGAAGAGAACGTCCACTTCGAACAGGCCTGGGCGGACCCCGACTCCGGCACGGTCTACTGCCTCTCGGAGGCCCCGTCGGCCGAAGCGGTCCAACGCATCCACGAACGAGCGGGCCACAAGGCAGACGAAATCCACCCGGTACCCCTGTCGGTCTGACGGCCACACCCGCCCGGCTCGCCGAGAAAAGCCCCCTCCCAGCGGAGAGACCGCAGACAGGGGGCTTACGCGTGGGCGGTTACTTCTTCTTGCCCTGGTTCTTGACCGCCTCGATCGCTGCTGCGGCCGCCTCCGGGTCGAGGTACTTGCCGCCGGGGGTGGTCGGCTTGAAGTCGGTGTCCAGCTCGTAGTAGAGGGGGATGCCCGTCGGGATGTTCAGGCCCGCGATGTCGGCGTCCGAGATGCCGTCGAGGTGCTTGACCAGGGCGCGCAGGCTGTTGCCGTGGGCGGCGACGAGGACCGTGCGGCCGGCCAGGAGGTCGGGGACGATGCCGTCGTACCAGTACGGGAGCATGCGGATGACGACGTCCTTGAGGCACTCCGTGCGCGGGCGCAGCTCCGGCGGGATCGTCGCGTAGCGGGGGTCGGAGGACTGGGACCACTCCGCGCCGTCCTCGAGCGGCGGCGGCGGGGTGTCGTAGGACCGGCGCCACAGCATGAACTGCTCCTCGCCGAACTCGGCGAGCGTCTGCGCCTTGTCCTTGCCCTGGAGGGCGCCGTAGTGGCGCTCGTTCAGGCGCCAGGAGCGGTGGACGGGGATCCAGTGGCGGTCGGCGGCCTCCAGGGCCAGCTGCGCCGTGCGGATCGCGCGCTTCTGGAGGGACGTGTGGACCACGTCGGGCAGCAGGTCGGCGTCCTTCAGAAGCTCGCCACCGCGGACTGCCTCCTTCTCGCCCTTCTCGTTGAGGTTGACGTCCACCCAGCCGGTGAACAGGTTCTTCGCGTTCCACTCGCTCTCGCCGTGGCGGAGGAGGATCAGCTTGTACGGTGCGTCGGCCATGCCCCAGAGCGTAATCCACGGGTCCAGGGGGCTCGATCGGCCCTTCGGTCCCTGTTTCCGCCCGTTCGTCGATTGACGGCTTCTGTTAATTCGTTGGCCGCCCCGCCACCCGCGCTCGTAAGTTGTGACTGCCTCGCCTGCCACTTACCGCCCCGGGGGTTCCGCCATGTCCGCAGCCAGCCTGAGACGCGCCGCCCGCGAAACCGTCTCCGGACTCCCCCGCGCCTTCTGGTGGCTGTGGACCAGCACCCTCGTCAACCGGCTCGGCGCCTTCGTCGCCACCTTCATGGCGCTGTACCTGACCCTCGACCGCGGCTACTCCGCCTCCTACGCCGGCCTCGTCGCCTCCCTGCACGGCCTCGGCGGAGTCGTGTCGTCCGTCGGCGCGGGCGTGATGACGGACCGGCTCGGCAGACGGCCCACGCTGCTGATCGCGCAGTCGTCCACCGCCGTCTCCGTCGCCCTGCTCGGCTTCGTGCACGACCCCCTCGCGATCGCCGCCGTCGCCTTCCTCGTCGGCATGGCCTCCAACGCCTCCCGGCCCGCCGTGCAGGCGATGATGGCCGACATCGTCCGCCCCGAGGACCGCGTCCGCGCCTTCTCCCTCAACTACTGGGCGATCAACCTCGGCTTCGCCGTCTCCTCCGCCGCCGCCGGTTTCATCGCGCAGGTCAGCTACCTCGCCGGCTTCCTGATCGAGGCCGGCATGACGGCGGTCTGCGCGGTCGTCGTCTTCCTCAGGCTGCCCGAGTCCAAGCCGGCCGAGACGGTCCGGTCGGCGCACGAGGACACCGTCGGCCTCGGGTCCGTCCTGCGCGACGGGCGCTTCATGGGCGTCGTCGGGCTGTCCTTCCTGATCGCCCTCGTCTTCCAGCAGGGCTCGGTCGGGCTGCCCGTCGCGATGGGCGAGGCCGGCTTCACGCCCGCCGACTACGGCCTGGCGATCGCCGTCAACGGTCTGCTCATCGTCGCGCTGCAGCTCCCGGTCACCCGGCTCATCGAGCACCGGGACCCGCGCCGGCTCCTGGTGGTCTCGGCCCTGCTCGCCGGGTACGGCTTCGGGCTGACCGCCTTCGCCGGGGCGGTCGGCGTCTTCGCCCTCACCGTGTGCGTGTGGACCCTGGGCGAGATGATCAACGCGCCGACGCAGACCGGCCTGGTCGTCCGTCTCTCCCCCGTGCAGGGCCGCGGCCGCTACCAGGGCGTGTACACCCTTTCCTGGGCCGTCGCCTCCCTCGTCGCCCCGCTGATGTCCGGCTTCGTGATCGACCACTTCGGCGCCGACTGGCTGTGGGGGACGTGCGCGGCCGTGGGCACGGTGGCGGCGGCCGGGTACGGGGTGCTGATGCGCCGGCTGCCGGGGCAGGAGGCGGCAGCGGAGGAGCCGGAAGCGGAGGAGCCGGGCGCCGTGCAGGCCGAGGTCGGCGCCGCCTAGGACTCGTCCGGCCGAAGCCGGCCTTCACCACACGCGCCGGGCAGCCGCGCTCACGGATGCATCCGTGCCCCCTTGAGCACCTTGTCCACCGCGTTCTTCGGCCCGTACACCGACAGACCCACGAGATCCAGTTCCGCCGTCGGCACGGCCCGGACCGCCGCGCGGTTGGCGCCGTCGTGGCCGGTGGTGAACAGGTCGGAGGTGAAGAGGGCGCGGGGCAGGGCGCGGGAGAGGGCGCGGCCGTGGGCGGCCGTGAGGGTCTCCTTCGTGCCCTCGAAGACCAGGACGGGCTGGCGGAACATGGGCAGATACGCCACTCCGTCGGCGTCCTCGTACGGCTCCCCGATCACCTCGGGGACCTGGCTGCCCAGGCCGCTGACCAGGAACGCGGTGACGTTCAGGCGCTGCCAGGGCTCCAGGTCCCCGCGCAGCAGGACGGCGATCTTGGTGTCGAAGCGGACGGGTTCGGTGTGCACGCTGTTCATGCAGTGAGACTGCCGTCCGCCGTACGACGTCGTCTTGTACGTTCTTTGCATGGCCACCCGGCAGGAAGTCTCCGCCTGGCGCCCGGCCGTGACGGGCGTCGTCGAGGTCTTCCACGCCCACTTCACCGAGTACGCCTACCCGATGCACGTCCACGACGCGTGGACGCTGCTCATCGTGGACGACGGGGCCGTACGGTACGACCTGGACCGGCACGAGCACGGCACCCCGCACGACACGGTCACCCTCCTTCCGCCGCACGTCCCGCACAACGGCTCCCCCGCCACCCCGCACGGCTTCCGCAAGCGCGTCCTGTACCTCGACGGCACCCACCTCGGCGAGGACCTCATCGGGGCCGCCGTCGACAGCCCCGACCTGCGGGACCCCGTGCTGCGGCGGCGCGTCGGCCAACTGCACACCGCGCTCGGGCACGCCGGCGACGAACTGGAGGCCGCGAGCCGGCTCACCCTCATCGGCGAGCGGCTGCGCGGCCATCTGCGGCCCCGGCCCACCGCCCCGCGGCGCCCGGACCCCGCCCTCGCCCGCCGTCTGCGCGAACTCCTCGACGCGCGGCTCGTCGAGGGACTGGCGCTGGAGGAGGCGGCGGGGCTGCTCCAGGCCCATCCCGCCCATCTGGTACGTGCGTTCAGCACCGCCTACGGCATCGCCCCGCACCAGTACCTCAACTCGCGCCGCGTCGACCGCGCCCGCCGCCTGCTCCTGGAAGGCCGCAGCCCGGCGGAGACCGCCTCGGCGACCGGGTTCTTCGACCAGTCCCATCTCACGCGCCATTTCCGGAAGTTGGTGGGCGTGCCGCCGGGGCGATACCGGCGGGCGGCGCGCGGCTGAGCGCCGTACGCTCCGCGTATGGACTGGCACGAGTGGCACGGCAGGTACGACTCCCCGGATTCCCCTCTGAGCCGACGCCTGGCCGTGGTCCAGGACCGAGTCCGCCTCGCCCTCGACACCGCCCCTCCCGGGCCCCTCACGGCCGTCAGCGTCTGCGCGGGCCAGGGCCATGACCTGATCGGCGTCCTGCGCGACCATCCCCGGCGGGCCGACGTCCGCGCCCGGCTGGTCGAGCTGGACGAGCGCAACGTCGCGGCGGCCCGGGCCGCGGCGCGGGACGCCGGGCTGCCGGGGGTCGAGGTGTTTGCCGGGGACGCCTCGCTGACCGACAGCTATGCCGGGATGGTCCCCGCCGATCTGGTCCTCGTGTGCGGTGTGCTCGGCAACATCACCGACGCGGACGTGGAACGGACGCTGGAGTACTGCACGCGGCTGTGCCGGACCGGCGGCACGGTCGTGTGGACCCGCAGCCGGCAGATCGAGCCCGATCTCGTACCGCGGGTGTGCGGCTGGCTGGAGGAGCGCGGGTTCGAGCGTCTGTGGGTGTCCGAACCGGGCCTCGGCTTCGGCGTCGGGGCGCACCGCTTCACCGGTGTGCCCCGGCCACTGACGCCCGGCGAGCGGATGTTCGCCTTCGTCGGCTACGACGTCCTGCGCTGAGCCTCGTACAGGTTCCCGGGCCGGACGACGTCGGTCGTCGGGTACAGCTCCAGCCGCGTGTGCAGGTCGCCGGTGAAGTCGGGGACGTCGGTCTGGTCGAACTCCGTGACCTCGTTGAGGCCGACCGTCGCCGAGTACGGGGCCAGGGCGTCGAGTTTCATCAGGCCCGCGCGGCCGTTGGTGACGCGGATGTTCCAGTGCGTGAAGCGGGCGCCGAAGAGGGGGCCGGCGTTGGCGTCGCCGCCGTGGCGGCCGTTGTTGTTCACCGTGATGTCGGTGCGGACGTTGGCGAAGGGCAGGCCGCGGTGGGAGTCGAAGGTGCCCATCCGCATGTCGCCGCGGGACCAGACGTTGTGGGAGGACAGGCCCTCGACGTTGATGCCGTGGAGCTGGGTGCCGTCGGGGGCGGGGACCGTGCGGTCCTCGACGGTGAAGTCCTCGACCAGGTTGTCGTGCGAGCCCTCGCGGCAGAAGTAGGGGTGGTGCGAGCCACGGCCGCCCACGCGGGTGCGGCGCAGGGTGCAGGCGGAGGCCGCGACCAGGCCGAAGCCGTTGTCGACGTTGCGGACGGTGACGTCGTCCGCCCAGCAGTCGTACGCGCACTGCAGGACGACGCCGTTGTAGCCCTTGTCGAGGAGGTGCGGTGACTGGGGCGTCTCCATGACGTGGAGGGTGATCCCTTCGACGCCGGAGCCCGTCAACTCCCTTACGTGCGTGGTGAACTGGGGGTCCCATTCGGGGCGGAGGTCCACCGGGAGCGGGCGTTCCAGGGTGGCGTGGTGGCCGTGGAGCGCGGTGATGCGCACGGGCCATTCGTAGGGGACGTAGGACAGGAGCTTGGTCTTGTCCTCCCAGTAGTAGGCCGCAGGGCCCGGGCCGCCGCCCGCCATGTGCTGCAGGAGCGTGTGGGCCGGGTCGTCGGCGACGCGGAGCAGGACCAGGCGGCCGGGGCGCAGGGCGGAGGGGTCGGCGACGGTGACCGTCCGGTCGCCCTGGCGGGCGGGGGCGACGGCGGTGAGCGTCCGCCACTCGTCCCGCCGGTTCCCGGTCCAGCCCTCGAACGGCCAGGTCTGTGCCTTGACGGCGGCGACCAGGGAGTCCCAACGGGCGTTCGGGCAGAGCCAGATCAGGCCGCCGGCCCAGGACCAGGCCGACTTGGTGCCGCCGTAGCGGGAGCCGTAGACGCCGATGAGCTCGGTGAGGCTCCTGGTGGCGTAGAGGGTGGTCCGGACGCTCCCGGCGCCCCGCAGTACGACGTTGTCGTATCCGATGTGGATCAGGCCGTCGATGCGGAAAGTGCCGGGCGGGATGGTGACCGTGCCACCGCCGGCCCTTCCGGCAGCGGCGATGGCACGGTTGATCGCGGGGGCGCAGTCCGTGGTGCCGTCCGGCACGGCGCCGTGGTCGCGTACGTCGGCCACGACGGGGCGGCGTGGGAAGCGGGGGGTGCCGGACCGGTAGCCGGATCGGGCGATGTACGGGATCTGCGGGTGGGTGTAGGGAGTCCGGGTGAACTCCCGCCAGAGGGAGGCGGGTTGCGGCGACGGGGACTTCGGCGTGGCGGCGTGGACGGGTGCGACCAGTGCGGCCGCTCCGTACAGCACCGTTCTCCTGGTCACGCCCGGGTCGTGCGCGGGGCTCATGTCCGTACGTCCTTCCATGGTGCCTTTTCATGGATGTGAACGACGTTCAGATGTGCGTCGAGCGTGAGCATGCCACGGACCCTGCGGTTGAGGAAGACTTCGCGCAGGGGGTTGGTTGGTGCGGACCAGAATTCAGTCGGCGGACCGCTGGGTCAGGTGCGTGAACGCGTCCAGGTTGCGCGTCGACTCGCCGCGGGAGACCCGCCACTCGTACTCCCTGCGGATCGCCGAGGCGAAACCCAGCTCCAGCAGCGTGTTGAAGCTGCCGTCCGCCGCCTCCAGGACCTGGCCGAGGAGGCGGTCGACCTCGTCGGGGGTGACGGCGGAGAGGGGGAGCCTGGCGGTGACGTAGATGTCGCCGAGGTGGTCCACCGCGTAACTGATGCCGTACAGCTTGAGGTTGCGCTCCAGGAGCCAGCGGTGCACGCCCTCTTCGTTCTCGTCGGGGTGGCGGATGACGAAGGCGTTGAGGGAGAGGGAGTGGCGGCCCACGAGGAGCGAGACCGTGGTGGAGAGCTTGCGGGTGCCGGGGAGTTTGACGACGTAGTTGCCGGGGGCCGGGCTCTCGTAGTCGAGTTCGGCGTCCTTGAGCGTCGACTCGATGGCCCGGACCGCCGTCTCCGTGCTCGCTTCCGTTGCGTCACCCATGGTGGGAGCGTACGCGACGGCGGTGGGACTGGATCGCCGCGGTGTACACGTCCGCCGTCGCGGCCGCCGCCGTGTCCCAGCCGAACGAGCGGGCGTGGCGCGCCGCGGCCTCGCCCAGGCGCGGCGTGAGGGCGGGGTCGTCGGCGAAGGCGCCCAGGACGCGGGCGTAGTCGGCCGGGTTGTGGCCCTGCACGAGGAAGCCGGTGCGGGTGTCCTGGACCGCCACGGGGAGGCCGCCCACCGCCGCCGCGAGGACCGGGGTGCCGGTGGCCTGGGCCTCTATGGCCACCAGGCCGAAGGACTCGCTGTACGACGGCATCACCAGCAGGGACGCCGCTCGGAACCAGTCCGCCAGCTGGTCCTGGTCGACGGGCGGGCGGAAGCGCACGACGTCCGCGATGCCCAGGCGGGCGGCGAGCTTCTGCAGGCCCTCCGGTTTGGCGAGGCCGCTGCCGCTGGGGCCGCCGACGACCGGTACGACGATGCGGGAGCGGAGGTCGGGGCGGTCGTCGAGGAGGACCGCCACGGCGCGCAGGAGGATGTCCGGCGCCTTCAGGGGCTGGATGCGGCCGGCGAAGAGCGGGATCAGGGCGTCCTGGGGCAGGTCCAGGCGGGCCCGCGCGGCGGCTCGGCCGTCCGCCGGGCGGAAGCGGTCGAGATTGACGCCGGGGTGGACGACGGCGACCTTCTCGGGGGCGGCGCTGTAGTGGCGTACGAGTTCGGCCGCCTCCTCCTCGGTGTTGGCGATCAGCCGGTCCGCGGCGGCGACGATCTGGGTCTCGCCGATGACGCGGGCGGCGGGCTCGGGGGTGTCGCCGTCGGCCAGGTTGGCGTTCTTGACCTTGGCCATGGTGTGCATGGCGTGCACGAGGGGGACGCCCCAGCGTTGGGCGGCGAGCCAGCCGACGTGGCCCGAGAGCCAGTAGTGGGAGTGGACGAGGTCGTAGTAGCCGGGGCGGTGGCCGGCCCACGCCTGCATCACGCCGTGGGTGAAGGCGCAGAGCTGGGCGGGGAGGTCCTCCTTGGCGAGGCCCTCGTAGGGGCCGGCGTCCACGTGGCGGACCAGGACGCCGGGGGCCAGTTCCACGGTGGGAGGCAGGGCGGCGGTGGTGGCCCGGGTGAAGATCTCCACCTCGATGTTGAGCGCGGCGAGGCGTTGGGCCAGTTCGACGATGTAGACGTTCATGCCGCCCGCGTCGCCGGTGCCGGGCTGGTGGAGGGGGGACGTGTGCACGGAGAGCATGGCCACGCGGCGGGGGCGGCGGTGGAGCCTGAGCCGCGGGGGCGTGGCCGGAGAGCGACGCCCGAGCCTGCTGACGTACTGGCTCACGTGGCGTTCCTCCTTGCTGCGGGCATGCCGTGGGGAGGGTGTGGGGCGCCCTCCAAGGGGGTCCAACAGCGGAGGGACCGCTTCCCATTCCGGGTGCCCCGGTTTTTGCCGAGGCATTACCGGAGATCGCTCAACTGTTCGGGGCGGCAGCGCGTTGGGGGTGCGGGTGGGGTGGACGATGCCTGCGGCGGCCCGTGCGGGTGGTGGCCCCTGGAAGCCGCATACCCTCGTACGTATGACCTCCCGTGCTGTGACCCGGCCCGTGGGCTCCGTCACCCGCGGGACCACCAATCCCAATCGGCTGCGTCGGATGGACCGGTGGATCGCCGCCGTGCACGGGCCCGTGTTGCGGCGGGCCGGGGAGGCGGTGGCCGTGGATCTGGGGTACGGGGCCGCGCCCTGGACCGCCGTGGAGCTGCTCGGGCGGCTGCGGCGGGTGGCACCCGGCGTGCGGGTGGTCGGGGTGGAGATCGAGCCCGCCCGGGTGGTGGCCGCCAGACCCTATGAGCGGGAGGGGCTCTCGTTCCGGCACGGTGGCTTCGAGATCCCGATTCCGGAGCGGCCCCTGCTGGTGCGCGCCGCCAATGTGCTGCGGCAGTACGAGGAGGGGGAGGTCCGGGGGGTTTGGGAGCGGCTGTGTGCGCGGCTGGCCGTCGGGGGGCTTGTCGTCGAGGGGACCTGTGACGAGGTCGGGCGGCGGCATGTGTGGGTGGCGTTGGGCGGCGACGGGCCTCGTACGGTCACCTTCGCCGCCCGGCTGGGGTCGCTGGAGCGGCCGTCCGATCTCGCCGAGCGGCTGCCGAAGGCGTTGATTCACCGGAACGTGGCCGGCGAGCCGGTGCACGCCTTCCTGCGGGACTTCGACCGGGCCTGGGCCGCCGCCGCGCCCTACGCCTCCTACGGCGCCCGGCAGCGGTGGATACGAGCAGTGCGGGATCTCTCCGGTGACTGGCCCGTGGTGGACGGGCCGGTGCGGTGGCGGCAGGGGGAAGTGACCGTGCGGTGGGAGGCGTTGGCTCCGCGGGGGTGAGGAACGACCTTCCTGAGTCGTTCGTCACAGAAGGTGGGGAGATCGTCGCGCCGGGGGATGTGGTGGGGGGTGTGCTCTGTCGTTTTGCGCTGTGGCGTGGCACGATCCCCCGGGCGCCGTAAGTTACTGACGGTCAATCAGGTTGTGGGGGAAGTGACATGGCAGTGGGCAAGGGCGGACTTCTCGCGACGGCGGTCACCGTGGTCTGTGCGGTCACTGTGCTGGCCGCCCCGGGTACGGCCTTCGCCAGTCCGGATCCGACTCCGCCGGCGACTGCCGTCAGCACCAAGGACCTTGAGGCCGTACGCCAGCGGCTCGACCGGCTCTATCACGATGCCGCGGTGGCCACGGACGCCTACAACGCCGCCGAGGAGAAGGCGCGGAAGCAGTCCGCCGAGATCGTCTCCCTGGCCAGGAAGATCGTTGCGGAACAGAAGCGGCTCGACGCGCTGAAGGAGCGGGCCGGGGCGGCCGCCGCCGCGCAGTACCGCAGTGGCGGGGTGCCGGACGAGGCGCGGTTGTTGCTCAGTGACGATCCGCAGGAGTTCCTGGACGGGGCCGGGCGGGTGTTGCAGGGTGAGCGGGCGGCCAAGGCCCTCATCGCGGAAGTCACCCGTACGCGGAACGACTTGCGGCAGTACGCCGCGGACGCCTCCGCCCAGTGGAAGAAGCTGGAGGCCGGCAGGAAGGCCAAGGACGCCGCCCGGAAGAGGATCAAGGCGCAGATCGCCGCGGCCGAGAAGCTCGAATCCCGGCTGGAGAAGAAGGAGAAGGAGCGGCTCGCCAAGCTGGAGGAGGCCGCCGCCCACCGGGCGCAGACCGCCTGGCTGGACACCGGCGTGCTGAAGGAGATCAGCAGCAAGGCGTCCGAGTCCGGGAAGAAGGCCGTGGAGTTCGCCACGGCGCAGATCGGGAAGCCGTACGTGTGGGGCGCCGAGGGGCCCGACTCGTACGACTGCTCGGGGCTGACGTCCCAGGCCTGGCTGCACGCCGGGCACCCGATTCCGCGGACCTCGCAGGAGCAGTGGAAACAGCTCAAGCACGTGGACGTCAAGGACATGCGGCCGGGGGATCTCGTCATCTACTTCGATGACGCCAGTCATGTGGGGATGTACGTGGGGGACGGGGCCATCGTGCACGCCCCGCGGCCGGGGCGGACCGTGACGATCGCGGGCGCCGGGTCCATGCCGATCCTCGGCGTGGTGCGGCCCGACGCGTGAGCCGGGCCACGTGGGCCCGGTCACGTCGGCGGGTCCTCAAACGCCCCTGGGACGTGACGTTCGTCATCCTCGCTGGTGGGGTGCCCTGTCCAACTGCGGTACGGATCGCGGCATATGACGGTGGCCGCCTGCCAAGGGGCGTGGCCCACACCATTCCGCTGGCCCGCCGAGTACCGCTATGGTCCCCGTCGGTGGGTCGAGGTCCCTCGCCCCGCCATGCCCTCGGGGGGAGGGAAGGAATCCAGGACGATGCCCGTACCCATACCGCGGCAGAGAGAGATCCCGGCCGCGGAGAGTGGTCAGGCGACCTCCACGGAACAGACCCCGCGCAAGGAAGCCACGGTCGAGAACAACGCCGCCACCACACATCTGACGCTGCTGCTGATCGAGGACGATCCGGGCGGCTCGACGGCCCTGCCCGAGCTGCAGGACTCCTCCGGCAAGCCCATCCGCGTCCGCACCGCCCGCAACCTCACCGAGGCCGAGCGGCTGCTGACCGACGACGTCCACTGCATCCTGCTCGACCTCGCGCTGCCGGCCCCGGGCCGCGCCGGCGAGGAGGACGAGCTCGCCGTGCTGCGGCATGTGCTGGAGCTGGCGCCCCGGCAGGCCGTGCTGGCGCTGACCGCCTCCGGTGACGCCGAGCGGGCCGCAGAAGCGGTGCGCGTGGGCGCCCAGGACTATCTCTTCCGGGACGAGCTGGACGGGCGGCTGCTGAGCCGCGCGATCCGGTACGCCGTGGAGAGGAAACGTTCCGACACTGCCGAGCGGAGGCTGGCCGAGGGCCGGGTGCGCGCGCAGGAGAACCGCCGGCTGGAGCGCGGGCTGCTGCCCACGCCGCTGCTGGAGGGCTCCTCGCTGCGGTTCGCGGCCCGCTACCGGCCGGGGCGCTCGCGCGCGCTGCTGGGCGGGGACTTCTACGACGTCGTCCGCACGCCCGACGGCACCGTGCACGCCATGATCGGCGACGTCTGCGGGCACGGGCCCGACGAGGCGGCGCTCGGGGTGGAGCTGCGGATCGCGTGGCGGGCGCTGACCCTGGCGGGGCTGTGCGGGGACCAGTTGCTCGGGACCCTGCAGGAGGTGCTCGAACACGAGCGGTCCGACGACGAGATCTTCGCCACGCTGTGCACGGTCGACATCGCCGCCGACGGGCGGCGGGCCGGACTGTGCCTGGCCGGGCATCCGTCGCCGCTGCTGGTGCGGCCGGGGCTGGGCGCGCAGCTGCTGCCGTACGACAACAACGGGCCCGCGCTGGGGCTGCTGCCCGGGGCCCGGTGGCCGCGGATGCAGGTGGAGCTGGGGCGGGAGTGGAGCCTGATGCTCTACACGGACGGGCTCATCGAGGGGCACGTCGGCGCGGGGCGCGAGCGGCTCGGGCAGGACGGCATGGTCGAGATGGTCCGACGGCAGCTCGCCGAGGGCCTGCGGGGTGAGGCCCTGCTGCGGGCGGCCGTGAACGAGGTGCGGGAGATGAACGGCGGCGAACTGACGGACGACGTGGCGGTCCTGCTGCTCGACCGGGAGCGGGGGGTCTGAGCGACCGGACGGCTCGCCGGTTCGAGGGGCGTCGGGCCGGCGCTGTCAGCGGCCGCCGTTCCACGGGCCGTACGGGCCGTCGCTGCTGGAGCCGCGCCTGCCCCGGCCGCCTCCGCCGGAGATGGCGCGGACGGCCGGACGGACGTCGACCATGTACACGATGGTCGCGATGAGGCCGATGATCGGCAGGAACGACAGGATGTTGAAGATCAGGTTCACCACGAAGGCGAGCCCGAGGATGATCAGCCAGAACGGCTTCGTCTGCTTGTCGGCCGCACGGTAGGCGTCCTCGCGGCGGATCGCGGCGTCGAACAGCGCGAAACCGCTGAAAAGGATCAGGGCCATGCTCAGCAGCCACATGAACCCTGCGAACCCCTGCATCAGCACAACGTCCACCACCCGACTCGGCTCGTCCCTACGCGGTCACCGTACCCCGTCCCGGAACCCCGCTACCCGGACAACGGGCCGGGCACTCGGTAAGTGCCCGGCCCGCGTCGCTTGTTGCGCGTCCGTTCCTGCTCCGGCCGTCCTTGCGTCTTGCCTCGGCTGTTCTCGACTTCTTACTTCGCCGGCGGCGTGGTCTTCTTCGCCGTCGTCTTGCGGGCCGGCGCCTTCTTGGCGGCGGCCTTCTTCGCGGGGGCGGGCTCGGCCTTGGCCTCGGCGGGCTTCGGCTTGTCCTTGACCTCGACGGGCTCGGCCTTCGGCTCCACGGCCACGGCCAGCTCCTCGACCTCCTCGGCCACGTTCTCGATGCCCTCGGCGGCCTCGCCGCGCCAGGTGCGCACGGCCTGCTCGCCGTGCTCGGCGACCTTCTCGTAGGTCTCGCGGGCCTTCACGGCGTACTCGGCGGCGACGCCCACACCGCGCAGGGCGATGTCCTGGGCGGCCTCGCCGAACTTCTTAAGGTCGGCGTCGAGGGTGGCGCCGATCTTCTTGAAGTCGCCGTCGAGGGTGCTGAGGAACTCGTTGACCTTGGCCTGGAGGGACTCCTGCGTCTCCTTGACGCGGGCCTGCGCCTCCTTCGCGCGGGCGGCGGCCTTCTCCTGGACGGCCTTGGGGTCGGTGTTGCGGACGGCCTCGATCCGGGCCGGGGCCTCGGCGCGCAGCTGCTCCACCAGGCCGGGCACCTTCTTCGCCTGCTGGAGGGCGAGGTCGGCGGTGCCGGCGGCGAAGTAGAGCGGCGTCGGGTCGCTGAGGGTCTTGCGGAGGTCGTCGGTGATGGCCATGGCCATGGTCCTTCCCGGTCGCTTTCAGCTGAGGGTTTCGGGGCCGCGCGGTCCGGTCAGCCGGCGGACTGCTGCGGGTCGTGCGGATCGTGCGGTTCGGCGTCGCCGCCGTCGGACGTGCGGGTGCGGCGCGGGGCGGACGTGCGGGTCTGGGGAGCCTTGCGGGTACGTCGTACGACCGCGTCGGCGTCCTCGGAGTCCACCGCACCGTCGCCGGACGCGACGGCCTCGGCGACCGCCTCGTTCGTCTGCGCGGCCTCGGCCGTCTCGTCCGCCGTCCCGGTCCCGAATCCGTTCTCCTTGCGGAAGGACTCGTAGATCTGCAGCAGCACCTGCTTCTGCCGCTCGTTCAGCGTGGGATCGGCGAGGATGACCGCGCGGGTCTCCACCTCGTCCCGGTCCCGCTCGGCGTCGAGGATGCCGGCGCGCACGTACAGCGTCTCGGCGGAGATCCGCAGCGCCTTGGCGACCTGCTGGAGCACCTCCGCGCTCGGCTTGCGCAGCCCGCGCTCGATCTGGCTCAGATACGGATTGGACACCCCGGCGGCGTCGGCGAGCTGCCTGAGCGACAGCTGCGCGTTGCGCCGCTGCTCGCGCAGGTACTCACCGAGATTGCCGACGTTGAGCGATGCCATGCCTCCACTGTGCACCCGTCCGCTAACTATTGCAAGCAGGTGCTTGCAATAGTGCGCCGTGTCACTCGGGGCCGGTGCGGGGCTAGCCTCGGGGCCGTGATCGTATGGATCAACGGCACCCATGGCGCGGGCAAGTCGACGACCGGTCCGCTGGTGCAGCAACTGATTCCGGGTTCGCGGGTGTTCGACGCCGAGAAGGTCGGCGAGACGCTCATGGACATCAGGCCGGCGCTGCCGGGCCGCGGGACGAAGAACTTCCAGCACTGGCCGCCGTGGCGGCCGCTCGTCGTCGAGACCGCCCGGCGCGTCCTCGACTACGCCGGCGGCACGCTCGTGGTGCCGATGACGATCCTGGTCGAGGAGTACTGGCGTGAGATCAGCGCGGGCCTGGCCCGGCACTCCATTCCGGTACGGCACTTCGTCCTGCACGCCGATCAGGACACGCTGCGCGGGCGCATCGAGAAGGACACGGTGCTCGGACCCTCCACGTTCCGGCTCGCCCACCTGGAGCCGTACGCCGAGGCGGCCCGCTCCTGGCTGCACGCGGCGGCCGAGGTCGTCGACACCACGCACATCACGCCGGAGCAGGCCGCCTCGCGGATCGCCGAGGCCGTCAGGGGGCCGGCTCTCTGCTGAGGTCGACCGGTTCGTCCAGGCGGGTGAGCTTGCCGGGGTTGCGCACCACGTGGATGCGGGTGATACGGCCCTCCTCCACCGTGACGCTGACCGCCGTGGGAACGCCGTCGAGGTCCAGGCGGCCGGCGGGGGCGCCGTTGAGGTGGACGGCGGTCGCCTCGAAGACGTCCACCGCCCGGTGCGCCCGGGCGAGCAGCTGCGCGATCGTCTCGGCGCCGTGCAGGGGGGTCAGGGCGGCGGGCACCACACCGCCACCGTCGGCGATCATCACCACGTCCGGCGCCATGACCGCCAGCAGCTCCTGCAGGTGCCCGGTGCGCAGGGCGGCCAGGAAGCGGTCCACCACCTCCCGCTGCTCGGACCGGCTCACCCGCACCCGCGGCCGGCGCGCCGCCACGTGCTCGCGGGCCCGGCGCGCGATCTGCCGTACCGTCGGCGCGGACTTCCCCACCGCCTCCGCGATCTCGTCGTACGGCAGGTCGAAGACCTCGCGCAGGACGAAGACCGCCCGTTCCGTCGGCCCGAGGGTTTCCAGGACGGTGAGCATCGCGATCGACACGCTCTCCGCGAGCTCCACGTCCTCGGCGACGTCGGGGCTGGTCAGCAGGGGTTCCGGCAGCCACTCGCCGACGTAGTCCTCGCGCCGGCGCGCGAGCGAGCGCAGCCGGTTGAGCGACTGGCGGGTGACGGTGCGGACCAGGTACGACCGCGGGTCACGCACCCGGGCACGGTCCACGCCGGCCCAGCGCAGCCAGGACTCCTGCACCACGTCCTCCGCGTCGGCCACCGACCCGAGCAACTCGTAGGCGACCGTGAAGAGAAGCGCACGGTGGACGACGAAGGGGTCCTCGGACGAGGTGACGTGGTCCGGTACACGGCGACGGGAGACGGAAGGGTCCCCGGCCGGGGCGCCTTGGCGCGGGACGGATGACTCTCCGGCCCGGACGCCTTGGTGGAGGGCGGATGGGTCCCCGGCTGGGGCGCCCTGGCGCAGGGCGGATGGGCTCCCGACCGGGGCGCCCTGGCGCAGGGCGGATGGGTCCCCGACCGAGGCGCCCTGGCGCAGGGCGGATGGGTCCCCGGCCGAAGCGCCCTGGCACACGGCGGATGGGCTCCCGACCGAGGCGCCCTGGCACACGGCGGATGAGTCCCCGACCGAGGCGCCCTGGCGCAGGACGGATGGGCTCCCGACCGGGGCGCCCTGGCGCAGGACGGATGGGTCCCCGACCGGGGCGCCTTGGTGAAGAGCGGATGCCTCCCCAGCCCGGACGCCCTGGCCAAGGGCCGATGACTCCCCAGCCCGGGCATCTTGGTGGGGGGCGGATGGGTTTCCGGCTGGGGCGCCTTGGTGAAGAGCGGATGCCTCCCCAGCCCCGGCGCCTTGGCCAGGGGCAGATGAGTCCCCGACCGGGGCGCCCTGGCCAACGGCCGATGACTCCCCAGCCCGGACGCCCTGGCCAGGGGCAGATGACTCCCCGACCGGGGCGTCCTGGCGCCGGGCCGATGACTCCCCGACCCTGGCACTCTGGCCAAGAGCCGATGACTCCCCCACCCCCGCACTCTGGCCAAGAGCCGATGACTCCCCCACCCCCGCACCCTGGCCAAGAGCCGATGACTCCCCCACCCCCACCCCCGCACCCTGGCCAAGAACCGATGGGTTTCCGGCTGGGGTGCGGTCGGGGGGCGAGGGGGGCTCCGGTGGTGTGCCGTTGGTCGGGGCCGGGTTGTCGGTCATGCCGTGGGGGCCGCCGCCGGCTGCTCCGGGCGGGTCGCCAGTGGGATCTCGCAGGCGTCGGAGAAGCCCTGCGAGCCGATGCCGAGGGCCGTGTTGTTCCTGGTCGCGAAGTTGGCGAAGGCGATCGCCGCGGTCAGCTCGACCAGCGCGGCCGGGCCGAGCCGGTCCAGCAGGCGGGCCGCGAGTTCGTCGGTGACGGCGGTCGGGGTCACCGTCATCGCCTCGGCGTACTCCAGCACGTCCCGCTCCAGCGGCGTGAACACGTCCGACTCGCGCCAGCGCGGCACCTGGCTCGCCTTGGTCAGGTCGAGGTTCTTGTTCTGCGCCATGAAGTAGTTGATGTCCAGGCACCAGCCGCAGCCGACCTGCGCGGCGACGGCCATGTGCGCGAACGACTTCAGGCTCTCGTCGGCCTTGTCCCACGCCTGGACGCCGGCCCCCATCTCCTGCGCGGTGCGGGCGACGTCGGGCTGGTGCCAGGTCGCCTCCAGGGGCGCCGGCACGACCCCGAACTGCTTGATCATGCTCTCGCTGACCTCGGGTGCGATCTCGGCCTTCGGAACGCGGAGCGCCATGGTGTTCTCCCTCGGGGACTCACGGAACGGATACGGATGTGCTCGGTGGCTGTTCGGCATGAAGACACCGGCGGAAGCGCGCGCGTGACATCCGCAGGCAACGGAGTCCGAAGGATCCGAAGGAGAGGACAGATCAGGATTCGAGAAGCGCCGGGGCCCCTCCTGCGCTTAGCGTGACTGCCACGCCACCCGACCACGCCCGCCCGACGGAGGAGACACGATGAGCACGGCCACGAAGGCAGACGCGCGGGCCGCCGCGCCGCACGTCGCCGACAGCCACGCCCTCATCCGCGTGCACGGCGCGCGCGAGAACAACCTCAAGGACGTCAGCATCGAGATCCCCAAGCGCCGGCTGACGGTGTTCACGGGCGTCTCCGGCTCGGGCAAGAGCTCGCTGGTGTTCGACACGATCGCCGCCGAGTCGCAGCGGCTGATCAACGAGACGTACAGCGCGTTCGTGCAGGGCTTCATGCCGACGCTGGCGCGGCCCGAGGTCGACGTACTCGACGGGCTGACCACCGTGATCACCGTCGACCAGCAGCGGCTCGGCAGCGACCCGCGCTCCACCGTCGGCACCGCCACCGACGCCAACGCCATGCTGCGTATCCTCTTCAGCCGGCTCGGCACCCCGCACATCGGCTCGCCCAAGGCGTTCTCCTTCAACGTCGCCTCGATCAGCGGCGCCGGCGCGGTGACCGTCGAGCGCGCCGGGCAGAAGGTGAAGGAGCGGCGCAGCTTCAGCATCACCGGCGGCATGTGCCCGCGCTGCGAGGGCCGGGGCAACGTCACCGACCTCGACCTCGCCCAGCTCTACGACGACTCCAAGTCGCTGGCCGAGGGCGCGATCACGGTGCCCGGGTACAAGGGCGGCGGCTGGAACTCCCGCCTCTACATCGAGTCCGGCTTCTTCGACCCGGACAAGCCGATCCGCAAGTACACCAAGAAGGAGCTGTACGACTTCCTGCACCGCGAGCCGACCCGGATGAAGATCGCGGGCATCAACATGACCTACGAGGGTCTGATCCCGCGCATCCAGAAGTCGATGCTCTCCAAGGACCGGGAGGGCATGCAGCCGCACATCCGGGAGTTCGTGGACCGCGCGGTCACCTTCACCGTCTGCCCCGACTGCGAGGGCACCCGGCTCACCGAGGCCGCCCGCTCCTCGAAGATCGCCGGCATCAGCATCGCCGACGCCTGCGCGATGCAGATCAGCGACCTGGCCGCGTGGGTGCGCGGGCTGGACGAGCCGTCGGTGGCGCCGCTGCTCTCGGCGCTCCGGCAGACCCTCGACTCCTTCGTGGAGATCGGCCTCGGCTATCTGTCGCTGGAGCGGCCCTCGGGCACCCTGTCGGGCGGTGAGGCGCAGCGCACCAAGATGATCCGCCACCTCGGCTCCTCGCTCACGGATGTGACGTACGTCTTCGACGAGCCGACCATCGGTCTGCACCCGCACGACATCCAGCGCATGAACGAGCTGCTGCTGCGGCTGCGCGACAAGGGCAACACGGTGCTGGTCGTGGAGCACAAGCCGGAGGTCATCGCGATCGCCGACCACGTGGTCGACCTCGGCCCCGGCGCCGGGACGGCCGGGGGCAGCGTCTGCTTCGAGGGCACCGTCGAGGGGCTGCGCGCCTCCGGTACGGTCACCGGCCGCCACCTCGACGACCGGGCCGGGCTGAAGGAGACGGTGCGCAAGGCCACCGGCACGCTGGAGATCCGCGGCGCCGACACGCACAACCTGCGGAACGTCGACGTCGACGTGCCCCTCGGGGTGCTGTGCGTGGTCACCGGGGTCGCCGGGTCGGGCAAGAGCTCGCTGGTGCACGGGTCGATCCCGGCCGGCGCGGGCGTGGTCTCGGTCGACCAGGGCGGCATCCGCGGTTCGCGGCGCAGCAACCCGGCGACGTACACGGGTCTGCTCGAACCGATCCGCAAGGCGTTCGCCAAGGCCAACGGCGTCAAGCCGGCCCTGTTCAGCGCCAACTCCGAGGGCGCCTGCCCGTCCTGCAACGGCGCCGGCGTGATCTACACCGACCTGGCGATGATGGCCGGGGTGGCGACGGTGTGCGAGGAGTGCGAGGGCAAGCGGTTCGACGCGTCGGTGCTCGAGTACCGCCTCGGCGGCCGGGACATCAGCGAGGTGCTGGCGATGCCGGTGTCCGAGGCGCTGGAGTTCTTCGGCTCCGGCGAGGCGCGCACCCCGGCCGCCCACGCGGTCCTCGGCCGCCTTGCCGACGTCGGACTCGGCTACCTCACCCTGGGCCAGCCGCTCACCACCCTCTCCGGCGGTGAGCGCCAGCGCCTCAAGCTCGCCACGCACATGGCCGAGAAGGGCGGGATCTACGTCCTCGACGAGCCGACGGCCGGTCTCCACCTCGCCGACGTCGAGCAGCTCCTCGGCCTGCTGGACCGGCTCGTCGACTCCGGCAAGTCCGTCATCGTCGTCGAGCACCACCAGGCGGTCATGGCCCACGCCGACTGGATCATCGACCTCGGACCGGGCGCCGGCCACGACGGCGGCCGGGTCGTCTTCGAGGGCACGCCCGCCGAGCTGGTGGCGGCCCGCTCGACGCTCACGGCGGAGCACCTGGCGAAGTACGTCGGCGCCTGACCGGGGAGGCGGGGCAGCGGAGGGCCGCTCAGCGGAACGCCCCGGCGTTGCGGGCGGCCCACTGCGCGAAGGGACGGGGGGCGCGTCCGAGGACGCGCTCCACGTCCGGGCTCACCCGGCGCTCCTCGCCGGTCGGTTCGCCCAGCACGGCCAGCGTGCCCTCGACGACGGGCGGCGGCATGAAGCGGGACAGCTGCGCGTGGGCCTCGGCCCGGGTCTGCTCCTGGAAGCGCACCGGTTCGCCGAGGGCGTCGGCGACGGCGGCGGCGCGCTCGCGCGGGGTGGTCGGGGCGGGGCCGGTGAGGGTGTAGACGGCGCCGGCGTGTCCCGGCTCGCGCAGGACGGCGGCGCCGACCGCGGCCACGTCGTCGGGGTCGACGAAGGGCAGGGCCACGTCCGCGAAGGGCGCGGCGGCGGTGCGGTGCCGCCGGATCGGCTCGGCCCAGGCGAGCGCGTTGGAGGCCAGGCCGCCGGAGCGCAGGACGGTCCACTCCAGCCCCGAGTTCCGTACGGCCGCCTCGAAGCGGGCCGCGTGCGCGTAGGCGTCCGGCCGGGTGCCGGCGCCCTGGCTGGACAGCAGCACGATCCGCGCCACGCCGGCCGCCTTGGCCGCGCCCACGATCCCCTCCGGGTCCTCCCCCGCGACCAGCAGGAACACGGCCCGGGCGCCCCGCAGTGCCGGCCGAAGGCTCTCGACGTCGCCCAGGTCGGCGGCGACGGCGCGCACGCCGGGCGGGACGTCGGCCGCGGTGACCTGGCGGGCCACGGCGGTCACCTCCTCGCCGGCGGCGACGAGCAGTCGTACGAGAGTGCGCCCGACGTTTCCGGTGGCACCGGTGACTACGAACATGGCTGTCCCCCAGGGGCTGTGGAAGCGAAGTGAGTCAGTCAGACGACTAACTCACTCCCAGGACGCTAGCACACGCACGGCCGTATAGTCAGTCGGGTGACCAACTCACAGAGCGCGCGGACGAGGACGGCCCTGGACAAGCGGCGCCGGCTGATGGCCGCCGCGGCCGATGTCGTGCACCGGCAGGGCGTCGAGCGGACGACCATCGCCGACATCGCTCAGGCGGCGGGCGTCCCGACGGGGAACGTCTACTACTACTTCAAGACCAAGGACGACCTGGTCGCCGCCGCACTCGCCGAGCACGGCGACCAACTGAGCCGTGTCACCGCCGAGTTGGACCGCCTGCCCGACCCGCGCGAGCGCCTCAAGGCCCTGGTCGCGGGCTGGGTCGCACAGCGGGACCTCGCCGCCCGCTACGGCTGCCCCACCGGCACCCTCGCCGCCGAACTCGGCAAGCGCCCGGCCGACGGCGGCCTCGACGCGGAGGCGGGCAGGCTGCTGCGCCGGCTGCTGGCCTGGGTGGCCGACCAGTTCCGCGAACTGGACCAGCCCGACCCCGACGCCCTGGCACTGACCCTGGTCGGCGCCTACCAGGGCATGTCCCTACTGACCAACGCCCTACGCGACCCAACCGTGATGACCCGCGAGGGCGCCCGCCTCACAACCTGGCTGGACTCCCTCCGACCCACGCGGCCACCAGCTCGAGACCGGCGCCGGTGAGCCCGTACCGGTGATCGACGCGGTGCACGAGGGCGGCCCCGGGATGATGCCCCGCCACCCAGGCCCGATCGGCGTCCGTGATCTCGTCATCGACCCACACGAACGAACGGCCGCGAGCCCAGTCCACCAGGGGGCGCGGCGGTAGCGGGGGCAGCCCCAGCCAGGGCGCGACCAACGCGTTCGCCTCGTCCATCCAGGTCGTCGCCCACACCGGCTCACACGGCGAGTCGTACGACAGGTACGGTCCCGGACTGCCGAAGGGGATCAGGGTTCCGTCGACATCGAGGAAGAGGAGCCTCTTCCTACGATGATCAGCCCTCGTAGCCCTGGCCCGCCAGGATCTTGTCGATGCGGGCGCGGTGGGCCGCCTCCCAGTCGTCCAGGGACTCGGCGGCCTCCTTCGCGAGTTTGGTGCGGGCCGCGGCGTGGATCTCCCCGGCCCGCGGACCCGGCACGGTGACGACGCCGTCCTCGTCGGCGACCACCACGTCGCCCGCCGCGACCGTGACGCCACCGCACCGCACCGGGCGCCCCAACGGCCGTACGACCGACTTGGCGCCCGGGATCGGGACGACGCCGCGGGCGAAGACGGGGAAGCGCAGGTCGCGGATCTCGGCGAGGTCGCGGATGACGCCGTCCAGGACGAACGCCGCGATGCCGCGGCGCTGGGCCACGGCGCAGACGTTGCCGCCGGCCAGCGCCCAGTCCAGGTCGCCGGACTCCACGACGACCACCGAGCCGGGTGCCGCCCGGTGGATGGCGGCGTGCAGCATCAGGTTGTCGCCGGGCGCGCAGCTCACGGTGAACGCCGGCCCGGCAACCCGCCCGTCCGGTCCCCACAGCGCGCGGATGCCGAGGTCCATCACGTGGTCGTGGCCGAGGAGGTCGGCGAGGGTGGTGGTCGGGATGCCGTGGAAGTCGGTGACGTCGGTCATGCGACGGACGGTACCGTCGCCCGCCCGCAGGCCGCCCCTAGAACGGCAGCGCCCGCTCGTGGACCACCTCCAGTCGTGACACCGCCCGGGTCAGCACCACGTACAAGCGGTGCAGTCCGCGTGGCTCGGCCTCCGCGATGGCCGCCGGTTCGACGGCCACGACATGGTCGTACTCGAGTCCCTTGACGACACTCGCCGGTACGACGGCCACCCGCGCACCCGGTTCGTCCGCGCCCGCCGCCGCGATCCCGGCCGCGCCGAGCGCCGCCCGCACCCACGTCACGTCCGCGTCGGCGGCCACGACCCCCACCGACCCCTCACGCCCCAGCGCCTCGCGCACGGCGCCGACGACCGCCTCCGGCAGGTCACCGTCCGCCACCCGCCGCACCCTCAACTCCCCGTCTCCGCGCAGCGAACGCCCCGCGGGGACGTCGACGTCGAGCCGTTCGAGGAGCCGGTTGGCCAGCGTGACCACGGCCGCCGGCACCCGGAACCCCGTGGTCAGCGGCACCACGGCCGCGTCGGGCTTGCCCAGATGACGCAGGGTCGTCCGCCACGACCGCGCGGCCCAGGGCGCGGTGCCCTGCGCGAGGTCGCCCAGCACCGTCACCGACCCGAAGACCGCCCGGCGCGCGATCGCCCGGCACTCCATCGGGGACAGGTCCTGCGCCTCGTCGACGACGACGTGCCCGTACCCCTCGGGGTGCTCGACGACCCCGGCGACCTCGTCGAGCAGGACGACGTCGGCGGCGGACCAGCGGGCCGACTTCCAGGACCGCGGCGGCCGGTCCCACAGCAGCGCGAGCTGCTCGTCGGCGTCGTACAGCCCCACACAGGCGGCGGCCAACTCCTCCTTGCTGCTCAGCAGTTGGGCGACGACTTCCTCCGCCCGCACCCGGGGCCAGACGGCGTCGACGTACGCGCTCACCGCCCGCGCCCGCGAGACCCTCTGCACCCAACTCGCGGGCTGCGGCCCGGCTCGCCGCTCCGCCTGCTCCTGAACGCACCGCACGGCCCGCATCCGCACCCGCTCCCGCCCGACGCCGTAGGGCGGTTGCTCCGCCCGCACCCCTTCCACGATCCGCACGAGTTCACCGACCCCCACCCGCCACCGATACGAACCGTCCGTCACGGCGAGGGGTTCGAGGCCGTCGGTGGTCACGCGCGCGTACAGGGCCCGGCGCAGCACCTCCGCCATCCGCACGTCGTGCTTGAGAACGGCGGTCCGTTCGCTGTCCGTCCCGGTGACGGGGTGGTGGGCGATCTCCTCATGCAGGGTGGACTGCCGTACGCCGGTCTCGCCCAGCGCGGGGAGCACCTCGCCGATGTAGGAGAGGAAGGTCCGGTTGGGACCGAGGATGAGGAGGCCGCCGCGCCGGATGCGCTGCGGGTGGGTGTAGAGCAGATAGGCGGCCCGGTGCAGGCCGACGGCGGTCTTGCCGGTGCCCGGAGCGCCCTGCACGCACACCGACAGTCCGAGGTCCCCTCGTACGAGATCGTCCTGCTCGGGCTGGATGGTGGCCGCGATGTCGCGCATCGGGCCGACGCGGGGGCGTTCGATCTCGCGGGCGACGATGTCGCTGACGCGGGACTCGCCGCGCCCGAGGTGCTCGTCCTCGAAGCCCGTCAGGTCGGCCGAGTCCCCCTTGCTGCCGGGCGCCCAGCCGAACCGCCGCCTGTTCGCGACCCCTTGGGGATCGCGGGCGCTCGCCTGGTAGAAGGCGCGGGAGACGGGTGCGCGCCAGTCGACGACGAGGGGCGGCACGGTCGGCTGCTCGCTGATGCGCAGCCGGCCGATGTGGTAACTCTGCCCGGCGTGCTCCCCGGCCCCCTCGGCGTGGTCCAACCGCCCGAAGAACAGCGGCCCTTCGGGCAGCTCCCGCATATGCCTGGCCCGGCTGCGCAGCTCGTACCCCAGCACTTCGGCGTCGGCCCCGGAGGCGGAGGCGTTCTCACCGACGACGACCTGTTCCTCGGCGCCGTCGACCATGCCGGCGAGGGCGGCCCGGCAGCGGTCGTGATGGGCGCGTTCGCGCCGGAGGGCTTCCTGGAGGGCGCGGTCGTCTGAGGTCATGGGCCACACGATACGAGATTTCGTGACCGAGTTAAATTTATTACTCAGTATCCACAGGGCGGCCTTGTCTCCCGGCCAGATGCGGCAATCCGGCCTTGAGCAGCCCGAACGCCCGCTCGGCCGCGGCGACGGCGTCCGGGCGCACGTCCTCCACCCGCTCCCCCGCGGCGATCCGCCGCCAGTTCTCCAGCGCGAGAATCCGCTGTACGGCGATGATCTGCCCGGCCGCCAGCCGCGCGTCCAGATCCCCGCCGAGCACCTCGGCGAGCGCGGCCTCCGCCCGCTCCAGGTGCGTGTGGGCACGGGCGACGAGGGACGGGGTGCCGTAGAGGAGCGAGTGAAAGGCGAGAACCTGCGGGTGATCGCTGAGCCCGGTCACGGGGTCCCCGCTCTCCAGCCCCTTTAGAAACCTCTGCCGCAACGCCTCCAACGGCTTCGCCGCCCCCGCGACGATCCGCGCCGCCTCGTCCTCGTGATCGGCGATCCGGTACAGGACCAGGTCCTCCTTGGCCGGGAAGTACCGGAAGAGCGTCGGCTTCGACACCTCGGCGGCGGCGGCGATCTCGGCGACGGAGACGGCGTCGAAGCCCTTCTCCAGGAACAGCCGGATGGCGGTGTCGGAGAGCTCCTGATACATCCGCTGCTTCTTGCGCGCTCGGAGGCCGGGTTGGGTCATGCAGCGAGCCTAGGCTCACTCGCCGGCCACGCGTCGCCAGCCGGGTGCCAGCGACAGGCGCCACAGATCGTCGAGGTGTTTGCTCCAGGTGGCGACGATGGCCTTGGCGTCCTCGCCGGCGCCCCGGGCCCAGACGCTGAGGTCGGTGCGGTAGCCCTTGGGGTCGTAGAACTCGGGGCCACCGCTGCGGAGCATGCTGCGGGCGGCGACGTTGTAGAGACCGTGCAGCACCTGTTCCCGGTTGAAGATGCAGACCTTCTCCCTGGGGATGCCGGGGTAGACGCGGTACTCGCACTCCGCGCTGACGCGGCCCAGTGCGTTGAGGCGCTCCTCTATGCCCGAGATCGTCTCGTCGTACTCCTGGCACTTGAGTTCCAGGCGTTTGCGGAAGTCGGGGTCGTCCACCGGCTCGTCGTCCTCGCCCACGCGCGACGGCACGGTCATCGGCTGGCCGAAGTCCGGTACCAGGACCCTGACGGAGACGTGCCTGGTGGGGCCGGGGTCTTCGAGCAGGGCCTCCAGGCGGTGGAAGAGCTCGTTGCAGAGGGTCTCCCCCGTGTAGCCCAGAAAACTGATCTCCACCTCACGGGCGCGGAACGCCTCGGTCACGAAGGTCCCCAGTTCCCGCGACTCGACCTGGACCCGCGGTGGCTGCCGAAGCGTCACCGCGAGCTCTTTGACCGTGTCGTAGAGCACGTAGCCGACCAGACTGAGCAGGGCGCCGCCCAGGAACGCCTTGTCCTCCAGGGCGTCTCCGACCGGCTTGACGAACTGGGCCACCAGTCCGGTGGCGAAGATCGCCAGCAGCAGGAGCCGGACGACCGCGGGCTCGTAGCGGGACTGGAAACGCTTCAGGTGCTCGCCTATGCCGCCCTCGACCGGCCTGTTCACGCCCGCGGACATCCGTCGTCCCTTCCCCCGTGCATGCCGAAGGGGCCGACGGCAGGTCAGACATCCGCGGAGACCCCAGCTGTCTGTGCCCCTCCATCGTCGCGGTGCATGAACGCGCGGGCAAGGTAAGGGTTCGCGGGCTTCTTCGACCGGTGGGGCAGGCCCAGCGCGGCCGTGGCGGCGGCCAGCGTCATGGTGTAGGCGTCCACCGCGCGGCGGACGTTGGGCGCCTCCAGGCTGTCCCCGGTGACGAGGCGGTCCAGGTCCACATAGGCCGAGCGGACGATCTCCATCCACCGGTACACACGCCAGTCCTGGTGCCAGCCCTTGGTGCAGTCCTCCGGCAACGCGTGGTACCAGCGGGCGAACATCCGCTCGCGGATCTCGGGACGCGTCGGAGTGAGGTGCATGTGGCGGACCAGGTCGTACAGCGGGTCGCCGATCATCGCCATCTCCCAGTCGATGAGCGTCAGCCCTCCCTCCTCGCGGCGGACGAGATTCCACGGGTTGAGGTCGCCGTGCAGGAGCACCGGCCGACGCGGGACGACGGTGTGACGTTCCAGCATCTCGAGCAGGCGGTAGCCACTCGGCAGACCGAGCTCGCGCGCCACCTCCGTGGTCGCCTTGGGGAGCTCTTCGACCATGCGGACCAGCTCGTACTGGAGTTCCCAGTAGAAGTCCTGGCCCTGTATCGGGTCGAGGTGCGAGCAGTCGACCTCCGTCAGCGCACGCAGTTGGTCCACCAGGTCGTCCGCCTCGTGCGGCGTCAGGCCGTTCGCGGGGTGGTCCGGAGGTTTGATGCCCTGTCGTGAACCCTCGTAGGAGTGGATGGTGAAGGGCTCGTCCAACCCGCTGACGCCGAGAGCCAGCACACGCGGTGCGTGAACCGCTGCCCGTGACTTCTCGATGGCCATCAATACGGCGTGCTCGTTGAGGAACCTCCGTTCCCGCGGGGTCGCGGAACCGACCTTCCGGCGCACCATCACCGGGAACGGCACTCCCGGGACCTCGACTGCCGTGTTGAGGTGCGCCGTCCCCTTGAAGACCCGGTCGGCGGAGGCCGCACCTTCCTCGAAGAGGGCCTGGCTCACCGCCCGGTCCGGAAAGTCCGGTCCCAGCGGGACCCGGTCATCACGCTGCCAGACGATCTGGAAGACGGACCTCTCCCGGCTCGCCGTCACACCGTGGGACTCGTTCCAACGAAAGAGCGTGCGCTCGATCTCGGCCGTATCCGGCACCTTCTTCAGCCGCAGCGGCTTCTCGGCCGCCTCCAGAGCCGTGTGCACCGCAGTCGTCGCAGCGTCCAGATCGCGCTGGTCGAACGAGTCACCGAGCGAGGTCGCGGCACGCATCACGTCCGGATAGACGGACTGGGCGCGCTCGAAGGCGAGGTAGTGCTTCAGATCCCGGTCGAGGCCCTCGACGGCCTTGCTGTTGCGCCGGCCCATCGTCTCGCGCCACGCCTCGATCACCTCCTGCCACTGGTCGACGGGGTACTGCATCCGGACCAGATGAGTGGCGAGGTCGTGCAGCGGGTCGCCGAAGGACGCCAGCTCCCAGTCCACGCAGATCAGGGGTGGATCTCCGTGGTAGGACACGATCACGTTGTCCCGGTGGAGGTCCGTGTGGAGGAGGCTGAAGGGGCGCTTGATCAGCGACGGCACCCGTTCCGCGAACCGCACCATGGCGTCCTCGGGGATGCCGAGCATGGCGAACAGGCCGCCGAACTTGGCCCAGTTGCGCTTGCGGATCTGCTCCTCCGCCGCGGCTGCGAGCGCCCGCAGATACGCGTTGCTGTTCCGGCTGGACCGCGGCCAGGACGGAGGCAGCGGAGGCAGGTGCTGCCTGCGTACCTGTGCCATGTCCGCGAACAGGCCGGCGAGTGCGGCGATCAGATCGGAGTCGACCGGCTTGCCGTTCGGGCAGATGCTGGAGAGCGGCACGCCCTCCACGTAGCTGAGGATGGTCATGTCCTGGCGCTTGACCAGGCACTGCGGCACGTTCGGCAGGTACCGGCGGATGGTGTTGAGCAGTTCCGCCTCGTCCTGCCAGGTCCGGATGACCACCGGCAGCGCCGTGGGAACGGGCAGCCGCACCGTGACGGGCCGCCCTTCCTCCCCGGGCACCAGACTGGAGTGGCCGGCCGTTGGCCGCACCATGTAGTTCAGGTTGTGGTGACCGCGCCCGAACCACCCCAGGGCCCGCGCGTAGCGTACGAACTCGTCGTACTTGGTGTCCTCAGCTCTTTCCAGAGCGCGGATACCGGGCAGTGGCGGAACGCCCACGGGCCACTCCTGCATGACTGTGCGGCGCTTGTGATGTTCATGCGTCGCTAGAGAGTGAGCACACCTTAGTGCTTGTCCTCACTCACGTATGAACGGGCTCCGGCATTCGATACCGACTTGAGAGAGTTACCACCCGACAGGCGCACGGCGTTCGAAACTCGGTGGACTCACAGCCGGTTCAGGGGGTTTCGGAAAGAAGCCCCCAGCACGAGTCGAACCAGGCCTGCATGCTCTCCATGAACACGGATCCGGGGGAATCCGGATCGCCCTCGTCGTTGACGTGGCGGGTCAGTGTCGAGCCCAGGCCCAGCACGTCCTGGGCTTCGACCTCGGTGCCGTCGTCCAGCATGATGGTGCGCTCCACCACCTCGTACGGTCCGAACAGCGCTTCGACACCGGGGCGCAGGTACAGCTTGAAGGCGGGCGTCAGCGGCACGTGCCGGATCGCCACCTCGATGTCCGGTACGAGGCCCTCCGCCTTCAGGTCACGCAGCGCGACACGCAAGGAGGTGGTGTGCCGGCGCGTGATGGCGCGCAGCCGCTCCTGCAACCGGTCCGATTGGCCTGCTTCCCGCTCCTCCCGCTCCCCCTCGTCCTGCTTCTTCGCGCGGGGGTACGGCAGCTCCAGCCACTCCGAGGGCAGCAGCATGCGCAGTTCGATGCGATCGGGACGGATCTCGCCGAGGCGGATGCGTTCGGCCTGGAGTCGGATGTGGGCGTCCAGGGACTCGGATGTCAGGGTGAACACGTCTAGTTGGACGACCCGCTGTGCGAAAGCCCGGTCGATGAACGTGCCCAGCGCGGCTCTCACCCGGGGCGCCTCCTGTCTGGGCGGCGAGCCGGCATGCGTGGGGCTCTTCACCACACGCGAACCGCTGCCCTGGCGGGACCTGATCCAGCCCTCGTTGTTCAGTTCGCGCATGACGCGCTGGATCGTGTCCCTCGACACCCGGAACTCTTCGGCGAGTTCCCGCTGGGGCGGAAGCTGCGAGCCGACCGTGTACGTGCCGTCGGCGATCCGCGCGCGCAACGCCGACAGGACACGCTCGAACTCCGTGCCGCCTCCGTCGCCGCGCTCTTCGCTCACATCGCGACCGTACCGCGACCCGTCCACCGACAAACCGGTTCCAGTCAAATTGGCGGATCGGTTGGCCGGTTGGCATATACGGCCGGGATTGGACAGTTAAGGGATCTAGCAGGCAGGGCACACCCCAGTCAGGAGTAGCAGTCCAATTGGACGGCTAGTTGATCGAATCACTGAAGTGGACGGGGTGGGGCCGTGATCTTCTTTCAACTGGTAGGAGCAGTCCTCCAATTCGGCCTGGGCCAATTGGTGCAGACGCAGCTCGGGCTCGCCGGACTCGGAGGCGCGCTCCTGCTGACCGTGGTTCCGGTTCTCATCCGGGTGTGGGTACCGCGCCTCCTGCGTACGATCCACACCAGCCCAGAATGGTGGGCGGCGGGCCTTGTGGTCGCCCTGGTCGCCCTGTGCCTCCAGGCCTGACTCCGCTGCCGTCAGGTCTGACTCCGCAGCAACCGCAGCACCGGCAGCAAAGAGCCGACGATGTGCTGGGCGCCCGCGTCCTTCAGTTGCTGGTGTTTGTACGCGTTACGCGCGTAGCCCAGGAACGGGACGCCGGCCGCTTCGGCGGCGTGGAGGTCGGTGGGGGCGTCGCCGATCATGAGGGCGGAGGTGGGGGCCGCGCCCATGGCGCTGAGAGCGCGGTTGAGGCAGTGCGGGTCCGGTTTGAGGAGGTCGAGCTCGGCGGTGCGGCCGTAGACGTGCGGGGCGAAGCAGTCGGCCAGGCCGCGGCTGGAGAGGTAGTCGGCGACCGTGCGCGGGGAGTTGTTGGTGGCGACCGCCAGCCGGCTGCCGACGGCCGTCCAGGTGCGTATCAGCGGATCCGCGTA
Source organism: Streptomyces sp. 7R007 (assembly GCF_054850255.1). Lineage (NCBI taxonomy): Bacteria > Bacillati > Actinomycetota > Actinomycetes > Kitasatosporales > Streptomycetaceae > Streptomyces > Streptomyces sp. 7R007. The sequence continues at coordinate 66,309 of NZ_JBTWMV010000006.1, read as the reverse complement.
CGCCGTCGGCATCGCGGAGACGGCCGCCTTGCGCTCCAACTGCGTGAGCCGTGCCTCCAGTTCCGCCACCAGGTCGCTGCGCGGATGCCGCCGGTTGACGGCGTAGAGCACGACCATGGGGTCGGGATGGACCTGTTCCTCCTCGGTCAGCAAGCCACGCAGCCCCTGCCCCTCCAGCCAGGCGACGAGCTCGCTCGCCACCTGCTCCGCCGAGTGCCCCGCGAACAGCTGACAGATGGGGCCGTCGAAGTCGAAGAGCACGAAGCGGGCGTTGGTGATCAGTTCTCGCAGGTTCCCTGTCTCTACTGTCACCGGTTCAGTCTGCGTCGTATCAGAAGTCACTAGGAGAGTGTCAGGTCCGTCGTGATGGTTTCCCAGAGGGCGTCGAACCACTTCTGGGATTGCTCCACGAAGGCGGCGTCGCGTTGACCGGCTCGTTGTTCGAAGGAGAAGAGGAGGGACTTGCCGCCCAGGGCGTCGTACATCTCCAGGGTTCCGGTGTCCCATTCCTCCTCTCGTTTGGTGATCATGTAGTAGGCGACCAGGGCTTCCGTGCCGTTGAGCAGGTAGAGCTTGATGGGTGGGGTGAAGGGCAGGGCGCGGAAGGTGACCCGTACGTCGATGCGGTGCGAGGAGCGCAGGGCGCGGAGGTTGTGCTGGAGGACCTGGACCTGGGCGTTGCGCTGGGCGAGCCAGCGCTGGTGGACCGCGTCGTCCTCGCCGCGGCCGTCGACCGGCACCGGGAAGGCCAGGTCGATCTTGCGGCTGGGCAGCAGGATGCGGACGTCGATGGACTCGGGGCGTATCTCGCCGGCGTGGATGCGGCGCAGCGGCTCGCCCAGGGCCAGCATCAGCGTCTCGGCGGTCAGGCACGCGGCGTCGACGCGCACGTGCGGGGCGGAGAAGGCCTCGGCGAGGCGGGGGGCGAGGCCCACCATCGTGGGCTGGGGTTCGCCGGTGACGGGCGGCGGTTCGGCGATCCGGGGCGGGCTGCCCTTGCTGACGTTGCTCAGCAGGCCGTCCTCCTGGAGTGCCCGTAGAGCCTGGCGGACGGTGCCGCGTTCCACGCCGAACTCGTCCGCGAGCTCGGCCTGGGTGGGCAGGCGGTCGCCCGCCTTGAGGTCGCCGCTGCGGATACGGTCCCGGAGGATGTCGGCGATCTCCTGCGGGGACCGCCTTCTGCTGCCGTTCACTGCCACGTTCTCCGCCACGTTCTCCTGGGTCACGACCAAACGCTACAACTTCGATCCATCTATGGGGAGTTGCTGGCGACTTGTTTATGAGTAGGTACCAAGTGGGAACAACTTAATCAGAGTTGGTTGCCAACTTGGTTGAGTTGGTGGAAGTTTTGCTTCCTCTCCGGCTCTCCGTCCCCCCACGACCGTCCCGCCCACGCACGAAGGGGGAAACACCGTGCCTGCCCTCGCCCTCCTGTCCGCGGTCTTCGTCGTCGGCTTCGAGCAGCTCGTGAGCTGGAAGTACGGCGCCGCCGGCATCATCGGCCTGCTGCTGCTCACCGTGGGCATCAAGGCCAAGAACCCCGCCGTCAGCTCCGCCGGAGCCATCGTGCTCGCCCTGCTGGTCGCGGGGCCCGCCCTCTGACAGACAGTCCTGTGGGAGACGTCAGCCCGTGAGCGTCAGCTCCGAGCTGATCGTCTCCCACAGTGCGTTGAACCACAGGTGCGACTGCTCGACGAAGGTCGAGTCGCGCAGGCTCGCCCCCTGCTCGAAGGCGAACAGCATCGACTGGGTGCCCTCGGCGTCGTACATCTCCAGGTGCTCGTGGTCGATCTCCTCCTCGCGCCGCGTCAGCGTGTAGTACGCGAAGAGCGCCTCCGTGCCGTTGAGCAGGTACAGCTTCACCGGCGGAGTGAAGGGCAGGGCCCGGAACGTGACGTGGACGTCGATGCCGTGCGTGGAGCGCAGGGCGAGCAGGTTGTGCCGCAGGACCTGCCCCTGCGCGTTGCGGTTGGTCAGCCAGTGCCGCTGCAGGCGGCCGTCGGCCGAGGGGTCGACCGGCGTCGGGAAGGCCAGGTCGATGTCCCGGCTCGGCAGCAGGATCCGCACGTCGACCTTGGCCGGTTTCAGTCGCCCGGCGTGGATCTGCCGCAACGGCACGGCCAGCGCGAGGTTCAGGGAGATCGAGGTCAGGCACAGGGCGTCTATCTCGACGTGCGTGTCCGCGAACGCGGCCTCGATGCGCGGGGCCAGCGCCACCATCGTCGGCAGCGGCGGGGCCGCGGGGCCGGTGACGACCCTGGTCAGGTCCAGGTCGGGGGCGACGGTCGCGGGGGCGCCCTTGGACACGTTGGTCAGCAGGTGCTCCGACTGGAGGATGCGCAGCGCCTGGCGTACGGCGCCGCGCTCGACGCCGAACTCGTCGGCCAGTTTCGCCTGCGTGGGCATGCGCTGGCCCGGCTGGAGCCGGCCCGACCTGATGCGGGCGCGGAGCTCGTCGGCCACCTCACGATGGGATTTCTGTGGCCGCTGTGACCTCGTCCGCCCATTGGCGGAGACGTGTTTCGGGTCCACGACCAAACACTACAACTTCCCGCCATCTTATGGCAGTTCTTCCGAAGGTGGTTATAAGACGACTCCAAACGGAGATAAGGACAGTGAAGTTGGTCGCCAACTTCGGCAAGATGGTCAAGTACCAGAGGGGTTGGCGCCATCCACCGTCCATCAGGGGGAGCATCCGCGATCCGGCTGATCGGGCTCCCTTCCGGAGGGGAGCCGGGAGCCCGGTCAGTCTGCACCAACGGCACAGTCACAAGTGAACACCGACAAGTTCATACGGACGACCGCACAGCCACAACCGAAGAGCACCGTCACAACTGAAGAGCACCGTCACAACTGAAGAGCACAGCTACGGATAGTCCACCGTCCCCTTCGGGAAGGAGCCGTCAGAACATGTCCGGGCACCACGGTCGCCTGGACGTTCGCAGCAGGGCGTCGGCCAACCTGGCGGCGCCCGCTCGTTCTTCCCGCACCCGGCCCGCCGCCGCCAGCCGCACGGCCGACTCGTCGCCCAGCCACAGTGACGCCAACCCGGTTATGTCCAGGGTGAGTTCCGCGGCCTCACGCGTCGGTGTGCAGGATCCGGACCCGCCCCGCTCCGCCACCTCCAGCCGGTAGCGGCCGCCGCCCGTCAGTCCCGAGCCGTCGAGCACCTCCAGCACCAGGGAGCCGGCGCCCTCGTACGTCCGCGCCTCCAGCGCCCGTACGACGTCCAGGATCCGCACCCACAGCCAGTCGCTCAGCGTCGTGATGCTCGCCGCCCGCGCGTCCGGCAGGTAGAGGGGCAGCAGGTCGTCGGGGGCGCGGGGGCCGGTCTTGATCCGGGTGACCCAGTCGATGGAGCACAGGTAGTGCCACAGGGCGCGCTCGGCGGCCGGGCTCGTGGCGATCAGGCCGCGGACGGTCGCCGTGTCCTGCGGCTGCTTGCCGTCGCCCCAGGTGTCGTCCACCTCGTACGCGACGAGGCCCTCCATGGTGCCGTCGGGGGCGCGGTAGGCGGCGAAGAAGGGCTCGGTCCACTTCGGGTCGATGCTCACGACGCCGGTGTTGAGCTGCCACCACCAGTCGGTCCGGCTGATGGCACCCGGGGTGGCGCGGCGCACGCGGTCGTGCAGCTCGGGACCGAGTTTGCGGACGTCCGCGGCGTCGAGGAGGTCGATCCGGCCTCCGTCTTCGGGGATGCGGCGGCGCGGGTCGAGGCCGGTACGGGGGACGTCGACCGTCCATTCCGCGGTGGCGGCCGCGGGGCCGAAGCCGAAGCGGCCGTAGATCGGGTACTCGGCGGCGATGAGCGTCGCCACGACGTCCCCGCGGTCCTTCGCGGCGGCGAGGTCGCGGGTCATCATGCGGGTGAGGAGGCCGCGGCGGCGGTGGGTGGCGGTGACGGTGACGCCGGTGACGGCGTTGGCGGGAACGAGGGTGCCGCCCACGGCGGTGAGTTCCTGGGCGAAGGAGCGGAACGTCGCCACGCAGCGGCCGCCGTCGAAGGCGCCGGTGTAACGGCCCGGTGCGAACTGGGTGCGGCGGGCCTCGAGTTCGGCGTCCGAGACGCTGGGGGCGCGCAGGAATCCCGCGTTGACGGCGCGTAGCCACTCCGGGAACTCGGCCTCGGTGATCGGACGGACGTCGATGTCGGAGGGCTCGCGGTCGCGGGTCATGGGGTCACGGTATGTGTACGACGGTGAGGTGTCGCGCGATTTTCCAGGCCCTCGAAGACCTCACAACGCCAGAGACTTCACAACGCCCGAGACTTCACAACGCCCGAGGACCTGACAACGCCCGCAGACCTCGCAACGCCCGAGGACCTGACAACACCCGCAGACCTCACAACACCCGCAGACCTCGCAACGCCCGAGGACCTGACAACGCCCGCAGACCTCACAACACCCGCAGACCTCAGGACCCCCGCCCTCGGAATCCCCGCGCCCTCGGAATCCCCCGCCCTCGGAATCCCCGCGTCCTCAGAACGCCGCCCGTACCTCCCCCACCTCCCGTCCGCCCCCGCGCACCGCCACCCCCGCGAACCGCTCCACCGGCTCCTCCCCCACCCCCAGCAGCCGCAGCGCCCGCGCCAGTACCGGCCCCAGGGCCCGTACGCCCCCGTCCTCCACCTTGAACGCCAGCGCCCGGCCGTCCGGCAGGGCCGCCGCCTGGACCGCCTCCGCGCCCACCTTGGCCACCGTGCCGGGGAGGTCGCGCATGAGCCAGGTGTCGTGGCGGTGGGTGCCGGCGACGTACTCGGGGTGGGCGCGCATGGCGTCGGCCACGCGGCGCCGGGGGGCGGGCGGGGCTGCGAGGACGTGGGAGCGGAAGGCGCGGGCCAGGCCCCGGAGGCTGATGGCCAGGACGGGGGCGCCGCAGCCGTCCACGCCGGTCGCCGCGATCCGTTCGCCCGCCGCTTCCTCCACAGTGCTGTGGATGAGCCGCTGGAGCGGGTGGGCGGGGTCGAGGTACGTGTCCAGGGGCCAGCCGCGCAGGGCGCACGCCGCGAGCATCGCCGCGTGTTTGCCGGAGCAGTTCATCGCCAGGCGGGAGGGCGGGCGGCCCGCCGAGAGCCACGCCTCGCGCTCGGCGGGGTCGAGGGGGAGGTCGGGCGGGCACTGGAGGTGGTCCGGCGACAGGCCGTGCTCGTCCAGCACCTTCTCCACCAGGTCCAGGTGGAACGGCTCGCCCGAGTGGCTGCCGGCGGCCAACGCGAGCCGCTCACCGGCCAGCCGCAGCCCCGCCCGCAGCATCCCGGCCGCCTGCATCGGTTTGTTGGCCGAGCGCGGGAAGACCGGTGACGTCACGTCGCCCAGCGCCAGCGCCACCGACCCGTCCGCCGCCAGCAGCACCAGCGCGCCCCGGTGCCTGCTCTCGACGAACCCCGAGCGCACGACCTCGGCCAGTACCGTCACACGGACCTCACATCGCTCGGATCGCTCAGATCAGCAGGTCGTCCACCTGTGCCTCTCCCTCACGGTACCGGCGCGCGATCTCCGCGCTGCAGTCGTCGGTCGTGCGCTGCAGGCGCTGACGGCGCCGGGAGACCTGCTGCTCGTACCGTACGAGCCGGCCCATCGCGGTGTTCAGCTCCAGGTCCGTACGCGCGTCGAGGTCGGAGAGCTCGACCTCGGCGAGCATGTCGGCGGCCAGCTGCCGGTACTCCTCGCTGTGCGGGGTGCCGAGCGTGACGTGGCGGGCGGAGGAGCGCTGGCGGGCGGGCGCGTCCGTGAGGATCTCGGGCAGACGGTCGACCACCGCGCCCGCGCCCGCCGGGGAACGGCGGACCAGTTCGGCGCGCAGGATGTCGATACGGCCCTGCAGCAGCCGCCGTACGTAACTGAGGTCGGCCTCGTCACGCTGGGCGTCCCGGCGCAGGGCGCGCAGTTCGGGCAGGCTCAGTCCGGTCAGGTCGTGCTCGGGCGGCTCGGCGGGCAGCCGCGGACCCCCCGGCATCCCCGGAGTGCTCAGGACGCCATTCCCCAAACCCCCGACAGCGGGCGGCTGCCCGGTACTCGGTGTGCTCATGTGCCTCTACCGTCCCCTCGACCGGCGTGTGGGAAGCATCGTGCCACCCCAAGTGGCCGCTATGTGACCGAGTGCCCCCGAACGGCCCCAGATGGGGGGTTAAGGATCAAAAAGAAGGGCCCCGACGAGGCTGTCGGGGCCGCACGGCATCATGGGCCCATGCGTGCAGTGGTGCAGAGAGTGGACGGCGCGAGCGTCGTCGTGGACGGCGAGACGGTCGGGGAGATCACCGGCGAGGGGCTGTGCGTCCTGGTCGGTGTGACACACGAGGACACCAAGGAGAAGGCGGCCCAGCTCGCCCGCAAGCTCTGGTCCCTGCGCGTGCTGAACGACGAGAGGTCGTGCAGCGACGTCGACGCCCCGCTCCTGGTCGTCAGCCAGTTCACCCTCTACGGCGACGCCCGCAAGGGCCGCCGTCCCACCTGGAACGCCGCCGCCCCCGGCGACGTCGCCGAGCCCCTGGTCGACGAGGTCGTCGCCCAACTCCGCGCCCTGGGCGCCACGGTGGCCACCGGCCGCTTCGGCGCCAAGATGCGGGTCTCCCTGACCAACGACGGCCCGTTCACCGTCCTGCTCGACATCTGAGCCGCCGGGTCCGCGAGCGCCACGGTCCCTACGGCTCGACGACGACCTCCTGTGCCGCCGCCGTCTCCCCCGCCATCAGGCGTGCGTCCAGGGGCACGTTCCGCTTGACCAGCGCCAAGGCGATCGGGCCCAGTTCGTGGTGGCGGGCGGAGGACGTGACGAAGCCGATCTTGCGGCCGTCGGGGCCCTCCTCGGCGAGGTGGAGGTCGGTGCCGGGGACGGGGAGGTGGACCTCGCTGCCGTCCAGGTGGAGGAAGACCAGGCGGCGCGGCGGCCTGCCCAGGTTCTGGACGCGGGCGACCGTCTCCTGACCCCGGTAGCAGCCCTTCTGGAGGTGGACGGCCGTGCCGATCCAGCCCAGCTCGTGCGGGATGGTGCGGTGGTCGGTCTCGAAGCCGAGGCGGGGGCGGTGGTGTTCGACGCGCAGCGCCTCGTAGGCGAGGATCCCGGCCGGCGGGCCGGCCTTCTCGGCGTAGGGCTCCAGGTCCGCGCGGGGGAGGAAGAGGTCGCGGCCGTACGGGGTCTCGCGGACGACGACCCCGGGCGGGATCTCCGCGATCGAGCCGGCCGGCACGTGGACGACCGCGAACTCGGCCGTGCGGTCGGCGACTTCGACCCTGTAGAAGAACTTCATCGACTCCAGGTACGCGATCAGCGCGTCCTGTGTGCCGGGCTCCACGTGGGCCCAGACCGTCGTGCCGTCGTCGACCAGGTAGAGCGCGTGCTCGATGTGGCCGTGGGCGGACAGGATCAGGGCCTCGGTGGCCTGGCCGGCGGGCAGTTCGCTCACGTGCTGGGTGAGGAGCAGGTGCAGCCAGCTCAGCCGGTCCTCGCCGGAGACGGTGACGACCCCGCGGTGCGAGAGGTCGACGAATCCGGTGCCGTCGGAGAGGGCGCGCTGCTCGCGGAACAGGTCGCCGTAGTGGGCGGCGACGCCTTCGTCCACGCCCTCCGCGGGGACGGCGCCGGGCAGGGACAGCAGGGGGCTCTTCATATCCACAAGCCTACGACTCGGTAGTTGAAGTCTTGAGCGAGCAGTCCCGGCAGCGCCCGAAGATCGCGAAGTGCTTCATGTCCGTCTCGAAGCCGAACTCCCGCCGCAGCTTCGCCGTGAACTCCGCCGCCACCGACACATCGGCCTCGATCACGTTCTGGCAGTCCCGGCAGACCAGGTGGATGTGGTGGTGCCGGTCGGCCAGGTGGTACGTGGGCGCGCCGTGGCCGAGATGGGCGTGGGAGACCAGCCCGAGCTCCTCCAGGAGCTCCAGGGTCCGGTAGACCGTGGAAATGTTGACCCCCGACGCCGTCTTCTTCACTTCCGTGAGGATGTCGTCGGGGGTCGCGTGCTCAAGGGTGTCCACGGCTTCGAGCACAAGTTGCCGCTGCGGGGTCAGCCGGTAGCCGCGCTGCCGCAGATCACTCTTCCAGTCGGTGCTCACCACACCGACGAGTCTAGAACTACTTGAAGAAGGCGATCCCGTCGTCCGGCAGGTCGTCCGGCAGGGCCTTCGCCCAGCGCTCGACCTCCTCGGGGGTGACGACCTTCTTCAGGTGCGCCGACATGTAGGGGCGCAGCTCGACCTCGGGGGTCTGCTTCTCGCCGACCCACATCAGGTCGCTCTTGACGTAGCCGTACAGCCGCTTGCCGCCGCTGTAGGGCTCGGCGGCCGCCGTGCGCGCCACCGCGTCCGTCACCAGGTCGATCTGCGGCTTCTTGTCGGCGAGCTCGCCGTACCAGATCTCGATGACGCCGTCGTCGCGGGTCATCGTCACCTCGACCTTGCGGTCGGCGTCGATGCGCCAGTAGCCGTACTCCGACTCCAGGGGACGGACCTTGTTGCCGTCGTTGTCCAGCACCCAGGTGCGGGAGTGGTACTCCAGGAAGTCCCGGCCGTCGTGGGTGAAGGTGACCTCCTGCCCGAAGTTGCACTTCTCGGAGCCGGGGAAGTCGTGCACGCCCGCGCCCGCCCAGGTGCCGAGCAGGAAGGCGAGGGGGACGAGGTCCTTGTGGAGGTCGGACGGGATCTCGATCATGAGCGGGGTTCCTAGGAAGGGGTCAGCGCTGGCCCTGGTACAGCTTCTTCACGGTCAGGTAGGCGAAGGCGAGGACGCCGACGCAGACCAGGACCAGCAGGGTTTCGAAGAATGCCTCAAGCACGGGGTGCTCCTTGGTGAGCGACAGTGGGCGGTACGAGAGCCGGGCCCCAGCTTACGCGGCCGGGGCCCGGCGCTCGTGGTGAGGTACGCCGCCCCGGCCCTCAGCCCAGCAGCTGGCTCTGCAGGACGACCGTCTGCTGGAACGGCACGGCCCGCGCGCCGCCCTTCCTGGACTGCACGACCAGGGCGAGGACGTCACCGGCGGCGAGGTAGGCCTGCCGGACCTGCTCGGCGCCGTAGGGCTTCTGCTCGACGTAGGCGCTGCGCTGGACGTGGTCGACCTGCGCGTCCGATGCGAAACCGGCGTCGAAGCCGGAGGCGCCGGCGCCGCGCAGCAGGTAGCCCGGTGCGCCGTAGGGGGCGATGTCCTCGCCGAAGACGCCGTCCACGACCGCGGCGGTGTCGAACTGCAGCAGGTAGACGCGGGTGTGCGTGCCGTCGGCGGTGGTCCAGCCGCGGGCCGCGATGTGCCGCAGGCCGCCGTCGACGAGCTTGTGCCCCAGCTCGGCGCGCTCCGTCCCGCCGGCGTACTCGGCGAGGAAGTCCTTCGTCGCCAGCCAGCCGTCCGCGCCGCGCAGCGCCTTGTCCTCCGTCGCCCCCTCGGGCGCGGGCAGCACCAGTTCCCGCAGGTCGGCGTAGTGGGCCCCGGCCTTGTTCGACGCGGCGAAGGGCTCCGGGCTGCCCGCCGGCAGCGCCGGCCTGGTGAGCGTCGGGTAGTCCCACCGCCCGTCCGAGGCGGTCGCCAGTCCCGGTACGTCGGTCCGCTCCATGCCGGTGATGCCGTACGCCGTGCCGGCCCCGGCCACGGCGAACACGACGGCGCCGGCGACCCAGCGCGCCACGGCCCGAAGCCGCCGCCGGTCCTTCGGCGCCGGGGGCTGTGCGGGGGGCGCAGCCGGTGCGGAGGGGGCCGTCGGTGCCGGCGTGAGCGTCTGTTCGTCCTGGTGCGTCTGCTCGCTCATACCGACTCCCCCGGCTCGCCGATGCGGTCGAGCTGTTCCTTCAGCAGCCTGGCGACCCCGTACGTCTGCAGCGGCTTGGCGCTCTCGGCGGTGAGGGTGACCAGGACGTCTCCCTGGTAGGCGGAGCAGTACATGGCGTCGAGCTTCTCGTCCTTGTCCTTGGGCGGCAGGAAGCAGCGGGCGTTCTTGTGGCCCTCGACGCGCGGACCCTCGCGGAAGACGTCGAGAGCGGCGAGGAACTCGTTCTGGAACTGCGAGATGTTCCGGACGGCCGCCCTGTTCTCCATCCTGACCAGCTGAATGCTCACGGTGGACGCCTGGGCCGTGTAGACCGACGCGAGCTCGTCGGTGCTGACGTAGCTGCGCATGGCCATCCCCTGGATGCGCTGCTTGTCGATCTGCTGCTCCAGGCGGGTGCGCCGGGAGCGGGGCAGCCCGGCGAGCGCCTCCTTGCGCAGGGCCGTCGCCTGGGCGCCGTCGAGCTGCGCGTCGGAGCCGAACTCGCCGATGTCGGGCCCGCGGCTCCAGCCGTCGGCCCCGTACGGCACGAGCAGCCCGGCGAGGCCCTTGGCGGGAGCCGCCTTGGTGTCCGCGGCCTTGTCCTTGGGAAACGTCCACACCGGGGCACCCGCGTCGCGGTCGGCGCCATGGACGGTGACCACGGTGTATCCGACGCCGCCGAGGAGGGCCGCGGCCAGCAGGGCGGAGCCGGCGATCACGGCGGCACGGCCACGGCGGCCGCGACGGCCGGGGTCCGGGACGGAGGCGGCGGGATCGCCGCCGTACGCGAGCTCGACGGGCCCCACTTCACCCACCGGCCCACCCGGTCTCTCGCCCACCGGCTCGCTCGGGCTCTCGGTCTCGTTCGCGTTCACAGCCGCTCCATCTGCCGCTTCGCCAGGTCCATGATCGTGGCCTTGGTGACGGGCCGGGTGTCGGTGATCCACATCTCCATGGCGATGTCGCCGCGGTAGGCGTGCGCCTCGGCGGTGTACGTCGGCAGGTAGCCGGCCTCGGTGTGCGGCCTGGTCTGCACGTACACCTGGCCGCTGCCGGTGCCGGGCAGGGGCCAGCTGTCCGTGCCGCCGCCCTTCCCCGCCCAGTACTGCGCGTTGTCGACGGCGTCGGCGGCCTCCGTGGACTCCAGCTGGCGGTACTGCACCAGCCGGATCTCCACGGTCCGGTGGCTGCCGACGTCCCAGCCGGTGAGGGCCGCGCGGCGGAACTCGGCGCTGATCAGGTCGCCGAACGCGCCGGCGGGCTTGTCGTAGCTCTCGGCGTAGTCGGCCAGGTCCATCCAGCCGTCGCTGCCGCCCAGCCACTCGGCCTTGCGGGCGCCGGCCGGCTTCTTCAGCAGCAGGGTGCGCAGGTCGCCGTCGGTCCGCACCCGGCGGTCCTGCGCGGCCGACAGCGGTTCGGGGCCGTCGCCCTTCGCCTGCGCGAGGGCGGGCTGCGCGAGGGAGGGCAGCTTGGTGGGCGCACGGTGGGCCTGGACGAGGTATCCGGTGCAGGTGCCGGCGACGACGCCGAGGACGGCGGCACCGGCGAGGAACAGCGCGGTGCGGCGACGCCGACGGGACCGGGGCCGGGGCGCACCGGGAGCCTCGGGCGTATCGGGCGCGACCGGCACGTCCGGCGCGTCCGGGGCGTCGGCGGGCTCTTCGGGTTCTTCCAAGACGTTCCCCCACAGAAGGTGAAGCGCGCATTCCGTCTGCGCGCTGCACAGGAGACTCACGGCCGACGACCGGAGTTGTGGGCGAAGTGATTACGATTCGGCCATGCCGAAGAAGCTCGTGATCAAGGTGACGGCGGGGGCGGACGCCCCCGAACGCTGCTCCCAGGCCTTCACGGTCGCCGCCGTGGCCGTGGCCAGCGGTGTCGACGTCTCCCTGTGGCTGACCGGCGAGTCCGCGTGGTTCGCCCTGCCTGGCCGGGCCGCCGAGTTCGAGCTCCCGCACGCGGCACCGCTCCCCGACCTCCTCGACGCCCTCCTGGCGGGCGGCCGCGTCACCCTGTGCACGCAGTGCGCGGCCCGCCGGGACATCACGGAGAAGGACGTCATCGAAGGCGTACGCATCGCGGGCGCCCAGGTCTTCGTCCAGGAGGCACTGGCGGACGAGACCCAGGCGCTCGTCTACTGAGCCCCGCCCCGGCCTACGGCACTTCCCGCGTCCACAGACAGAAGGGATGCCCGGCAGGATCGAAGAGCACCCGCACATCGGCCTGCGGCTGGAACTCCGCCAGCCGCGCGCCCCCGGCCACGGCTCGCGCGACCTCGGCCTCCAGGTCGTCCACCTCGATGTCGAGATGCAGCATCATCTGCTGTTCCCCGGGCCTGCGGGTGGGCCACACCGGCGGCACGTACTCGGGTTCCGTCTGGAAGGACAGCCTCATGCCCCCGCCCGGCGGTTCGATGGCCACCCAGTCGGGCTCGTCGTCGCGGACGACGAAGCCGAGCAGGCGTGCGTAGAAGTCGGCGAGGACATGCGCATCCGGCGCGTCCATCACGGTGGCGGACAGCTTGGGGAGCGACATGGAGGTCTTCGTATCGCAGCCCGCGGGCGGCCCGCAATCACGTGGACGGCCCGCAATCGGCTGTCACAACTGATCTACAGTCCTCCGGTCGGGCCCCCGGCCAGGGTTACGCTCGCGCCGGGGCGGCCACCCGGTCGTCCGTGTCCGGTCTCGTCGATGTCCGCCTAGGTGGGGGAACACGGAATGCGCGCCCTGCGAATACTCCTGATCGTCGTCGTGATCCTGGGCGGCCTGTTCGTGATCGCGGACCGGGTCGCGGTGCACCTCGCCCAGAACGAGGCCGCGGACAAGATCCGGACGACCGAAGGGCTGGACTCCACCCCCGACGTCTCCATCAAGGGCTTCCCCTTCCTCACCCAGGTCGCCTCCGGCGAGCTCGACGACGTCCAGGTGGGCATCAAGGACTACGACGCGGACACCGGCGCCGGAAGCAGCGGCGGCCCCAAGACGATCCGGATCGACGACCTCAAGGCCGACATGAAGGGCGTCAGCTTCTCCGGCGACTACAGCTCCGCCACCGCGGCCCACGCCACCGGCACCGCCCTCGTCTCCTACGACGAGCTCGTCAAGGCGGCCAAGTCCGAGCCGACGCGGATCTTCCCCGGCGTCCACGCCCAGGTCGTCGGCCTCTCCGACGGCGGCAACGGCAAGATCAAGGTAGAGATCAAGGTCACGGTGGCCGGCGCCTCGCAGACGTACCCCGTGCTCAGCTCGGTGACGGTCGAGGGAGACACGGTGCAGGTGCACGCCGACTCGCTGCCCAGGCTGGTCGTGGACCTCGCCGAGTCCCGGATCCGGACGATCACCGACTTCCAGCAGACCATCGACCAGCTGCCGGGCGGCATCAAGCTGGACAGTGTGCGGGCCGCGCAGGACGGTGTGGAGATCAAGGTGAAGGGTTCGAACGTCAAGCTGGCCGGGTAGGACGACGGGCGGCGCGCTCCACCGGGCGTCCGAAGGGCCGTCCGCGACGGCGTCCGCAGCGTGAGACGGCCGTGTCCGCAGCGTAGATGTGACGACGGATACAACGGGCCGAATCCCGTGCGGCGACGGCCCTGCGCCTGATCCTTTCCCACATCCCGGACGATCGCGTCTCAGAATACGACACGCCGGTGACACGCCACGCTGTCCGTCCCTACGATCGACGGCATGAAGCGACAGGCGGATCTCACGAAGCGGCGGGCAGTAGACCTGTGCCGCGTTGCCGCCATGCTCTGTCGCCCCTTCTGAGCGGAAGCACCGGCTTCCGCGTCCCCCCGCCCTGCCCAGGGCATCCGTGCGCCGCCCGCGCCCGAGCGGAGCGCGCGCACCCCGCACACCCGCACGCCCCGCCGCAACTGCCCCGGAGGAGAAAGAGCATGAGCCGCAGCGACGTCCTGGTAGACGCCGACTGGCTGCAGGACCACCTGGACGACCCGGACATCGCCATTGTCGAGGTCGACGAGGACACGTCCGCCTACGAGAAGAACCACATCAGGAACGCGATCCGGATCGACTGGACCAAGGACCTCCAGGACCCGGTCCGCCGTGACTTCATCGACCAGGAGGGCTTCGAGAAACTCCTGTCGGCGAAGGGCATCGCCAACGACACGCTGGTGATCCTCTACGGCGGCAACAACAACTGGTTCGCGTCCTACGCCTACTGGTACTTCAAGCTCTACGGCCACGAGAACGTCAAGCTCCTCGACGGCGGCCGCAAGAAGTGGGAGCTGGACGCCCGCGAGCTGGTCGACGGCACCGAGGTGCCCGAGCGGCCGGCGACCGAGTACAAGGCCAAGCCGCAGAACACCGCGATCCGCGCCTTCCGCGACGACGTCGTGGCGGCCATCGGCTCGCACAACCTCGTCGACGTGCGCTCGCCCGACGAGTTCTCCGGCAAGCTGCTCGCGCCGGCGCACCTGCCGCAGGAGCAGTCGCAGCGTCCCGGTCACGTCCCGTCCGCGAAGAACATCCCGTGGTCGAAGAACGCCAACGACGACGGCACCTTCAAGTCGGACGAGGAGCTCAAGGAGCTCTACGCCGAGGAGAACGTGGACCTCGCCAAGGACACGATCGCCTACTGCCGCATCGGTGAGCGCTCGGCGCTGACCTGGTTCGTGCTGCACGAGCTGCTCGGCGTGGAGAACGTCAAGAACTACGACGGCTCCTGGACCGAGTACGGCTCCCTCGTCGGCGTGCCGATCGAGCTCGGCGCCGGCAAGTAAGTCCTTCCGACCTTTACCCCTCTAGGAGTTCGACATGTGCGGTGCGAAGGCCGGCGGCCCCGACGCCTCGACGATCAAGCCCGGTGAGACCACGATCCAGGGCCAGGTGACCCGCGACGGCGAGCCGGTGCAGGGCTACGTGCGCCTGCTCGACTCGACCGGCGAGTTCACCGCGGAGGTCCCGACCTCCGCCACCGGACAGTTCCGCTTCTACGCGGCCGAGGGCACCTGGACCGTCCGCGCCCTCGTGCCCGGCGCCACGGCCGACCGCACGGTCGTCGCCCAGCAGGGCGGCCTGGCCGAGGTCGCCATCGCGGTCTGACCCCGGCGTCCCGAAGGGCCGCACCTCACGGCTGATCCCCGGAGGTGCGGCCCTTCGCCACGTCCGGACCCCCGGCCTACCCTGGAGGCATGTACGCACGCAGGCGGCACACCTACTTCGCGATGATGGGGGTCTGCATCGCGCTGTTCGTCCTGGCGTGGGGGGTCGTACGGATCTGGTCCGTCCCGGCGGCCGTGGGGATGTGCGTCGTCGCCATGGTCATCCCGCCGGTCGCCGCGATGGTGGCCAACCGGCGGGGGCCCGACGACCGGTGGTGGGACGACCCGTCCGGGGACCCCAAGTCCGACGAGTGGTGGGACGAGCTGGACGGCAAGAAGCGGCCCTGACGGCCGGGGTCAGCCGAAGGCCCGGCCCAGCACGTAGACCGCCGGGGCCGCGGCCGCCAGGGGCAGGGCCACGCCCGCGGTGAAGTGGACGAAGCGGGACGGGTAGTCGTAACTGGCCACCCGGTGCCCGATCAGCGCGCACACCGCCGCCCCCGCGCCCAGCAGCGCCCCCTTCGCGCCCAGGTCGGTCATCCCGCCGACCGCGATCCCCGCGCCCGCCGCGGCGAGCAGGGACACCACCACCGACGCCGGGGTCGGCAGCGGCAGCGCGCGCGCCAGGACCGCCACCGCGACCGCCGCCGCGCCGACCGTCACCGCGTCCGCGTCGGCCGCGAGGTGACCGGCCGCCACGATCGACAGGGCCGCGGAGGCGACCGTCGCCATCAGGCCGTACATCCGCTCGTCCGGGTCCGCGTGCGAGCGCAGTTGCAGGACCAGGCAGAGCAGGACCCACACGCCGAGGGTGCCGAGGATGGCCGCCGGTCCGTGCTCACGGCCCGCGGCGAGCAGCGCCACGTCCGCGACGAGCGCGCCGAGGAAGGCCAGGGCGATGCCCTGGCGGGCCGGCCACATGCCGTTCAGCCGGAACCAGCCCGCCGCGGTGACGCCCTGCAGCACGACGAGCGGCACGAGCAGCGCGTACGAGCCGATCGCCGCCGTGCCGGACAGCAGCAGCCCCAGCAGCGCCGTGAGCGCGGCCGGCTGCATGCCGGGCTCGATGACCGGGGAACGGCCCTCCAGACGGGCCCGCTGGGCGTCGGTGACGCGCGCGTTGCCGGCGAGAGTGGCGGGACCGTAGGCGGGCTCGGGGCCCGGGGTGGAGGCAGGGGGCTGGGGCTGGGGCAGTGGTTGCGGCTGCGGCTGGTGCCAGGCGGGCGTGCCGTAGCCCTGCGGGGCCGGCGCCTCCTGCTGCGGCAGGTACGCCGTCTCCGCCGCCGGCACCGGTGCCTGGACCTGCGTCTCCCAGGTCTGGCCCTGCCACTGCTGCGTGTACTGCTGGGCGGCGTACGGATCGTCGTACGCCTGTTGCCACTGCGGGTCGTAACCCTGCTGATACGGGTTCTGGCCCTGGTCGTGGGGATACGGCTGCTCGGTCATCGTCACCCTCCTGCGAACGGCGGGAGCACCTCGACCGTGCCGCCGTCGGCCAGCCGTACCGTCTCATGTCCGCGGGTGCCCACGGGGTCACCGTCCACGAGGAACGAGCATCGCTGAAGTACGCGCGCGAGTTCGCCGGGGTGTCGTCCGCGCACGGCGTCCAGCGCCTCGGCGAGCGTGCCCGCCTCGTACGGCTCCTCGGCGACCCCGGCCGCGGCCTTGGCGGCGGCCCAGTAGCGCACCGTGACCTTTGGCATCGGTTCCTCAATCAGTTCGGCTGTGTACCGGGCAAGGTTAGGGCCTGTCCGCCATGACCGACGGCCCACTCCCCGATGCGGCTCAGCAACTCGTCGGAGGACGCGTGTTCGGCGTGGCCCATCGGCTCGATCCACAGGTCCGCGTGGCCGCCGGCGGCCTCGGCGAGCATGCGGGGATGGTCGACGGGGAAGTAGCCGTCCCGGTCGCCGTGCACGATCAGCAGGGGGGTGGGGGCGATCCGCGGGACCGCCTCCACCGGGGAGAGCGGCACCGGGTCCCACTCCCGGTGGTGGATGCGCGTACCGAAGCCGTAGCGGCCGACCAGGCGGCCCTCCGGGCGCGTCACCAGCCAGTGCAGCTTCCGCATGGGGGCCGTGCCCCGGTAGTACCAGCGGGCCGGCGCGCTCACCGAGACCACCGCGTCCGTGCCCGCTCCGGTGCGCCCCCCGCGCTGCGGTCCGTACAGCGCCGCATGTCGCAGCACCACCGAACCGCCCATGGAGAAGCCGACGGTCGCCACGCGCGCGTGCCCGAGCTCCCGCGCCCAGGCCACCGCGGCGGCCAGGTCGAGCACCTCCCGGTCGCCGACCGTGGAGCGCCCGCCGGAGGCCCCGTGGCCGCGGAAGGAGAAGGTGACCACGGCGCCGTACTGGGCGAACGCCTTCGCCACGCGCCGCACGTGCGGCTTGTCGGCGTCGCCCGTGAAGCCGTGCGCGATCACGAACACCAGGTCACGCGTGGGTGGCCGGGAGGAGTCGTATACGACGTCTCCTGGTTCGTATACGGAATCGATCGTCACCCCGTCGTCTGTGTGCAGAAACGTCCGCATAGGTGTGCGTCTGGTCGTCTCGGAGTTCGGACGAACGGTGGATCGTGCCACATGACCTGCCGTGCCAGCGCTCATGTGGGCTATTCTGCTGGACAGAGGACTCGGGCAGCGTAGCCCCCGGGTCCTTTTGTGCTTTCGGAAGCGTTGTATACGAAGCGGGAAACTCCAGGTGACCGCTGGTGTACGGGGCCGCCGGGATCGCAGAGCAGGTGACGTACCGCACGCGTCCTCGCAGGGACCGAGGAGGAACCAGACGTATGAGTTCTCTGCTGCTCCTGACCAATGCCCTTCAGCCGTCCACAGAAGTGCTTCCCGCGCTCGGCCTGCTGCTGCACAACGTGCGCGTGGCGCCGGCGGAAGGCCCCGCCCTCGTCGACACCCCCGGTGCCGACGTCATCCTCATCGACGGACGCCGTGACCTGCCCCAGGTGCGCAGCCTGTGCCAGCTGCTGCGCTCCACCGGCCCCGGCTGCCCGCTCATCCTCGTCGTCACCGAGGGCGGCCTGGCCGCCGTCACGGCCGACTGGGGCATCGACGACGTCCTCCTCGACACCGCGGGCCCCGCGGAGGTGGAAGCCCGCCTCCGGCTCGCCATGGGCCGTCAGCAGATCGTCAACGACGACTCCCCGATGGAGATCCGCAACGGCGACCTGTCGGTCGACGAGGCGACCTACAGCGCCAAGCTCAAGGGCCGGGTCCTGGACCTGACCTTCAAGGAGTTCGAGCTCCTGAAGTACCTCGCCCAGCACCCGGGCCGCGTCTTCACGCGCGCGCAGCTGCTACAGGAGGTCTGGGGCTACGACTACTTCGGCGGCACCCGGACGGTCGACGTCCACGTACGACGGCTGCGCGCCAAACTCGGGCCCGAGCACGAGTCGCTGATCGGAACCGTCCGGAACGTCGGTTATCGATTCGTTACTCCCGAGAAGGGCGACCGCGTCTCCGACGAGGCCAAGGCCAAGGCGGAGCGCGCAAAGGCGGAGGATGCGGACGAGACGGCGGCCCTGGAGGGCGCCGAGGTCCACGCGGAGGCATGAACGCGCCCCGGGCAGGGCATCGCTCCCCCACGGCACCGCGCCGCGGGCGCCCGCGAAGCTCCCTCACGCCCTGCCCAGAGCGGGTCTCTCCGCGTAGACTCCGCGCGTGGCCAAGGTGACTCGGGATGACGTGGCACGACTGGCGGGAACATCCACCGCCGTCGTGAGCTATGTCATCAACAACGGACCCCGGCCGGTCGCCCCGGCCACGCGCGAGCGTGTCCTCGCCGCGATCAAGGAGCTGGGGTACCGGCCCGACCGGGTCGCCCAGGCGATGGCGTCCCGGCGCACCGATCTCATAGGCCTGATCATCCCGGACGCGCGCCAGCCCTTCTTCGGGGAGATGGCGCACGCGGTCGAACAGGCCGCCGCCGAGCGGGGGAAGATGGTCCTCGTCGGCAACACCGACTACGTCGCCGAGCGCGAGACCCACTACCTGCGGGCGTTCCTCGGCATGCGCGTCTCCGGGCTCATCCTGGTCAGCCACCAGCTCAACGACCTGGCCGCCGCCGAGATCGAGGCGTGGGACGCGCGGGTGGTGCTGCTGCACGAGCGGCCCGAGGCGATCGACGACGTCGCCGTCGTCCTCGACGACCTCACCGGCGCGAAGCACGCCGTCACCCATCTGCTGGAGCACGGCTACGACTACGTCGCCTGTATGGGCGGCACCGCCGAGACCCCCTCCGTCGGCGACCCCGTCTCCGACCACGTCGAGGGCTGGCGGCGCGCGATGGAGGAGGCCGGGCTGCCGACCGAGGGACGGCTGTTCGAGGCGCCGTACAACCGCTACGACGCCTACCGGATCGCCCTGGAGATCCTCGCCGGGCCCCGGCGCCCGCCGGCGATCTTCTGCTCCACCGACGACCAGGCCATCGGCGTGCTGCGGGCCGCCCGCGAGCTGCGCATCGACGTGCCGGGCGAGCTGGCGGTGGCCGGCTTCGACGACATCAAGGAGGCGGCGCTCGCGGATCCGCCGCTGACGACCGTCGCCTCGGACCGCTCGGCGATGGCCCGCGAGGCGGTCGACCTGGTCCTCGACGACGGTCTGCGGGTGGCGGGCTCGCGCCGGGAGCGGCTGAAGGTGTTCCCGTCGCGGCTGGTGGTGCGCCGGTCCTGCGGGTGCGCATGAGGGCCGCACGGGCCTTCCTGAGGGATTTCTGAGAGCTTCCTGAGAGGGCTCCGCGAGCGCCGAGAAGCGTCTTTATATCGGGCATACGAGGTTCTGGCGGCGTTCTCAGCGGGCCCTCAGGGGGCTCTCATGGTCGCGGGACAAGCTGTGTGCCATGACCGAGAGCTTCCGCCGCAGCGGCGACTACGACACCCCGTACCAGGGCGCCCAGCAGCAGCACGCCTCCTCCCCCGTGAACCCCGAGTGGCCGCCCCCGCCGGCGCAGCCGCCCGCCCAGCAGGCCGCGCAGCCCGTGGAGCCGGTCACCGTCGAGCCCGGCACCACCGTGTGGCCGGCCCACGCCTCCCAGGCCGCCGCGCCGGCCGGTTTCGCCGCGCAGGGCGGCGAGGCGTTCGGCGGCGACGGCGCGGGCGGCGGCGGTACGGCCGTCCTCACCGCGGCCCCGGCCGAGCCCGCCGCGCCGGCGCCCGCGGCTACGCCGAAGAAGCGCAACCGCGGCCCCATCGCCCTCCTCGCGGCCGTCGCGATCGTCGCCGCGGCCATAGGCGGCGGCACCGCGTACGGCATCCAGGAGCTCACCGGCAACGACACCGTCGCCACCAGCAGCACCACCACCAACGTCGTGCCCTCCAGCAAGAAGGGCGACGTCGCCGCCATCGCCGCGGCCGTCAGCCCCAGCGTCGTCGAGATCAACGCCACGCTCAGCAACGGCTCCTCGACCGGTTCCGGCGTGATCATCACCAGCAACGGCGAGATCATCACCAACAACCACGTCATCTCCGGCGCGTCCTCGATCAAGGTGACCACCAGCGACGGCAAGTCGTACACCGCGCAGGTCGTCGGCACCGACAGCAAGAAGGACCTCGCCCTGATCAAGCTGGAGGGCGCCTCCGGCCTCACGCCGGCCACCCTCGGCAACTCCGACGGCGTCCAGGTCGGCGACACGGTCGTCGCGATCGGCTCCCCCGAGGGCCTGACCGGCACGGTCACCAGCGGCATCGTCTCCGCCCTCAACCGTGACGTCACCGTCTCGACCGACGAGAACCAGGGCCAGAACCAGGGCGGCGACGGCAACTGGCCGTTCCAGTTCGGCGGCCAGCAGTTCAACGGCGACACCGGCTCCTCGACCACGACCTACAAGGCGATCCAGACCGACGCGTCCCTGAACCCCGGCAACTCCGGCGGCGCGCTCATCGACGCCAGCGGCAACATCATCGGCATCAACTCCGCGATGTACTCGGCCAGTTCCGGCTCCTCCTCGTCCTCGGACGCCGGCAGCGTCGGCCTCGGCTTCGCCATCCCCATCAACACCGTCAAGGCGGACCTCGCCACCCTCCGGGCCGGCGGCAGCGACAGCTGAGCCCCGGCCGCCACCCCACCGACAGGGAGTACGTCATGATCAAGCAGGTTTCCCACACCGTCGCCGGCACCGACCCGGCCGGCTTCGCCCTGGCCCTAGAGGTGGCGTACGCACTGCACGCGCCGGCCGGCCGCGCCCCGGAGGTGGCCCCCGCCCTGGCCGCCGGACGCCGGGCCACGGCCGCGCGGGCCACCCGGCGCCGTACCGTCCGAGGCTGAAACCGTGCGAGGCTGAGATCGTCAGCCCGGACAGACCACCGCACCCGAGGAACCCGCCCATGAGCCCCGCCGAAGGCGACCGTGACCCCCAGCGCATCCTGATCGTCGACGACGAGCCGGCCGTGCGCGAAGCACTCCAGCGCAGCCTCGCCTTCGAGGGGTACGACACCGAGGTGGCGGTCGACGGCGCCGACGCGCTGGACAAGGCGACCGTCTACAAGCCCGACCTGGTCGTCCTGGACATCCAGATGCCCCGCATGGACGGGCTCACCGCCGCGCGGCGCATCCGCGGCGCGGGCGACACGACGCCGATCCTCATGCTGACGGCCCGGGACACCGTCGGCGACCGGGTCACGGGCCTCGACGCCGGGGCCGACGACTACCTGGTCAAGCCCTTCGAACTCGACGAACTCTTCGCCCGGGTCCGGGCGCTGCTGCGCCGCAGCTCCTACGCGGCGGCGGCCGCGGCGGGCGCGGAGCAGGAGGACGAGGCGCTGACCTTCGCCGACCTGCGGATGGATCTGGCGACGCGGGAGGTCACGCGCGGGGGGCGGCCGGTGGAGCTGACCCGTACGGAGTTCACGCTGCTGGAGATGTTCATGGCGCATCCGCGCCAGGTCCTCACCCGCGAGCAGATCCTGAAGGCGGTGTGGGGCTTCGACTTCGAGCCGTCGTCCAACTCGCTGGACGTGTACGTGATGTACCTGCGCCGCAAGACCGAGGCCGGGGGTGAGCCGAGGCTCGTCCACACCGTGCGCGGGGTGGGGTACGTGTTGCGACAGGGCGGCGCGGAGTGAGCAAGCTGGTACGCCGGTACCGCTCCCTGCCGATCCGGGCACGGCTGGCGATGCTGGTCGCGGCGGCGGTGGCGTTCGCGGTGGCGGCGGTGTCGGTGACGTGCTGGTTCATCGTGCAGGGGAAGCTGTACGAGCAGGTCGACAACGACCTCCAGAGGGGCATGCGGGGTCCGCAGATCGCGCGGGCCCAGGCCGCTCTGAACGACTGCTCGCAGACCGCGCAGGGCGGTGACGGGTTCTTCGGCAACAACTACTCCCAGGTCGTGACGGAGAACGGCAAGGTCTGCGTCACGCAGGACTCGGCGGGCGCCGTCAAGGTGACCCAGGCCGACAAGAACGAGATCAAGGGCGGGGACTTCCAGAAGGTCTTCTTCCGCAACGGCACCGATGAGGACGGCAACGACGTCCGCGTGATGGTCCAGCCGCTGGGCGCCACCACCACGACCTCCGGGACGGCCGGGCCGAACGTCGGTTTCATCGTCGCCGTACCGCTGAAGGGCACCCAGAACACCCTCAACGACCTCGCCCTCATCCTCCTCCTCGTCTCCGGCATCGGCGTGCTCGGTGCCGGGGCCGCCGGGCTCGCCGTCGCGCGGGCCGGGCTGCGGCCCGTCGACAAGCTCACCGAGGCCGTCGAGCACGTGGCCCGGACCGAGGACCTGAGCATCCGCATCCCCGTGGCGGAGGACCGCGAGGACGAGGTGGCCCGGCTCTCCCGTTCCTTCAACTCCATGACCTCCTCCCTGGCCAGCTCCCGCGAGCTCCAGCAGCAGCTGATCGCCGACGCCGGGCACGAGCTGCGCACCCCCCTCACCTCCCTGCGCACCAACATCGAACTGCTCACCCGCAGCGAGGAGACGGGCCGCCCGATCCCCGAGGCGGACCGCAAGGCGCTGCTGGCGTCGGTGAAGGCGCAGATGACCGAACTGGCCTCCCTCATCGGCGACCTGCAGGAGCTGTCGCGGTCGGAGGGCCAGCGCGGCGAGCGCGTGCAGGTCGTCTCGCTGGAGGACACCGTCGAGGCGGCCCTGCGCCGGGCGCGGCTGCGCGGACCGGAGCTGACGATCACCGCGCACCTCCAGCCGTGGTACACGCGGGCGGAACCGGCCGCGCTGGAGCGCGCGGTGGTCAACATCCTGGACAACGCGGTGAAGTTCAGCCCCGAGGCCGGCACGATCGAGGTCGAGCTCACCGACGGCGTCCTGACCGTCCGCGACCACGGCCCCGGCATCGCGGAGGACGAACTCCCGCACGTCTTCGACCGCTTCTGGCGCTCCCCGAGCGCCCGCGCCCTGCCGGGGTCGGGCCTCGGCCTGTCCATCGTGGCCCGCACCGTGGAACAGGCCGGCGGCGAGGTCACCCTGGCCCGCGCGGACGGCGGCGGCACGGTGGCGACGGTACGCCTGCCGGGCGCCCCGACCCCGCCACCCGAGGTGCCGTAGGCAGCGTTGGGTGATCACCCATACCCTTGGGGCGAGGGGGAGTGATGGTGAAGAACTCGCGCCGGAACATCGCGCTGTGGGCCGCCCTGGGCGTCGTGTTGCTGGCGCTCGCGGTGTCGCTGCTCGTCTCGGCGGTGGCGGACCGGGACGGCGGCGGTTCGATGGGCGGCGGCCGGCCGTCGACGAGCTGGTACACGGAGGAGCCCACCGCCGGGGCCGCGACCGGTCCCGGTCCCGCCCCGGTCGTCACCCAGACCGTCGTCGCCGTCAGTCCCGGTGGCGGCGGGGGCGGCGGCAGTGACCTGATGACCTCCCTCGGCTCCCTGCTCAGTGGCCTCGCCGCGGTCGGCACGCTGCTGCACGCCGTCCAGTTGAGCCGCCAGAACCGCGAGAGCGCGCACACCGCGCCCACGCCCCGGCAGCCTTCCGCGGACGGGTGACGACCGCCGCCGGTGTGCCGGGCATCGTCAAGTCCGTTGGGGGTCCGCGGAGTTGCGTGAGCACGGCGGTCTCCACGGCGGCCGCCGTGAACGCCGTACCGGCCGACAGCCCCTCCCGCGTGGTGATCAAGCCGCACGTCACCATCCGGGGCACCGGCGGCAGCGCCACCGTCACCGTCGAGGCCGACGACTTCCTGGCCCGGACGGCTCCTCGGCCGGGTACGTCACGGCGCCGTCCACCGCGGCCGGCCGCAAGGGCGTCCTGGTCAACGCCTGTACCGGCTTCCTGAACCCCCGCCCCCAGCTCAGCCATATCCGGCTGCCAGCCCCGGCACAGCCCCGCGTCCCACCGTGAGGGGATGGCACGGAAGATTCTGCTGGCCGACGACGACGCGGCCGTGAGGGAAGGCATCGGACGGCTGCTGAGGTTCGAGGGGTACGAGACGCTTCTCGCCGAGGACGGACGGGCCGCGCTGGACCTGGTGGCGGACCCGCCCGACCTCATCCTGATGGACGTGACCATGCCGGTCCTGGACGGACTGGCCGCGACGCGGCGGATCCGGGCCTCCGGATCCACCGTGCCGATCCTGATGATCACCGGGCGGGACGCGGTCGGCGACCGGATCGTCGCCCTCGACAACGGCGCCGACGGCTATCTGATGAAGCCGTTCGCCGCGGAGGAACTGCTGGCGCGGGTACGGGCGCTGCTGCGGCGCTCCCCGAAGGAGCCCCCCGCCCGCGCCCCCGAGGCCGGCGACCGGCTGGTCTTCGCGGACGTCTCGCTGTGCCGGCGCACCCGGACCGTCACCCGCGGCGGGCGTCCGCTGGACCTCACCAAGACCGAGTACCTGCTGCTGGAGTACCTGATGCGGCACCCGGGCAAGGTGCTCACCCGCAGGCAGATCCTCAAGCACGTCTGGGGCTTCGACTTCGAGCCCACCTCCAACACCCTCGACGTGTACGTCATGTACCTGCGCCGGAAGCTGGAGAGCCGCGGCGCACCGCGGCTCGTCCAGACCGTGCGGGGGCTGGGCTACAGCCTCCGCGTGACCACCTGAGAGTCGTCATCGCCTGAGCATCGTCACCACCTGAGGATCATGGTCTCGTCGTGGGCCGGCGGCGCGTCGGCCACCGCGTCCGGCAGCGGCTCGGCGAGCCGGGCGTAGGCGCCGCCCCGGGCGAGCAGTTCCTCGTGGGTGCCCGTCTCCACCAGCCGGCCGCGGTCGACGACCACGATGCGGTCCGCGTCCGGCGCGAGGCTCAGATCGTGGGTGATCATGATCGTCGTACGGCCCGCCATGAGCCTGCGCAGCGGCTGCACGACCTGACGGGCGGCGACCGCGTCCAGCCCGGCCGTCGGCTCGTCCAGGACGAGGACCGGTGCGGCGCGCAGCATGGCGCGGGCGATGGCGACGCGCTGGAGCTGACCGCCGGAGAGGGCGGCCGTGCCGGGGGCGAGGGGGGTGTCGTAGCCCTCGGGCAGGGCGGTGATGAAGTTGTGCGCCGCCGCCTCCCGCGCCGCCTGCCGGATCTCCTCCTCGCTCGCGCCGGGGCGCCCGCAGGCGATGTTCTCCCGGATGGTGCCGTTGAGGACGAGGGTCTCCTGGGGCAGCAGGGCCACGTTCTCGCGCAGGAACTCCAGCGGCATGTCCGCGAGCGGGACGCCGTCGAGGGTGACGGTGCCCTGCGAGGGGTCGTAGAAGCGGGTCAGCAGCTTGGAGAGGGTGGACTTGCCGGCGCCGCTCGATCCGGTGACGATGACCAGCTCGCCGGGGCCCGCGGTGAAGCTGACGTCGCGCAGGGAGGCGCGGCGGGACTCGGGGTAGCGGAACGAGACGTTGTGGAAGCCGACCCAGCCGCGCACGGGCCACTTCGCGACCGGTTCGGCGGGGTCGGTGACGGCCGGGCGGGTGTCGAGGATGTCGTTCAGGCGCTGGGCGCCGGCGGTGGCCGCGGTGAGGGTGAGGCCGAGCTGGCCGAGGTTGCGCACCGGCGGGTAGAGGTAGCCGATGAAGGCGGCGAACGCCAGCAACTGGCCCAGCGTCATGCGGTCGGCGGAGATCTCCCACACGCCCAGGCCGATCACGGCGAGCACGCACAGGGTCTCGACGACCTCGACGAACTGCTCGTACATCTCGCTCAGCCGGGCGCCCCGCACGGACGCCCGCATCCAGGCGCGGGCCTCGCGGTCCAGGCGCTGTTCCTCGTCGCGGCGGCGGTTGTAGGCCTGGGTGAGGACGATGTTGCCGAGCGACTCCTCGACGACGGAGGTGATGGCGCCGTCGGCGACCCGCTCGTCCCGGGAGGCGGTGCGGATGCGGCCGGAGAAGCGGCGGGCGGCGAGCAGGAACAGGGGCGCGAGGACGAAGGTGGCCAGGGCCAGGTCCCAGCGCAGGTAGAGGGCGGCGGCGGAGTAGAAGACGGCCGAGAAGGCGGCGGCGACCGTGCCGACGACGCCGGAGACGACCATCTGTTCGATGGCCTCGACGTCCCCGGTCAGGCGTTCCACCAGGTCGCCCTGGCGGTGCCGCTGGAAGAAGTGCGGCGGCAGGGTCTGGACGTGCCGGAAGACCGTCGCGCGCAGGCGCAGCACGAATCTCTCGGCGGTCCAGGTGGCGAGCGAGTTGCCGAGGTAGCCGACGAGCGCGCCGAGCGCGGCCACGCCCAGCCAGGCGCCGGCCGGGCCCCAGAAGGCGGAGAGCGAGCCGGCCTTCAGGGCGTTGTCGGTGAGGTCGGCGAACAGCAGGATCGAGGCGGTCTCGGCGAGCGCGGACAGCACGACGCAGGCGATGATCACCGCCAGCCACCTGCGGTCGCCGCGGGTCAGCGGCCAGAAGCGGCGGAAGGCCTGGCGGACTTCCCTCATGGTCGACTCCTTCGGATGGTGCCCGACGGCATGGCCGAGGCGGGGCCACCGGGCGGGTGCTGCCCGCTGACCGGTGACCCCGCCTCACGGCGTGCCTCAGCCCTGGTGGCCGACGGGGCGGCGCTTGGCGGCCTTCTTCGGCGCGGGCTTCCTGGCGGCGGCCTTCGCTGCCGGAGCCGGCTTGCGGGTCTTCTTCACCGGGGTGATCTTGTGGAAGCTCATGTCTGTGTCCCTCTTCGCCGTGGTTGTGCAACAGTCCTTCAACCGATCTGCTGCAATTGCCTGTGCTTTACGTCAGTGAATTCTGCGTTAGTTCTTGTGCTCGACCGGGCGCCGCTTCGGCGCCGCCTTCTTCGGGGCGGCCTTCTTGGGCGCGGGAGCGGGCTTGCGGGTCTTCTTGACGGGGACGATCTTGTGGAAGCTCATGGTGTTTCCCTCCCTGAATTCTTTTACGGGGTGCTTACTTCTGCTTACTTCTGGCCGACCGGGCGGCGCTTGGGGGCCGGGGCCGCCTTCTTCGGCGCCGCCTTCTTCGGTGCCGGAGCGGGCTTGCGGGTCTTCTTCACCGGGGCGATCTTGTGGAAGCTCATCGTTCTCTCCTTCGCTTTCGTGTCGTCCGCGCCGTTCGCTTTCGACATGGAAAACACTACGGCATTTCCGAAGCCGGAAAAGCCAAATCGCCTTAGACGTCAATAAGAAGCGATGTGAATTGCCTCTGAAACTAAACTGCTACAGAGGTGCGGGAACTGAACCGGGGCTCACACAGGCTTTACGTCGGGCCCGCGCGTCGCACATGCGAAAGGCGGCCGCGTCGAGGACGCGGCCGCCTGGAGAGGGACGTGCGGGCTACTGGACGATCGTGATGCGGTTCGCGGCCGGCGGCGCCAGCGGGCCGGACGCCGACGAGTTCGCCGTCAGATACTCCGCCAGGGCCGCCAGGTCGTCCGTGCCGACGAGGTCGTTGACGCCCTGGCCCAGCGTGGTGAAGCCGTCGCCGCCGCCCGCGAGGAAGCTGTTGGTGGCGACGCGGTAGGTGGCGGCCGGGTCGATCGCGGCGCCGTTCAGCCTGATGGAGTCGGTGACCACGCGGTCCGCGCCCGTCTTCGTCAGGTCGAGGGTGTACGTCAGGTTCGCCGACGGCTGGAGGATCTTCGGCGCCGACGCGTTCGCCCCGCTCACCTGCTCCCTGAGCACCTGGATCAGCTGGGCGCCCGTGAAGTCCTGGAGGTTCACGGTGTTGGCGAAGGGCTGCACGGTGAAGCCCTCGGCGTAGGTGACGACCCCGTCGCCCTCACTGCCCTTGGCCGCGTAGGTCAGTCCGGCCCGCACCCCGCCCGGGTTCATCAGCGCGAGGTCGGTCTCCGCGTCCAGCTTCCTGCCGTACGCGAGCTGCGCGTCGGCGATCAGGTCGCCCATCGGGGACTCGGTGCCGGTGTTGGGGACGTCGGCGGAGATGTAGCCGATGGGGCGGTCGCCGATCGGCGCGGCCAGGGTGTTCCACTTGCCGATCAGCTCGGTCATGTCCGGCGCCTTGGCGACGGTCCGGGTGACCACGTGGTTCGCCGACTTCACCGACGTACGCGCGATGTCACCGGTGACGCGGTCGTAGGTCAGCGTGGTGTCGGTGTAGAGGCGGCCGAAGGACGCGGCCGAGGTGACCATGCGGGGCTTGCCGGACGGGTCCGGGATCGTGCAGACGTACGCCGCGTGGGTGTGGCCGGTGACGAGGGCGTCGACGGACGGGCTGATGTTCTTCGCGATGTCCACGATCGGGCCGGAGATGCCGGCGCCGGCGCCCGAGGAGTCGCAGTCGTAGTTGTACGCGCCGGAGGCCGGCAGGCCGCCCTCGTGGATCAGGGCGACGATGGAGTTCACGCCCTGGGCCCGCAGCACCCTGGCGTACTTGTTGATCGTCTCGACCTCGTCCTTGAAGGACAGGCCCTTGACCCCGTCGGCGGAGACGATGCCCGGAGTGCCCTCCAGGGTCACGCCGATGAACCCGATGCGGACGTCCTTCTTCTTCCACACCCAGTACGGCTTGAGGATCGGCTTGTTCGTCTTCTCGTCGAGGACGTTCGCGGCGAGGTAGGGGAAGTCGGCGCCCGCGAAGCCCTCGTCGGTGTAGCAGCCGTCGGTGGGGTGGCAGCCGCCGTTCTGCAGCCGGGCGAGCTCGCGCGCGCCCTCGTCGAACTCGTGGTTGCCGACGCTGGTGACGTCCAGGTCGAGCTTGTTGAGCGCCTCGATGGTGGGCTCGTCGTGGAAGAGGCCCGAGATCAGCGGGGAGGCGCCGACCATGTCGCCGCCGGCGGCGGTGACGGAGTACGGGTGTCCCTTGCGGGCCTCGCGCAGATGCGTGGCGAGGTACTCGACGCCGCCCGCGTCGAGTGTCTTCGTCGTGCCGTCGGGCTGGAGTTCGCTCACGCGCCCGGAGGAGCCCGACGGCGGCTCAAGGTTGCCGTGCAGGTCGTTGAAGGACAGCAGTTGCACGTCCTGGTAGCGGCCGGGCAGCCGGCCGTCCGGCCGTGCCTCGTGCGCGTCGGCCGGCAGCGCGGCGGCCAGGGCGCCGGCGGTGGCGAGCGCCGCGGCCGCGGCGAGCAGGCGGTAGGGCCGTCTGCGGCGCGGGTTCGGCTGGGCAGTGGCTGGCATACGCCCCCCTGTGGGTCTGCTGTGGTGGTGGACCGTCCGGCGCAGCCTAGGGTCAACGCGCGTAGCGCGACAGGGGGTTCTTGGTTACATCCTGGTTTCCCTTTGCCCTCTGCTTTGCCTGGTCGTTCCTCTTCCCCGTTTCGCCACTTTGGCCGACGCGCCCCTTACCCTCGTACGCATGACCAGCGACGACACCGCACGCCCCGGCCGGACCCGCTCCATCGAGACCTTCGTCGAACTCTCCCCGCGGCAGACCGAGGCCGTCCTCGCCCTGCTGGCGGAGGCCGCCCGGTACGACGGCCGGCAGGCGGTGTCCGAGCAGGGGCGGCTGCAACTGCGCGGCGGCCCGCGCGAGGGCATCTCCCACCTGCTGCTGACGGCCGACGACGAACTCGTCGGCTACGCGCAGCTGGAGGACACCGACCCGGTGGAGGCGCCGGCCGCCGAGCTGGTCGTCCACCCCTCGCACCGGGGGCGGGGGCACGGGCGGGCGCTGGGCACGGCCCTGCTCGCCGCGTCCGGCAAGCGGCTGCGGGTGTGGGCCCACGGCGGGCACTCCGCCGCCCGCCACCTCGCCCAGGTCCTCGGGCTCACCCTCTTCCGCGAACTGCGCCAGATGCGGCGGCCGTTGACGGGTCTCGACCTGCCGGAGCCGGTGCTGCCCGCGGGGGTGACCGTGCGGACCTTCGAGCCCGGGCGGGACGACGCGCAGTGGCTCGCCGTGAACGCGGCGGCCTTCGCCCACCATCCCGAGCAGGGCTCCCTGGTCCAGCGGGACCTGGACGACCGCATGGGCGAGCCGTGGTTCGATCCGGCCGGCTTCTTCCTCGCCTTCCGCGATGCCGAACTCGTCGGCTTCCACTGGACGAAGGTGCACGCGGAGGAGGGGCTGGGCGAGGTGTACGTCCTCGGGGTGCGGCCGGGCGCGCAGGGCGGGGGCCTGGGCAAGGCGCTCACCACGATCGGGCTGCGGCACCTGGCGGCGCAGGGGCTGCCGACGGCGATGCTGTACGTCGACGCCGACAACAAGGCGGCGGTGTCGGTGTACGAACGGCTGGGCTTCGAGACGTACGAGACGGACCTGATGTACCGGACCGAGACCTGAGCCGACGGGGGACGCGCCTCACCCGCGTACGGGTCCGAGGTGCGCCCACCGGCGTCTCAGCGGCTCCCGTACGCACACCACCGCCACCACGAGCCCTCCGCCCAGCACGGCCGCCCACCATCCGTGCGCCGCGCCCCACCTCGGGCTGTCCGCCCCGACGAACAGCCCCCACCGCTCCGGTACGAGCATCACCGCGGCCGTGAGGGTCAGCAGCCGTACCAGCACGCTCCCGCCCGGCCGCTCGCGTTCCGTGCACCGCACGGCCGCCGTCGCCAGGGCCAGCGCGCAGCCCGTGAGGGCCGCCGCCTCCAGGGTCACCGCGCCCACCGGCGGGCGGGCCGGTGCCGGTACGAGGAGCACGGCCGCCGTCCACCAGAGCGCGGCGGCCGGCACGAGCAGCGTCACCCGCAGCCCCGTCCGCAGCGGGCGTCCGGTCGGCACGGCCTCCGTGGTGCGGCGGGCGGGGTCGTCCAGCAGGAAGGCGGCCCCGGCGGCGAAGCACACGGCGGCGCCCCGCAGCAGCGCCAGGCCGTCCGCGCCGTGCATCCGGGCCACCCCCGCCAGCAGCAGCCCGAGCCCGGCCCCCGCGGCCGGCCGCCCCCGGGGCAGCGACCGCGCGACGGGCAACAGCAGCGCACGCGCCACGGCGAACGTCCCGCTCCCTACTCCCCGCACGAATCGCCGCCCCCCTTCGGCGCCTTGACGCCCAGCACCTCGGCCACCCTCGCCAACGGCGTCCGCGCGGAGGTCAGTTCGCTCCAGTGCGCCCGCACGGCGGCGGCCACCTCGTCGCGCGGGCGGCTCAGCGACTCCCGCACCACGTCCGTCTGCCGGGCGTCGAGGACGTACGGGTTCGTCGGGGTCAGCACGACTCCCGAACCGCGCACGCTGTCGTCCAGGCGGACGTCGCGGAACGCCGCCAGCGGGTGCTCCTGCGCCGCCAGCGCCAGCCAGGTGATCGTCACGGTGCGCGCGTCGCACAACTGGCCGCCGCCCGCCGCCTCGTCGCCGGTGACCAGGACGGTGGCGACACCGGCGGCGAACTCGTGGACGCGTGTGCCGCCCCAGTTCGTGCCGACGGTGACCTGGCCGGGCGTGGTGGCCGGGCTGAGCGCGCTGTCGGAGGTCAGGCCGGCCGTGGCGTCGATCCGCTGCCGTACCGTCAGCCGGGCGTGCGCCGCCGTACCGCCCGCGTAACGCTGCACGTCGGCGACGACGGCGGCCCAGTCGGCGGTGCGGCCGGACCACTCCGGGAAGGCGCAGTAGGTGGAGGTGCCGTGCGGGACGCAGGTCTGCTGGTGCTGCGGAGCCACGGTCGCCGCCCGCCGCGCCGCCGTGAGGGCGGCCGGGTCGCCCGGGGACTGGCCCGCGACGCCGGCCGCCGTCGCCGCGAGCGCGAGGCCGGTCACCGCCTTGACCGCCCGGGTGCGGCCGCCGCCGAGCAGGACCGCGAGGCACGCCAGCAGCACGGTCAGTCCGGCCAGGTACAGCGCGTGCCAGGCGGCCGGGCGGCCCACCAGGGCGGAGGGGACCGGGTCGGCGCCGCTGTCGGTGACGGACGGCATCAGCCAGGTCAGCCAGTGCGCGTCGCCCGCCTGTGTCAGCGCCAGGGCGAAGGCCACGTAGCCGCCCGCCACGAACAGGACGGTGGCCAGGGTGGTGCGGAACATCCGGGCCAGCAGGGTGCCGGTCACGCCCAGCAGCAGGACGGACAGCGGACCGGTGGCCAGTTCGGCGGGCGAGCCGTGGCCCACCGCGCCCGGTTGCAGCGCCGCCCAGGTGAACTGGACGGTGACGACGACGGCGACGACGAGCGCGTACGGCACGACGGAGAGGGCGTGGGCGAGCGTGCGCCGCCAGGGCGCGAGCGGCAGGACGTCGAAGTGGGCGTCGGTGCCGTGCCGGTGGGAGCGCAGGGTGGCCCGGTTGACGCACACCAGCAGGGCGAGGCCGACCAGTTCGGGGCCGAACTGGGTGGAGCGGTCGACGTCCTGGAGGGCGGGGTAGGTGTAGCCCCGGGAGACCAGCATCCACGCCCGGTAGGCCACGTACCCGGTCAGGAAGACGAACACCGGGATCTGCAGGGCGAGTTCGCGGGCCTCGAAGCGGGCCAGGGCCGGCACCGCCCGCCACTCGCCCGCCTCCCGCACCCGCAGCGCCGGCGCCGGTCTGGTGAGGGTGGTGCTCATGCGGTCACCTCCGTGGTCCGCGCGTCGAGGGTGAGCAGATAGCCGTCCTCCAGGGTCGGTTCGAGCAGGTCGGCGCCCTCGGGCGGATCGCCGACGTTGCGGAAGGAGCCGGTGCCGGTGCGCCAGCCGGCCCGGGCGGCGGGGTCGCGCTCGGTGCTGCTCCACACGCGGCCCGCGGCCCGTGCGGTCAGCTCGGCGGGGGTGCCCTGGAAGCGGACGCGGCCCTCGGCCAGCACGATCACGCGGTGGCAGAGCATCGCCACGTCCTCCGTCTGGTGCGTGGACAGCAGCACCGTGCGGCCCTCGCCGGACTGGGCGACCAACTCCCGGAAGCGGACGCGCTGTTCGGGGTCCAGGCCGACCGTCGGCTCGTCCAGGACGAGGAAGCCGGGGTCGCCGACGAGGGCCGCGGCGAGCGCCACCCGCTGGCGCATCCCGCCCGACAGGCGCTTCATGCGCCTGCCGCGCACGTCGGCGAGGTCGACGGCGTCCAGCACCCGGCGCACCTCGCGGTGGCGGGCGGTGCGGTCGGTCAGCTCCTTGAGGATCGCCACGTAGTCGACGAACTCGAAGGCGGTGAAGTCCGGGTGGAACCCGGGGCTCTGCGGGAGGTAGCCGAGCGCGCGGCGCACCTGGTGGCGGCCGGCCGCCGTGCCGGGGTCGTGGCCGAGCACGGTGAAGGTGCCCCGGTCGGCGGGGATCGCGGTGGCGAGAACCCTGAGCAGCGTGGTCTTGCCGGCCCCGTTGGGTCCGAGCAGCCCGGTGACGCCCTCGCCCAGGCGCAGCGAGACGTCGTCCAGGGCGGGCGTGCCGCCGTAGCGGAGGGTCAGGCCGGTGGCGGTGACGGTGGACGTCATACGGAACTCCCGTGCGTGAAGGCGGACTTGGGGGCGTCGAACCGGTCCCGCAGCCGGTGCAGCAGCAGCGCGGCACCCACGGCGAGCACGCCCGCCGCCGTCTGTCCGGCCGCCGTGAAGGGCGCCGGTGTCGCGCCGTGGGCCGCCGCGTGTGCGGCCACCAGCAGCCCGAGCCACGCCCCGCCGGTCAGCGCGGGCGCGAAGACCGGGCCGAGCCGGGGCATCAGCGCCAGCCCGGTGCCGGTGAGGGCGAGGGCGGGCAGCAGCCAGGCCAGGGCGCGCAGCCCGTACTCGGGCAGGGCGAGGGTGGCCAGGCCGTTGAGGGCGAGGCCCGCGGCGAGGACGGCCACCGTGCGGATCATCAGCAGCCGGAAGCCGTGCAGCGGGGCGACGACGGTCATCTCGTGGGTGGGGTCGAGCCCGGGGCCGTAGGCCATGGCGACGCCCGCGAGGGGCAGCAGCGGGGCCAGGGCGAGGAAGAGGGCGGGCGAGTCCGCCGTGTGCACCATCAGCACCGTCATGACCAGCACGGACACCACCGCCAGCAGCCAGGAGCGGCGCAGCACGGGGGTCGCCGTGAGCAGCCGTGCGGTGTGCTCGGGCACCCCGAGCCGCGTCAGCAGCCGCTCGGCCACGCCGGGGCGTGGCGCGTCCAGTTCGGCGTCCAGGCGGGCCCAGCCGGCGTCGAGGCCGGTGGGGTCGGTCAGGTCGGCGACCACGCCCCGGCAGCGGGCGCAGGAGACGAGGTGGGTGTCGGCGGACCACAGGGACGGGGCCGCCAACTCGCCGCGGACGTAGGCTCGTAGATCCTCTTCGGCCACATGCCAGGTCATGCCAGCGCCTCCCGCAGTTGCTTCCGGGCCCGCATCGCCCGTGTCTTGACCGTCCCCGGCGGGATGCCGAGCAGGACGGCGGCCTCGCGGGTGGTCAGCCCGTCGACGACCGTCGCCTGCAGCACCGCGCGCAGTTCCGGCGACAGCCGGACGAGGGCGCCCGCGAGGTCCCCGTGCTCCACCCCCGCGAGCACGCGTTCCTCCGCGGACGCCTCGTCCCGGTGCCGCAGCCGCGCCAGCGCCTGCCGCAGCCGGCCGCGCGCCCCGTCGCCGCGCAGCGCGTCGACCAGCCGCCGCGACCCGATGCGCCACAGCCAGCCGGCCGCGTCCGCCGAGGCGACGTCGTCCCGGTAGCGGGCCGTGCCCCGCCAGATCGCCAGGAACGTCTCCTGGACGACGTCGTCGACGACGGCCGGGTCCGCGCAGCGGCCGCGCAGCCGGGCCGTCAGCCAGGGGGCGTACCGGCGGTACAGCTCCTCGAAGGCCCGCCGGTCGCCGTCCGCGGCGGCCCGCAGCAGCTCCCCGTCGCTTCTCGTTTCGCTCACGTCTCCTCATCGGACGGCGCGGGCCGATCGGTTCACACGGCCGGGCTTGACTTTCGCAGACCCCTGCCACCACCCTTTCACTACTCAATTAGTGAAAGGGTGGTTGTACGGGTGGTCGAGTACCGCATCGACCGGCGCTCCGGCGTCGCCACCTATCTGCAGATCGTCCAGCAGACCAAACAGGCCCTGCGCCTGGGCCTGCTGGAGCCGGGGGACCGGCTGCCCACGGCCCGCGAGGTCGTGGAGGCCACCGCGATCAACCCCAACACCGTCCTGAAGGCCTACCGGGAACTGGAGCGCGAGGGCCTGGTCGAGGCCCGCCGCGGCCTCGGCACGTTCGTCCGCCAGGGCCTGAGCACCGCCCCCGCCGACTCCCCGCTGCGGGCCGAGCTCGCCGACTGGGCCCGGCGCGCACAGGCGGCCGGCCTCGGCCGCGAGGACGTGGACGCGCTGTTCACCGCCGCGCTGGACGAGCACTTCCCCAAACCCGACGAGCACCTCCCGAAGGGGGACCAGTGAGTTCCACCCGCACCACCCCGGCCGTCGCCCTGGAGGCGACCGGGCTCGGCATGCGCTACGGCCGCCGGGGCGCCCACGCCCTGGACGGCTGTACGTTCCGGCTGCCCGCGGGCCGGGTCAGCGCACTGGTCGGCCCCAACGGCGCGGGCAAGTCCACCCTGCTGCGGATGGCCGCCGGCCTGCTGCGGCCCACCTCCGGCACGCTCACCGTCTTCGGCGCACCGCCCGGCGAGCTGCGCGAGCGCGTCTCCTACCTGGGCCAGGACAAGCCCCTCTACCCGCGGCTGACCGTCGCCGAGACCCTGCGGCTGGGCGCCGAGCTCAACCCCGTCCACTGGGACGCGGCCCACGCCGCGGCAATCGTCGAGCAGGGCGCCCTCGACCCGGCGCTGAAGGTCCGCGAGCTCTCCGGCGGCCAGCGCACCCGGGTCGCACTCGCCCTCGCCCTCGGCAAGCGGCCCGGGCTGCTGCTGCTCGACGAGCCGATGGCCGACCTCGACCCGCTGGCCCGGCACGAACTGATGGGCACGCTGATGGCCGACGCCGCCGAGCACGGCACGACGGTGCTGATGTCCTCGCACATCGTCAGCGAACTCGCCGACGCCTGCGACCACCTGCTGCTCCTGAACGGCGGCCGGATCCGGCTCGGCGGCGGCATCGACGACCTGCTCGCCGCGCACACCCTGGTCACCGGCCGGGGCACGCCCGCCGACCTCGCCCCGCACACGGTCGTCGAGTCCCGCGCCACCGGCCGCGGGCTGACGGCGCTGATCCGCCGCGAGGGCCCGGTCGCCGGGGGCTGGGTCACCGAGGAGCCGTCCCTGGAGGAACTCCTCCTCGCCCACCTGCGCTCCCCCGGCACCCCCGCCCTGCTCACGCCGGGCACGACCGTGACGACGACCCCCCAGGCGGTGACCGCATGACCACCCTCGCCCCCGCTCCCCGCACCGCCGCCGCGGGCCGCCGCCTACCGGTCCGCCCCCGCGGCCTGACCTGGACGGTCCTGCGGCTGCACCGCACCGCCCTCACCCTCTGGCTCCTCTTCGTCGCCGCCACCGCCGGGTTCCTGCTGTGGCTGACCGGGCCCGGCGCCGACGCCACGCAGCGGAAACTGGAGACGTACGGCTACAGCGGGGTCCTGGAGGCCGCCTGGAGCGCCGGCACGATCGGCTCCTTCACCTCCGGCGCGTACAACGACCTCTTCTACAACCCCGACACCCTCATCACCCTGGCCTCCTTCGCCCTGGCCCTGTTCGCGGCCGGCCCGCTGACCGCCCGCGAGCTGGAGAACGGCACCGCGCAGCTGGCCTGGACGCAGTCCGTCTCCCCGGCCCGCTGGCTCGCCGCCAAGCTCACCGTGCCGGCGTGCTTCGTCGTCCTCGGCACGGGGCTGCTGGTCCTGCTCTACCGGCGGCTGTGGGCGGCCCACAGCAACCTGCTGGCGGCCGGTATCGGACCGCGCTCCCTGTACTTCTCCCTCGGTCCGGCCACCGTCGCCGCGCCGCTGCTCGGCCTGGCCCTCGGCGCGCTCATCGGCCTCGCCGTGCGCCGCGTCCTGCCCGCGATGACGCTCAGCGGCCTCGCGTACTTCCTCGTCTACGCCTTCCGGGGCAACCACTGGCCCTTCCAGGGCCGCTACCGGCAGCCGGACCTCACCTCCCACAGCTGGGCGGTCACGTCCACCGGCGCCGAAATCGACGACCCCGGCTGCCAGGACAGCCTGAAGTGCCTCGCGCACCACGACGTCGTCCGTTTCGGCCGGGAATACCTGCCGTCGCCGGACTACTGGCCCCGCCAGCTGCTGGAGACCGGCGTCCTGCTGGCCCTGGCGGCGCTCGCGGTGACCGCCGCGTTCCGGGTGGTGCGACGCGCGTCGAGGTGAGCCGCGGGTGGCGGCGCCCCCGTCATGTGGACGCGCGGGAGCCGCCTCCAGATTTCCCGCACGCCATGTCGCCGTAACCAATGGTTCAGACGGGCTTGCGACGCTCGGCCAATGACGCCCGCCGTGCCAGAGCCTTCGCCGCCCCCCGAGGGGAGCGCGGGGAACGGGGACGCCCGCCGCTCCGTGACCGCTCTCGAACCCGCCGCTTCCGACGCGCCCGTCATGCCCGTTGCGCGGAAGAATGGGTCCATGAGCCAGTCGAACCCCCAGGCAGAGGTCCAGCACGTCCAGCCCTCCGTGGGCTCCATAGCGGCGCACCGCCCGCACACGGTGGCTGCCACGGTCTCCGATCTGGAGCCCGACATCCCCGACATCGACGCCGATCTCGACGCCTACGAGGAGACCCAGCAGGACGGCGTCCAGCTCCCGCAGGGTCGTTTCCTCGACCGGGAGCGCAGCTGGCTCGCGTTCAACGAGCGGGTCCTCGAACTGGCCGAGGACCCGAACACGCCCCTGCTGGAACGGGCGAACTTCCTCGCCATCTTCGCCAGCAACCTGGACGAGTTCTTCATGGTCCGGGTGGCCGGCCTGAAGCGCCGTATCGCCACCGGCGTCGCCACCCGCTCCGCCTCCGGCCTCCAGCCGCGCGAGGTGCTGGAGATGATCTGGGCCCGCTCCCGCGAGCTGATGGCCCGGCACGCCGCCTGCTTCCACGAGGACGTCGCCCCCGCCCTCGCGGAGGAGGGCATCCACCTGATCCGCTGGAGCGAGCTGACCGAGAAGGAGCAGGCGCGCCTGTTCACGCTCTTCCGGCACCAGATCTTCCCCGTCCTCACCCCGCTGGCCGTCGACCCCGCGCACCCCTTCCCGTACATCTCCGGCCTGTCGCTCAACCTCGCGGTCGTCGTCCGCAACCCCGTCACCGGCCACCGGCACTTCGCCCGCGTGAAGGTGCCGCCGCTGCTCTCCCGCTTCCTGGAGAGCTCCCCGGGCCGCTACGTCCCCATCGAGGACGTCATCGCCGCCCACCTGGAGGAGCTGTTCCCGGGCATGGAGGTGCTGGAGCACCACGCCTTCCGGCTCACCCGGAACGAGGACCTGGAGGTCGAGGAGGACGACGCCGAGAACCTGCTCCAGGCGCTGGAGAAGGAGCTCATGCGGCGCCGCTTCGGGCCGCCGGTGCGCCTGGAGGTCGAGGAGTCCATCGACCGCGAGGTGCTCGACCTGCTGGTGCGCGAACTGAAGATCTCCGAGGCGGAGGTCTACCCGCTGCCCGGCCCGCTCGACCTCACCGGCCTGTTCCGCATCCACGGCCTGGACCGGCCCGAGCTGAAGTACAAGAAGTTCATCGCCGGCGTCCACCGCGACCTCGC
This sequence comes from Streptomyces sp. 7R007, assembly GCF_054850255.1. Classification (NCBI taxonomy): domain Bacteria; kingdom Bacillati; phylum Actinomycetota; class Actinomycetes; order Kitasatosporales; family Streptomycetaceae; genus Streptomyces; species Streptomyces sp. 7R007. The sequence continues at coordinate 27,747 of NZ_JBTWMV010000006.1, read as the reverse complement.
CGAGGTCGAGTCGGCCTCCGCGCCCGACATCTTCGCCGCCCTGCGCACCCGGGACGTGCTGCTGCACCACCCCTACGACTCCTTCTCCACGTCGGTGCAGGCCTTCCTGGAGCAGGCGGCCGAGGACCCCGACGTCCTCGCCATCAAGCAGACGCTGTACCGGACGTCGGGCGACTCCCCCATCGTCAACGCGCTCATCGACGCGGCCGAGGCCGGCAAGCAGGTCCTCGTCCTGGTCGAGATCAAGGCCCGCTTCGACGAGCACGCGAACATCAAGTGGGCCAAGCGCCTGGAGGAGGCCGGCTGCCATGTGGTGTACGGCCTGGTCGGCCTGAAGACCCACTGCAAGCTGTCCCTGGTGGTCCGTCAGGAAGGCGACACGCTACGGCGCTACAGCCACGTCGGCACGGGCAACTACCACCCCAAGACGGCACGGCTGTACGAGGACCTGGGCCTGCTGACGGCCGACCCGCAGGTCGGCGCGGACCTCTCGGACCTCTTCAACCGCCTGTCCGGCTACTCCCGCCGGGAGACCTACCGCCGCCTGCTGGTGGCCCCCAAGTCCCTTCGTGACGGCCTGATCTCACGGATCAACAAGGAGGTCCAGCACCACCGTGCCGGACGTCCGGCGTTCATCCGCATCAAGGTCAACTCGATCGTCGACGAGGCCGTCATCGACGCGCTCTACCGAGCGTCCCAGGCCGGTGTGCCGGTCGACATCTGGGTGCGCGGCATCTGCGCCATCCGCCCGGGTGTCACGGGCCTTTCGGAGAACATCCGGGTCCGCTCGATCCTCGGCCGGTTCCTCGAACACTCACGGGTGTTCGCCTTCGGCAACGGCGGCGAGCCGGAGGTGTGGATCGGCAGCGCCGACATGATGCACCGCAACCTCGACCGCCGTATCGAGGCCCTGGTCAGGGTCACCGACCCGGCCCACCGCGCAGCCCTGAACCGGCTGTTGGAGACCGGCATGTCCGACACCACCGCGTCCTGGCACCTTGGCCCGGACGGCGCGTGGACCCGGCACGCCACCGACGCGGACGGCCAACCCCTGCGGAACATCCAGGAGATGCTCATAGACGCCCGGAGGCGCCGGCGTGGCACAGCAACACCTTGACCCGACGGACCCCACGGCCGGGCCGGCGACAGGCGACGCCCTCGCGGGCTACCTGCGGGCCCAGGCCACCGAGTTCCTCCGCGCCCTGCGGCTGCACCGGGAGACCGGTACGGCCGGGGGCAACGGAGGCACCGCGGGACACCCCCCGGAGGAGTCCGTCGACGCGGCGCGCGCCCTGCGCCGCTCGGTCCGCCGCATCAGCGGCAGCCTGCACACCTACCGCCCCCTGCTGGACGCCGACTGGTCCGAGGCCCTGCGGCCCGAACTGGCCTGGCTGTCGGGGACGTTGTCGATGGAGCACGCGTACGCGGGCCGCCTGGAGCGGCTGCTGCTGGCGCTGCACCGGCTGTCGGGGGCGGCGGTCTTCCCGGCCCAGTCGGCGGCCGCGGCGACGGCCGCCCCGCCCGCCGTGCCGTCGCACGCAGCGCCCCCCGCCCCGGACCGCGGCAACCTCACCGTGGGCGCGGCGAAGGCGGGCGCCCTGCTGGAACGCCAGCTCACCCTCGCCAAGACGCGCGCCCACAGCACCGCCCTGCAGGCCCTCGGCTCCAGCCGCTTCCACGCCGTCGCCGACAAGATCGCCGTACTCGCCAGCGAGGTCCCGCTCACGCCCGGCGCGCCCGGCACCGACCTGCGCCCCCTCGCCGCCGCGGCCGAGGAGCGCCTCACCGACGCCATCGCCGCGCTGCCCCTGGTCACCGCCGGCCACCCCTACAACGCGGAGGCCCTCGTCCACGGCCTCTCCCCCGACCCCGCCCCGCACCCCCAGGACGCCCCCTGGCACCAGGTGCGCCTGCTGCTGCGCCTGCACCGCTACGCCCGCGAGGCCCTGTACGGCGACGAGGCCCCGCTGGACGTGCGGCTGCTCACCGCGGGCCAGGCCCTGGACCGGCACCGGGACGCCTCGGAGGCGGCGGCCGCCGCGGCCTCGGCGGCCCGTACCCCGCGCATCGCGCCGGCGACGGCCTACGCGCTCGGCGTGCTCCACGCGGACCAGCGACACGAAGTGGAGGCCGCCCGGTTCGCGTTCCAGCAGTGTTGGCAGAAGCAGGTGGTGAGTACGTGACCGATACCGACCACACCCTCGTCCAGGCGGCCGGCTGCGTCCTGTGGCGCCGCTCCCCGATCGACGGAGAACGGGAGATCTGCCTCGTCCACCGGCCCAAGTACGACGACTGGTCGCATCCCAAGGGCAAGTTGAGGCGCGGCGAGGACCCGCTGGCCGGCGCGCTGCGCGAGGTCGAGGAGGAGACCGGGTACCGCGCGTCGCCCGGGGCCGAGCTGCCCACCGTGCGCTACATGGCCAACGGCCGCCCCAAGCAGGTTCGTTACTGGTCGGCGGAGGCCACCGGCGGTCACTTCACCCCGAACGACGAGGTGGACCGCATCCTGTGGCTCTCCCCGGCCGCCGCCCGCAGCCGTCTGACCCAGTTCCGCGACCGGACCCTCATCGACGAGCTACTGCCGCTGTAACTCCGAGTGGTGCTCGGCGTCCGTCCGGGCCTGGCTGCGGGCTCTGCGGGCCGGACCACGCCATCCGCAACTGCACCGGGCCACGCAGAAACGGCCCTCTTCGACGGTCTGTGTGCGGTGTTCCGGCTGAGCCACGCCGACAACGTTACCCAGGCCGGGTAAACGCCGGATGTGAGGCGTGACGGCCCTTCCCACCCCTCGTTAACCCGACGACGGGGCACCCGTGACGGACGTACCGGCTGGGGGTAGGGCAGGCGATGGCTAGGCGGCAGCACACGCACGCGGTCGTCACGGCGGGACTGCTGGTCTGGGCCTGCGGCTGTGCCGGCCACGGCACCGACGACTCCAGGGCGTCCGCCGACCCGGTCGCGACCGTGCGGCGGGCGGCCGGCACGCTGGTCGCGGCGGGCAGCTCCAAGGCGAGCACGTCGATGGAGATGGCCTCCGGCGGCACCCGGGTCACCATCCGCGGCGAGGGCGTGTACGACTACCGCCGGCAGCTGGGCCGGCTGCGGGTGGAGCTGCCGCGGGACCCCGCCGGCGCCGCCGAACACCGGCCCATCACGGAACTCCTCGCGCCCGGCGCCCTGTTCATGAAGAACCGGGGCGCCGGCGTCCCCGCCGACAAGTGGGTGCGAGTGGACACGGCCACGCTCACCGACGGCAACCTGGTCACCGGCGGGGCCACCGACCCGTACGCCGCGGCCGAGTTGCTGCGCTCGACGCGCTCGGCGACGTATCTGGGCCGGACGGAGTTCGCGGGCACGCGGGTGTGGCACTACCGCGGGACGACCGAGCTGGCGCCGGCGGTGGCGAAAGGGTTCGCCGGGCGGGCGGTGCCGTTCGACGTCTACCTCGACGAACAGGGCCGCATCCGCAAGATCCGGCACCGCTTCCGGTTCGTCAACGGGCGGCAGAAGGACGCCGTCGCGGTGTGGTCGACGACGCTGCTGTACGACTTCGGCACCCCCGTCACCGTACGGCTGCCGGACCCGCGGGACATCTACGCCGGGAAGATCGCCGAGCAGTGATACGGTGCCGCGTCGCGGTGACGGGCGTCGAGAACTAGCCCGTCCGTGCCATGCGCGTTGTGTAGGCCACTCCCTACTCTAGGAAGTCGGTGACGGCAGAGATGAGGTGATGCACGTGGCTCCGGTCGGCGGTACGGCAGTTCAGGACCACGTCGCCCTCGCCGAGATCGAGCTGTGCGGAGAGCTGATCATCGCGGCCTCGGCCGCCCGCGGGGACCGGCTCAGCCTGGAGAGCATCGACGAGGTGCTGAGGGTGACCGAGGAACGCGACGCCGCCTCCCGCGACTGACGCCCGTCAGGTGCGCAGGAGGCGGGCGATCGCCTTCGTCGCCTCGTCCACCTTGGCGTCGATCTCGTCGCCTCCCCTGAGGGCCGCGTCCGCGACGCAGTGCCGCAGGTGCTCCTCGAGGAGTTGCAGCGCGAAGGACTGCAGGGCCTTGGTGGAGGCGGAGACCTGGGTGAGTATGTCGATGCAGTAGACGTCCTCGTCGACCATCCGCTGCAGGCCGCGGATCTGGCCCTCGATCCGGCGCAGCCGCTTGAGGTGCTCGTCCTTCTGCTTGTGGTACCCGTGCGTCACGTGGGCGGGGTTCTCGGAGGGCGCCGTCGCGCCGGCCTCGGTGGTCGTCATCGCGGCCCCCTTGTCGAAGATTGTGGAGACGAGTTTGCGGCATATACCCCTAGAGGGTATATCGTAACGAAGTTTGCTGGGTATAGGGCCCTTGGTACGCCCCCGTACTGATCACTCTGCCTGATGGGCGACACTGGTGGGCGGCCCGATAGCCGTGGCCGGATGATGCACTTAGCATCAGCCTGACCGAAACCGATGCACCCCGAGGACCCCTTGTGCGATTTCGTCTGACCCCCAGGGAGACGAGCTTCTACGACATGTTCGCCGCATCCGCGGACAACATCGTCACCGGCTCCAAGCTCCTGATGGAACTGCTCGGGGCGGACGCACCTGCCCGAGCCGAGATCGCAGAGCGTATGCGGGCCGCGGAACACGCAGGTGACGACGCCACGCACGCGATCTTCCACCAGCTGAACTCCTCCTTCATCACGCCGTTCGACCGCGAGGACATCTACTCCCTCGCCTCCTCCCTCGACGACATCATGGACTTCATGGAGGAGGCCGTCGACCTGGTCGTCCTCTACAACGTCGAGGAGCTGCCGAAGGGCGTCGAGCAGCAGATCGAGGTCCTCGCGCGGGCCGCCGAGCTCACGGCGGAGGCCATGCCGAACCTGCGGACGCTGGACAACCTCACCGAGTACTGGATCGAGGTCAACCGGCTGGAGAACCAGGCCGACCAGATCCACCGGAAGCTGCTCGCGCACCTGTTCAACGGCAAGTACGACGCCATCGAGGTGCTCAAGCTCAAGCAGATCGTGGACGTCCTGGAAGAGGCCGCCGACGCTTTCGAGCACGTGGCGAACACGGTGGAGACCATCGCCGTCAAGGAGTCCTGAGGCGTCGATGGACACCTTCGCTCTCATCGTGACCGTCGCGGTCGCGCTGTTCTTCACGTACACCAACGGCTTCCACGACTCCGCGAACGCCATCGCGACCTCCGTCTCCACCCGGGCGCTGACCCCGCGGGCGGCCCTGCTGATGGCCGCCGTGATGAACCTCGCGGGCGCCTTCCTCGGCTCCGGGGTCGCCAAGACCGTCAGCGAGGGCCTGATCGAGACCCCGGACGGCTCCAAGGGGATGGGCATCCTCTTCGCGGCCCTGCTGGGCGCGATCGTGTGGAACCTGGTCACCTGGTACTACGGCCTGCCCTCCTCGTCCTCCCACGCCCTGTTCGGCGGCCTGGTGGGCGCGGCGCTGGCCGGCGGCACGGACGTGCTGTGGCACGGCGTCCTGGACAAGGTCGTCATCCCGATGTTCCTGTCCCCGGTGGTCGGCCTGCTCGTCGGCTACCTGGTGATGACGGCCATCATGTGGATCTTCCGCCGGGCCAACCCGCACAAGGCCAAGCGCGGCTTCCGGATCGCGCAGACCGTCTCCGCGGCCGGCATGGCCCTCGGGCACGGCCTGCAGGACGCGCAGAAGACCATGGGCGTCGTGGTGATGGCCCTGGTGATCTCCGGCCACGAGACCTTCGGCGACCCGATCCCGGTCTGGGTGAAGATCGTCTCCGCGGTGATGCTGTCGCTGGGCACCTACGCGGGCGGCTGGCGCATCATGCGCACCCTCGGCCGCAAGATCATCGAGCTGGACCCGCCGCAGGGCTTCGCCGCGGAGGCCACCGGCGCGTCGATCATGTTCGGTACGGCCTTCCTGTTCAAGGCGCCGATCTCCACCACCCACGTCATCACCTCGGCCATCATGGGCGTCGGCGCGACCAAGCGGCTCAACGCGGTGCGCTGGGGCGTCGCGAAGAACATCGTCCTGGGCTGGTTCATCACCATGCCGGCCGCGGCACTGGTGGCGGCGGGCGCCTTCGGCCTGGTGAACCTGGCGTTCCTCTGAGCGGACCCGGTGAAGTCGCCGGCGCCGCGGCCGAAGGACGGTCCGTCGCCGCACATCCCGCGGAGCGCTGGGCCGGCACAGGTCCTACGACGACGGGCCCGCCCCCTGTGCAGGGGGCGGGCCCTTCACCGTCCTCGCGGTGGCACCGCCATGCAGCACCGCGAGGGGTCTCGGTCAGCCGAAGCGGCCGGAGATGTAGTCCTCGGTGGCCTGGACCGAGGGGTTGGAGAAGATGCGCTCGGTGTCGTCTATCTCGATCAGCTTGCCGGGCTGGCCGACCGCCGCGAGGTTGAAGAAGGCCGTACGGTCCGAGACGCGCGCCGCCTGCTGCATGTTGTGCGTCACGATGACGATCGTGAAGCGCTCCTTCAGCTCGCCGATCAGGTCCTCGATGGCGAGGGTGGAGATCGGGTCCAGGGCGGAGCAGGGCTCGTCCATCAGCAGCACCTTCGGCTCGACCGCGATCGCGCGGGCGATGCACAGACGCTGCTGCTGGCCGCCGGAGAGGCCGGAGCCGGGCTTGTTCAGGCGGTCCTTGACCTCGTTCCAGAGGTTGGCGCCCTTGAGCGACTTCTCGACGACGTCGTGCAGTTCGCTCTTCTTGTAGTTGCCGTTCAGGCGCAGGCCCGCGGCCACGTTGTCGAAGATCGACATCGTGGGGAAGGGGTTCGGGCGCTGGAAGACCATGCCGACCTCGCGGCGCACGGACACCGGGTCGATCCCGGGCCCGTACAGGTCCTCGTCGTCCAGCAGGACCTTGCCCTCGACCCGGCCGCCCGAGGTGACCTCGTGCATCCGGTTGAGGGTGCGCAGGAACGTCGACTTGCCGCAGCCGGAGGGGCCGATGAAGGCCGTCACCGTGCGGGGCTCGACGGTCATCGAGATGTCCTCGATCGCCTTGTGGGAGCCGTAGTAGGCGGTCAGCCCGCTTACGTCGATTCGCTTGGCCATGATTACGTCACTTCCAGAAAAAGTCTTGATCGGTCGCTGTCGGCCGGTCAGCGACCGGTCTTCGGGGCCTTCCAGCGGGCGATGCCGCGGGCCACCAGGTTCAGGATCATCACGAAGGCGATCAGCGTGAGGGACGCCGCCCAGGCCCGGTCGTACGCCGCGTTCGCGCCCGCGCTGTTCGCGTACTGCTGGTAGATGTACAGCGGAAGCGACTGCTGCGCACCTTCGAACGGGTTGTTGTTGATGAACCGGTTGCCGAACACCAGCAGCAGCACGGGCGCGGTCTCACCGGCGATACGGGCGATCGCCAGCATGATGCCGGTCGTGATGCCGCCGATGGAGGTCGGCAGGACCACCTTCAGGATGGTGCGCCACTTCGGGACGCCGAGCGCCAGGGACGCCTCGCGCAGCTCGTTCGGGACGAGCTTGAGCATCTCCTCCGTGGAGCGCACGACCACCGGCATCATCAGGATGGCCAGGGCCAGCGAACCGGCGAAGCCGAAGGGCTCCATGTCGAAGATCAGCATCAGCGACAGGATGAACAGACCCGCGACGATCGACGGGATGCCGGTCATGACGTCGACGAAGAAGGTGACGGACCGGGCGAGGTTGCCGCGGCCGTACTCGACCAGGTAGATCGCGGTGAGCACACCGATCGGCGCGGCGATGATCGTCGCCAGACCGACCTGCTCCAGGCTGCCGATGATGGCGTGGTAGATGCCACCGCCGGGCTGGGAGTCGGCGACGACGCCCATCGAGTGCGTCAGGAAGTAGAGGTCGAGGACCTTCACACCGCGTGCGACGGTGACCCACACCAGGGAGACCAGCGGCACGACGGCGAGCAGGAAGGCCACCCAGACCAGGCCGGTGGCGATGCGGTCCTTGGCCTGGCGGCGGCCCTCGACCTTGGCGGCGATGCCATAGGTGGCGACCAGGAAGACCAGGCCCGCGATCAGGCCCCACTGGACCTTGCTGGACAGGTCGGCGGCCACGCCGATGACGACGGCCACGACCACGGAGCCGGCGGCGATCGCCCACGGCGACCACTTCGGCAGGGAGGCGCCGCGCAGGGTGCTGGGGCGCTTGTCGGCGATGGCGGCGGTGCTCATGCGTTGGCCCCCGAGTACTCCTTGCGGCGGGCGATGATCATGCGGGCCGCGCCGTTGACCAGCAGGGTGATGACGAACAGGACCAGACCGGAGGCGATCAGCGCGTCACGGCCGTACTCGGTCGCCTCGCCGAACTTGCTGGCGATGTTCTGGGCGAAGGTGCCGCCGCCCGGGTTGAGCAGGCTGCCGTGGATCAGGAAGTCCGGGGACAGGACGGTGGCGACGGCCATCGTCTCGCCGAGGGCACGGCCGAGGCCGAGCATCGAGGCGGAGATCACACCGGAGCGGCCGAAGGGCAGGACGGCCATGCGGATGACCTCCCAGCGCGTGGCGCCGAGCGCCAGGGCCGCCTCCTCGTGCATCTGCGGGACCTGCCGGAAGACCTCGCGGCTGACGTTGGTGATGATCGGCAGGATCATGATCGCGAGCAGCACGCCCACGGTGAGCAGCGAGCGCGGGGCACCGCCGTCCCAGGAGAGGATGCCGGTCCAGCCGAAGTAGTCGTCGAGCCAGCTGAACAGGCCGGTCATGTGCGGCACCAGGATCAGCGCGCCCCACAGGCCGTAGACGATGGAGGGCACCGCGGCGAGCAGGTCGATCACGTAGGCGATGGGACCGCTCAGCCGGCGCGGGGCGTAGTGCGTGAGGAACAGCGCGATGGCCACGGCGATGGGGACCGCGATGACCATGGCGATGATCGAGGAGATCACCGTGCCGTAGGCCAGCACCGCGATGCCGAAGCTCGGCGGCGTGACGTTGGTGTTCCACTCGAAGGTGGTGAGGAAGTTGCCGTGGTCCTTGCTGATGGCGAGGTACGCACGGTAGGTGAGGAAGACCGCGATCGCGGCCATGATCACCAGCAGCAGGATGCCCGACCCACGGGAGAGACCGAGGAAGATCCGGTCGCCGGGCCGGGTGGCACCGCGGGCGTTGCGCTTCTGCTCGGCCTCGGTCGGCTGCGGGAGAGGGGGTGGTGTGTCTTCTACGTTCTTGGTGGTTATGTCCATCGGGTTCTCCGGTCTGCGAAGCCGCTGTTCAGCGGCCTCACGAAGCCGTACTCGGCGTACGGCTTGCTGGCGGCGGTGCACCGGACGGTGCGGTCCGGTCCCGGGGTCTGGCCCGGGACCGGACCGCACACTCAGATCAGCTCAGGCCCTCGATGGTGGTGCGGACCTTGGAGATGATGTCGTCGGGGATGGGGGCGTACTTCAGGCCGGTGAGGACGTTCTGGCCGTCCTCGGAGGCGATGTAGCGCAGGAACGCCTTGGTGGCGGGCAGGGTGTCCGCCTTGTTGCCCTTGTCACAGACGATCTCGTAGGTGACCAGGGTGATCGGGTAGGCGCCGTCGGCCTTGGTGGCGTAGTTCAGCTGGAGCGACAGGTCCTTGCCCGTACCCACGACCTTGGCGTCGGCGATCGCCTTGGAGGCGGAGTCGCTGCTCGGGGCCACGGCGGAGCCGGCGCCGGTGTCGATGCTGACGGCCTTCATGCCGTCGGCGACGTAGGACAGCTCGAAGTAGCCGATGGCACCGTTGGTCTGCTTGACCTGGGCCGCGACACCGGAGGACTGCGCGGCGGACTGACCGCCCTTGGCCTGCCAGGCCTTGCCGCCGGAGTACTTCCAGTCGTTCGGCGCGGCGGCGATCAGGTACTTGGTGAAGTTGTCCGTGGTGCCGGACTCGTCCGAGCGGTGGAAGGCCTGGATCTTGGTGTGCGGAAGCTTCGCCGACGGGTTCAGCTTCTTGATGGCCGCGTCGTCCCAGTAGGAGATCTTGCTGTCGAAGATCTTGGCGAGGGTCGAGGCGTCGAGGACCAGGTTGTCCACGCCGGAGAGGTTGTAGCCGACCGCGATCGGGCCGCCGACCATCGGCAGGTCGATGCCCTGGCCGCCGGAGCAGACCTTCTTGGACGCGGTGACCTCTTCGGGCTTCAGCGCGGAGTCGGAGCCGGCGAAGGCGAGCTGGCCCTGGGTGAAGGAGGTGACACCCGCACCGGAACCGCCGGCCTTGTAGTTGATCTGGACGCCACAGGCCTTGGAGAAGTTCGCCACCCACGCGTCGATGGCGTTCTTCTGCGCGGAGGAGCCGTCGGACAGCAGCTGGCCCTTGGCGTTGTCACACTTGATCGAGCTCGCGCCGGTCGTGGCGGACGCGCTGCTGTCGCTGCCGCTGCTGGTGTCGTCCGAGCCGCACGCCGTGAGGACCAGGGCGCCGGTGGCGGCGAGAGCACCGAGAGCAAGGGCCCGCCGGTTCATGCGCTGAAGCTTCACTTGAGGGAGATCCTTCCAGTAGCCGCCGTCCTGAATCGGCGGCGTGCGAAAGTCCGGATGATGGGGACACGTCCTCGGAGGCGGCCCGCATCGCGTAAGGCCGAAATTAGGCAGATCAGGTGAAGGCGCCTATGGCCGTAAATGAACGCAAGGTGAACCCCTGCAGACGTTGTGGTTAGGTCACGGAACGCTCACGGGGAGGGCACGTGGAGGTTCCGGCCCCACGGTGACACAGGAGTGACAGTTCTCCTGGAACCCCTGCGTCCGGCGAGCCGTCTCGTTCCCCGAGAGCCATCGGGAGGCAGAACATGGAACGGCGTACGTTCATAGGCGGCGGCGCGGCGGCCGTCGCGGGGGTCACCATGGCCGCCTGCCGGGGTGGCGGCTCCGCCGACGCGGCGAGCGGCACGAGGGCCGTCTCCGCGTCCGGTGCGCCGGTCCGGGCCGCCGCGAACTGGTCCGCCCTGGCCCGCGATCTCGACGGCAGCCTGGTGCGGCCGGGCGACGCGCAGTGGAACACCGCCCGCCGCCTGTACAACACCCGCTTCGACACGCTGAAACCGGCGGCGGTCGCCTACGTCGCCCACACGGACGACATCCGGACGGTCCTGGCCTACGCCCGCGCCCACGGCGTCCGGGTCGCCGTCCGCAACGGCGGCCACTCCTACGCCGGCTGGTCCTCGGGCAACGGCACGCTGGTCCTCGACGTCTCCCGGCTGAACTCCCTGCGGGTCGGCGGCGGTTCGGCCGTCGTCGGCGCCGGCGCCAAACTGATCGACGTCTACCGGGGCCTGGCGGCGAAGGGCGTGACCATACCCGCCGGCTCCTGCCCCACCGTCGGCGTCTCGGGCCTGGTCCTCGGCGGCGGCCACGGCGTGGTCTCCCGGGCCTACGGGCTGACCTGCGACAGCCTCACCCAGGCCACGCTCGTCACGGCGGACGGCAGGCAGCTGGTGGCGAACGCGCGCGAGAACAAGGACCTGTTCTGGGCGCTGCGCGGCGCGGGCAACGGCAACTTCGGCGTGGTGACCGAGCTGCACTTCCGGACCCACCCGGCGCCGCAGGCCGTGTCGGCGTACGTGACCTGGCCGTGGTCGCGGGCGGCGGCGGTGGTGCGGGCCTGGCAGGAGTGGGGTCCGGACCAGCCGGACGAGATCTGGTCCTCCTGCCATCTGGAGAACGGCGGTTCGCCCTCCGTCGCCGTCGCCGCGTTCTCCCTCGGCACCTACGGCGAGCTGCAGAACGCGCTGGACCGGCTGGCCGCGAAGGTCGGCGCCGCCGCACGCAGCGTGACGCTCAGGCGGCACTCGTACGAGGAGGCGATGGAGGCCTACGCCGGCTGCTCGTCCTTCCCGACCGAGGCCCAGTGCCATCTGCCCGGTTCGACGCCGGGCCGCAGCCCGCGGGGGGCGCTGAACCGGGAGACGTACGCGGCCCGCTCCGACTTCTTCGACCGCTCGATCTCCTCGGCCGGCGTCCAGACCCTGCTCCGGCAGGTCGCGGCGGTGCGCGGCGGCTCGGGCAGCGTCGCCCTCACCGCGCTCGGCGGCGCGGTCAACCGTGTGGCGCCGACGGCGACGGCCTTCGTGCACCGCCGCTCGCGGATGCTGGCCCAGTACATCGCCTCCTGGCAGCCGGGCACGTCCGGCACGACGGCCCAGTCCTGGCTGACGTCGGCGCACGGCGCGATGAAGCCGTACGCCTCGGGGGCCGCGTACCAGAACTACACGGACCCGACGCTGACGGACTGGCGCAAGGCGTACTACGGCGACGCGGCGGGCCGCCTGGCACAGCTGAAGAAGCAGTACGACCCGGACCGCTTCTTCACCTACCCGCAAGCGCTCTGAGCGGCCCGGCCCGACGCCTCGTCAGGCCGCCAGGTCCCGCTCCTCCGAGCTCACGGCCTCTTTGCGGGCGCCCGGGATCACCGCCTCCCGCTCCACGGACCCCCGCCCTCCGGCGCGGACCAGCCACCGCCCGTGCGGCGAGCGCTCCACGGCCTTCATCAGCGGGGTGAGCAGGGCCATGGCGAGCGGCGACAGCAGCAGCGCGACCGCCGTGCCGAGCGCGAACCCGCCGACGACGTCGGTCGGGTAGTGCACGCCCATGTAGACCCGGCAGAACCCTTCGAGCAGCGCGAGAGCGATGCCGGCGAGCCCGAACCTCCGGTGGGCGACGAAGAGTCCGACACCCAGGGCCATGGCGATGGTCGCGTGGTCGCTGACGAACGAGTAGTCGGTCTTGCCGGAGACGAGGACGTCCAGCCCCTGGTGCTCCCGGAACGGCCGGGGCCGCTCCACGAACCCCCGTATCGGCACGTTCACCAGCACCGCGAGCCCGGCCGCGAGCGGCGCCCACACCAGGGCGGCCACGGAGGCGGCGGCGTCCTCGCCGCCCTTCCGGCGCACGGACCACCAGCACCACAGCACCAGCAGCACCAGGGCGAGCAGCAGTCCGTACTCGCCGACGAACTCCATGATCCGGTCGAACCAGTGCGGGGCGTCCTTGGCGAGGCCGTTGATGTCATAGAGCAGGTCGACGTCGGGGTTCGACCCGGATTCGGCGAGTCCAGCCATCGTGCTGCGGCCCCTTCGTCGTCTCTCTCGGCGTGCTCGTGCGCACGCCGCTGCTGCCACCCCCGTGGTCGGCTCCGTCAACAGGAACGCACGGCCCCGGTTGATACGTTCCACACTCCACCGAATGATCACGCAGACGTTATCGAAGAGAGACACATCACTGCAGCTCAGGGGGGAGTTTCACACTCGGTTCAGACCGTCGTGGGGAGTGCTTTCGCGCCATCTTCGGTGACCCGGGTGGCGCCGAAGTAGTCCGCGGTGTCGATGGGGTCGAACCGGATCACGGCACCGGTCCGCGGCGCGTCGATCATGTACCCGCCGCCCACGTAGATGCCCACGTGGTGGATGGCGCGGGAGTTGGTGGGGTCGTTGGAGAAGAAGACCAGGTCGCCGGGGAGCAGCTCGTCCCGTGCGGGGTGCGGCCCGGCGTTGTACTGGTCGTTGGCCACCCGCGGCAGCTCGATCCCCACGCTCTCGTACGCGGCCTTGGTCAGCCCCGAGCAGTCGAAACGACCGCCGTCGGCGGCGGTGCCGTTGCCGCCCCAGAGGTAGGGCGTGCCGAGCTTCTTCTGCGCGTAGTAGATGGCCCCGGCGGCCTGCTTGCTCGGGTCCACCCGGGTCACGGGCGCGGCGAAGCTCTCCTCCAGCGTGGTGATCGTCTTGACGTAGTTCTGCGTCTCCTTGTACGGCGGCACGCCTCCGTACTTGATCACCGCGTAGGCCCCGGCGTTGTACGAGGCGAGCATGTTTTCGGTCAGATTCCCGGGTACGTCCTTCACGTACGACGCCAGCTTGCAGTCGTACGACGCCGCGGACGGAATGGCATCCTCCGGATCCCACACGTCCTTCTTGCCGTCCCCGTTCCCGTCGATCCCGTGGGTGGCCCAGGTGCCGGGAATGAACTGCGCTATCCCTTCGGCGGCCGCCGCACTCCTCGCGTTCGGGTTGAAGCCGCTCTCCTGGTAGAGCTGGGCGGCGAGGAGGGCCGGGTTGAGGGCGGAGCACAGGTTGCCCCACTTCTGCACGATGGCCGAGTAGGCGGCCGGCACGGACCCCTTGGCGAGCGCCTTCGTGCTCCCGCCGACCCCGTTGACGAGGTTCCCGGCGACGACGTAGACCCCCACGACGAGCAGCATCACGAAGGACAGTGCGGCGCCGACCGCAACGGTCGCTACGATCCATGCCTTACGCACCGTCAACCGCCCCTCTGCACGCCGGAGTCCGTCGCCCACGTCAGTGTAGGGGCGCCTCCTGTCATCCGGGGTGATCACGCAGAAGGAGAAACCGCACGTGGCGACGCCATACCCGCCCCAGAACCCGGTTCCGGGCAACCCGTACGCGACGCAAGGGGGTTATGGGACAGGCGGGGGGCAGTATCCGGCCTACGGGGTGCCGCAGGGGTACGGAGTGCCGCAAGGTCCGGGCGGGCCGCAGGGGTTCGGCGCGGCACCGCAGGCGTACGCACCGGCCGCTCCCGTGCCCGCTCCCGCCCCCGCCCTCTCCTGCCGCATATGCGGTGCGTTCCCGGCCCGCGAGATCACCATCCGCCGGCACACGGGACTGCTGGTCGCCCTGCGCTGGGGGAAGGTGGAAGGGCCGCTGTGCCGTTCCTGCGGGGTCGCCGTGCACCGTGAGATGACGACCCACACGCTGGCGGCCGGCTGGTGGAGCCCGGTGTCGCTGCTCGCCGCCCCGCTCACCCTGCTGTGGAACCTGTTCGTGCACTTCAGGCTGGCGAGGTTCCCGCAGCCGTCACCGTCGCCGACGGGCGTGGTGCTGGACCCGGGCAAGCCGGTCTTCCACCGTCCGCTCGCCTATGTACCGCTGCTCCTGCCGGTGCTGTGGCTGGCCCTGTACGTCTGGAACCAGTCGAACTACTGACGACCGTCACGGATCGGCGGCCGCGTCCTCGTACAGCTCGGCCGCCTCGGTCCCCAGCACCACGCTGTAGGAGATGTCGGCGGTGGCCCCGCCGTGCTCGTGCCCGCCGACGACCCCGACCACCTGCCCGTCGCCGTTGACCCAGGGGCTGCCGCTGGTCCCGCCGGTGAAGTCGGGGCAGGCTATGCGCTGCTGGGTACGGCTGTGGGCGGTCGGCTTGTTGGTGCAGCTGATCGGCACCTCGCGGGAGCTGGGGTACCCGGTGACGGTGACGGCGGTGGCCCCGGTGGCGGTCCGGGTCGCGAACCGGTTCCCCCCGACGACGTCTTCGACCCCCTTGCCGTCCCGGTCCTCGAGGACGGCGAAGGCGACGTCGCTGTCCTCGTCCTGCCCGTCGGCCCACCCGTCGGGCAGGAACCGCCGCCGCACCTTCCAGACGCCGTGGGGCGCCCGGCCGTCCCCGTACCCGGGCACGAACACGAGATCGCCGGCGTCGTCCCCGTCCAGGCAGTGCGCGGCGGTGACGATGAGGTCGCGGTGCGGACTGCGCACGACGGAGGCGGTGCAGAAGTGCCCCCCGGCGAGCCGCGAAGGGGCCCGGCCGGCACCGAACAGCGCCCCGACCCGCGCGCTCTGCGCCGTGGCCGCGGCCACCACGGTGACCCCGAGCGGCCCGGGCCCGTCATCGGCCGAGGCGAGCGAGGCGGAGGTGACACCCGACGCGACCAGCACGATCGCGACGTACAGGGGACTGGTGATGCGGTGAGTGCGCTTCATCGGGGCCACTGTGTCGTACGAAGGTGAGAGGAACGTCAGACAAACCAGCCGAACCGGTCAGACACCACACTCACGATACGACGCCCCGAGCACCCCCGCCTCCGCAGTGCCGGGAGGCCGGCCGCAACCCCCACGAAAGCACCGTCAGTGCGGTCAGGGGGACCAGGAACGCCAGTTCCGAGAGCTGGTAGTCCGCGGCGAGGTGGGAGGCGATCGCGCCGGTGTCGGCGAAGAAGACGCCCGCGTAGGCCCACTCCTTCAGGAGCGGGAAGCCCGGCGCGAGGAGGGCCGGGGCGGCCAGGAGTTTCCAGGTGCCGAGGATGACCAGGAAGTACGAGGGGTAGCCGAGGTGCTCCACCACCCCCCGCACCTCCGGCACCCTCAGCACGTCCCACACCCCGCCGGTCACCAGCTCCGCGCTGACCAGCGACGTCGCCGTCCAGTACCCGACCCCGCGCATGGCGTCACCTCCCGGCTCCCCGTTCCGTCACCTCCCTGACGGCCGGAGCCCGGCGCATGTGACCGGCGCGATCGGAACGCGGTCAGGGCCGCGGCCCGTCCGGGTCCGCGGGGGCGGCGGTGAGCAGTTTCCCGGCCAGTGCCCGCAGCCGTACCCGCTCCTCCCCCGTCAGCGCGGCCGTCAGTTCCGCCACCCGCCGGCTCATCTCGGCCGTGCACGCCTCCGCCAGCTCCCGCCCGTCCGGCGTCAGGCCGACCAGTACGCCCCTGCCGTCCACCGGCGACGGCGCCCGCCGCACCAGCCCCCGCTTCTCCGCGCGCCCGACCAGCCCCGTCATCGAGGACTTGTCCAGACCGAGGTGCCGGGCGAGTTCGAGCATGCCGGGCCGCCGGTCGCGCAGGATGCCGAGCAGACGGACCTGCGCCATCGAGAGGTCGTGCGCGGCGGCGACGTCCGCCAGCAGCCCCTGCACCAGGAACGACAGCTGGACCAGGGAGTCCACCGTCTTCTGCGCTTCCACGTCGGTGTCCGACACAGGGCCTCCTCGCTTCCCGTATCCGGCAACCCCCAGATAGTACGTGTCACAAACCTCTTGACCTAGTACGCGCCGCAAACTACCGTCGCGGACGGAAGTAGTACGCGACACAAACCATTCATGCCGCAGCGCGACACCCCCGACAGACGTCGTCCGACAGGGAGCCCGCCCATGCACGCAGCCGTCGTCCATTCCTTCGACGCCCCGCCCCGCTACGACACCGTCCCCGCGCCCACCCCCCGCACGCCCGACGAAACCCTCGTCGACGTCCTCGCCGCCGGTCTCCACCCCCGCGTCCGTTCCGCCGCCGACGGCACCCACTACACCTCCGCCGGCACCCTCCCCCTCGTCCCCGGCGTCGACGCCGTCGGCCGCGCTCCCGACGGCGAGCTGCTCTACTTCGTCGCCCCCGACGACGCCCCCGGCACCATGGCCGAGCAGGCCCTCGCCGACCGCCGCCGGGCCGTCGCCCTGCCTCCGGGCACCGATCCCGTCGCCGTCGCCGCCGCGATGAACCCCGGCATGTCCTCCTGGGTCGCCCTGCGCCGCCGTACCGCCCTCGCGCCCGGCGCCCACGTGCTGGTCCTGGGCGCGACCGGCAACGCGGGGCGGCTCGCCGTCCAGATCGCCAGACATCTCGGCGCCGGCCGTGTCACCGCCGCCGGCCGCGACCCCGAACGCCTCGCCCTGCTGGCCGGCCTGGGCGCCGACGCCACCGTCCCGCTCGACGACCCCCGGGGCCTCGCGGTCGCCGCCGACGCCGACGTCGTCCTCGACTACCTCTGGGGCCGGGCCACCGAGGCCGCCCTGCCCGTCCTGCTCACCGCCCGCACCGACCGCGCCAAGCCGCTCACCTGGATCCAGATCGGCTCCATGGCGGGCACCGAACTCACCCTGCCCTCGCAGTACCTGCGCGCCGCCGACCTCCACCTCCTGGGCAGCGGCCAGGGTTCCGTCAGCACGGCCGGCATCCTCGCCGAACTCCCCGCCCTGGCCGCGGAGATCACCTCCGGCGCCTTCGCGGTCGACCCGGCGCCCGTCCCCCTCAAGGACGTCGAGCAGATCTGGCGGGCCCCCGTTCCGACCGGTCGACGGATCGTGCTCACCCCCGCCCTCTGACGCCGCCCAGCACCCGACCGGCATCCGACCAACGCGCGCCAAGCTGTGCGTCCTCTGTGCCCAGGGTCAAGCCGCTCCCATCCCCCCTCCATCCGGCCCCCATCGCCCCCTAAACCGCCAACGCCCTTCAGTAATGCGGAAGTCAGAATTCCCGGACCCGCCTTGTTTGTCGCGTACTCAACAAGGGATCGTCGTCGCGGGCCGCCGCCTCCGGAACAGGCCGCGAGGAAGGGCGTCAGGCCGGCCGCCGTCCCCCCGAAGGCGTCCGCCGACATCCCGCGATCGGCTACGGCACCCCGAGGGCGTGGACGCCTTCACCGGCCGAGCGCGCCGCCCGTGCGGGGAGTGCGTGGGGCCTTCCCGCGCGCACGGCAGGAGGAACGGGTCACGGCAGCCGGCCGTGACCCGTTTTTTCCGCGCCGGCCCGTGCGCTTTCCATGCAACTCCCTTGAACCGCCTGTGTGTTGAGTAAAAGCCTGAACCAGCTTCAGTAAGCCGGAAGTCAGGATTCCGTAACTCCCTTGTTGTCGCGTACTCAACAAGAGAGCCTCGACGCGGGCCGCCGCCCGCCGCCGGGGAACCCGTACCGGCGGCACGCACCCGCACGTCCTGTTCCACCCCATCAGGAACATCAGGAGGCTGCTCGATGCGTTCCACTCCCCCCAACAGACCGTCCACCCGACGGGGCTGGCGCCGCATAGGCACCGCCACAGCGGCGACGGCCGCCCTGCTCCTCACCGGCTTCGGCACCGCCGTCCAGGCCGACGCGGCACAGTCCGCCGCCCCGACGAAGGTGACGTACACCGCCACCCCCTGCTCCGTCCCGGCGCACAAGGGCGAACTCGCCTGCAACTCCTACCGTGTGACGGGCGGTCTGACCGCCTTCCAGAAGCAGCAGGCGGCACGCACCGGCGTCACCCCCAAGGCCGCCGACGCCTCCACCCCCTCCGGGTACGGCCCCACCAACCTCCAGGCCGCCTACGGCCTGACCTCCGCGGCCGCCTCCAACGGCTCCGGCGAGACCATCGCCATCGTCGACGCCTACGACGACCCCAACGCCGAGGCCGACCTCGCCACCTACCGCTCGTACTACGGTCTGTCCGCCTGCACGACGGCGAACGGCTGCTTCAAGAAGGTCAGCCAGACCGGCTCGACGACCTCCCTGCCCTCCGCCAACACCGGCTGGGCCGAGGAGATCTCCCTCGACCTCGACATGGCCTCCGCCATCTGCCCGAAGTGCAACATCCTCCTCGTCGAGGCGACCTCCGCCACCATGGCCAACCTCGGTACGGCCGTGAACCGTGCGGTCACCCTGGGCGCCAAGTACGTCTCCAACAGCTACGGCGGCTCGGAGTCCTCCAGCGACACCTCGTACGACTCCTCGTACTTCAACCACCCCGGCGTCGCCATCACCGTCAGCGCCGGCGACAGCGGCTACGGCGCGGAGTACCCGGCCGCGTCGAAGTACGTGACCTCCGTGGGCGGCACCAAGCTCTCGACGTCCTCCTCCACCACCCGCGGCTGGACCGAGACCGTCTGGAAGACCTCCAGCACCGAGGGAACCGGCTCCGGCTGCTCCTCGTACGACGCGAAGCCGACCTGGCAGACCGACACCGGCTGCTCCAAGCGCACGATCTCGGACGTCTCCGCGGTGGCCGACCCGGCGACCGGCGTCTCGGTCTACGACTCCTACGGCATCACCGCCGGCTGGTACACCTTCGGCGGCACCAGCGCCTCCGCGCCGATCATCGCCGGCGTCTACGCCCTCGCCGGCACCCCGTCCTCGTCCTCCTACCCGGCCTCCTTCCCCTACGCGAAGGCCGGCACCTCCGCCCTCAACGACGTGACCAGCGGGAACAACGGCTCCTGCACCACCACCTACCTGTGCACCGCCCAGTCGGGGTACGACGGCCCGACCGGCTGGGGCACCCCGGAGGGCGTCTCGGCCTTCACCGGCTGACCGCCCCGCCCCGGTGAGGGGGCCCCGGCGCCCGAGCGCCGGGGCCCCCTCCGCCTGTTCCCCCTCCACCCGTCCCGCATGAGAACATCGACCCGAAACCTCACCTGAACGGCCGTCACCGACCCGACCGGGCCGTAAGGAAGGTCAACGACGAAATCACACAAAGGTTCCGCTCAGGCCTCATTGCCCGGCGTGACCAGCCGTGATACACAGAGTGACCGAGCGTGCTTTTCGTACGAAACCCGCCAGGCAATGGCGCCAAGTCGACATACGACGGCGGCATCGTCAGCGAGAATGAGCCTGACCTCTGCATCCCCGCAGGGGACCGAGGAACGGAACTACCCACCAGGGGCGGTGACTTACATGCTCTTTGCGGCCGACAAGGGAGACATCAACACCATCATCGGCGGGATCGCTCCGGACTGGGGCCCCTTCGGCAGCCTGGGCAACGAGGCCAAGGTCATGATCGAGGTCGTGATGGCGGTCGCCATCCTGCTCTGCCTCGGCATCGCCGTGTGGGGCGCGGCCAAGCAGCGCATCGGCGCGACGGCGCTGCGCGACACCTTCAGCGCGGAGCAGGGCAAAGGCCTCATCATCGCCGGGCTGACCGGGGTCTTCATCATCGGATCCCTGGGCACGCTCTTCACCATCGTGTACGGCATGGCCGTCTAGCAGGCCCTTCCCCCTCCCTCCCCGGGCACGCCCGGTCGTCCCCTCCCGGCTGAGGTTGCGTTTCCCTGATGTCGAGTCACCACACCGCGCCCGCGCGGGAACCAGCACGGCTACCGTCGTATGTCTACGAGGTGGAGAGGGCGTACGCGGCATGAGTCTCGGAGACGAGGGGCACACCCGGACCACGCTGCCGGACGGCGGCGACGTGTACGGAGGCGCACGGAGGGGGGGCCGGTCGTCGTCCCGGAGCCTGGTGACGGTGGTCGGCGTGGTGGTCCTCCTGATCGCAGCAATCGCCTTCGCGAACCGCGGAGGCGACGACTCCGCCGGCGAGAACACCGCCGGCTCCAAGCCGGACACATCCTCCACAACAGCCTCCGGCACAAAGCCGGTCACAACAAAGGCCGGCGGCATCCCGACGGGGTTCGCGCATGACGAACAGGGGGCGCAGAGTGCGGCGGCCAATTACGCCACGGTGCTGGTCTCTGCCGACATCCTCAAGCCGGCCAGGCGGGCCCAGATCGTCCACCAGGTCTTCGTGGCCGACAAACAGGCCGCGCTCCAGAGCCAGCTCGACAAGGCGTACTCAAAGGACTTCCTGAGCAAGCTCGGGCTGGATCAGAACGGCAACGCAGCCGCCGGCAACGCCTACGTGTCACGCACCGTTCCGATCGGCACCAAAACCGTCGGCTATTCGGACACCACGGCCACGCTTGACGTCTGGTGCACCGGGCTCTACGGCACAGCGGGGGAGACCTCGACCAACCCTGTGACCAGCGACTGGTTCACCATGACGCTCCAGCTGCGCTGGGCGGACAGTGACTGGAAGGTCGACAGCTTCTCGCAGAAGGACGGCCCCGCCCCCGTCCCGGGCGACGACAAGGCGTCCAGCGCCGACGAAATGGCCAAGGCCGTCCAGGAGTACGGAGGCTTCACCTATGCCCGGTAGCCGCGCACTCAAGATCACCGCTGTTCTCGCAGCCGTACAGACCACGGCCGTACTGTTGGCCACGCGTGCCGCCGCCGCGCCCTCTCCCTCACCTACGGCGTCGGACGACAAGTGCGACCTCATCGTCGGCCCCGCCAAGCAGTACTGCGAACGCGGCAACAACGACAAGGGCGCCGGTGGGTCCACTTCGCTCGACCCCACCTCCACCCTCGACCCCCTCTCCTCCCTCGCCAAGGGCTGTGCCAAGGCCGCGTCCTGGACCATCGGGAAGCTCAGTGACGCCGTGAAGGAGACCGCCAACGTCGACTTCACGAACCAGAAGTTCCTTCAGCAGTACGCCGTCGTGTTCGCCGCCTCCTCCATCCTCACCCTCCTGCTGTGGCTCCTCGCCGTCGCCAAGCGAGCCGTCAGGGGCGTCCCCCTGACCACCGCCATCTCCGAAGCCGTCGGCTTCCTCTGGCTGACCGTGCTGGCCTCCGCCTTCACCCCCCTGATCCTCTACACCGTCGTCTCCGCCGCGGACGGCGTCACCGACGTCCTCGCGAAGGCGACCGGCGACCAGGCGGACACGTTCTTCGGCACCTTCTCCGGCGCCCTCAACCAGGGCACCGACATCGGCGGCGGCCCCATCATGCTGATCGTCGTCTCCCTGGTCAGCATCCTCGCCGCCGGCGTCCTGTGGCTGGAGCTCGTCATCAGAGCCGCCCTCCTCTACGTCGGCGCCCTCCTCGGCACCGTCGTCTACGCCGGCCTGGTCGACAAGAACCTGTGGGGCCACGTCCGCCGCTGGGCCGGCATCATGATCGCCGTCATCCTGGTCAAGCCGGTCATCGTCATCGTCCTCGGCCTGGCCGGCGCCCTGTCGTCCGACAACGGCCCGGACGCCTTCTCCGCCGTCGTCTCCGGCCTCGCCATCATCCTGCTCGCCATCTTCGCCAGCGCGATGATCTACCGCTTCGTCCCCGGCTTCGGCGACGAGATCGCCAACAGCCGCAGCAACCGCATCATGCAGGGCGCCGAGAGCAAGGCCGCCGCGGTCATCAGCAGCCCCGCCACCCTGGTCGCCCAGGGCATCAAGACCCACAGCACCCGGGCCAACGACAACGGGGGCGGCGGCCAGTCGTCCTCGGGCGGCGGCGGCCCCCGCCCGGCCAACCCGGCCACCGGCGGCGTCGCGGCGCACAGCACCCGCACCCCGAACGGTGGTGGCGGCGGATCTGTCCCCTCCGCCGCACCCGCACCCCGTTCGGCCAGCCCGGTGAACACCCCGCACGCCAGCAACACCCGCAACAGCAGTACCAACCGCACGGGAGGTGAAGGGCGTTGACGACCGAGTCCCACCTGTCCCATCCGGTCACGCCCCGCCGTACATATCTCATCGGCCGCGCCCGGCCGAACGCGATCATCGGCCGGAACCGCGAGTCCGGCGAGATCGCGCTGATCATCGCGGGCGCGTTCCTCGGCATGATGTGCGGGCTCGTCGTCCCCGTCCTCTCCCTGCGCATCGTGCTGCTGATGGGCTTCCCGCTGCTGGCGCTGGCGGCGGTCTACGTGCCGTACAAGAACCGCACGTTCTACAAGTGGTTCGAGATCAACCGCAGCTACAAGCGCACCCTCAAGCAGGGCACGGTCTACCGCTCGGCGGCCATGGAGGCCGGCACGCGCCTGGACGGGCGGGAGGTCGAGATCGGACCGCCGCCCGGCATCGGCCGTATCACCTGGCTCGCCGCCCCCTTCGGCCCCGACGAGATCGCCGTCCTGCTGCACGCGGACCGCAAGACGGTCACCGCCGCCATCGAGATCGAGGGCCCCGGCGTGGGCCTGCGCGACTCCGAGGACCAGGAAGCCCTCGTCGACCGCTTCGGCACCCTGCTCAAGCACGTGGCCAACGGCGACGGCTTCGTCACCCGCCTCCAGATGCTCGCCCGCACCCTCCCCGCCGACCCCGACGCCCACGCCAAGGACGTCGCCGTCCGCGGGGACGACAAGGCGCCGGGATGGCTCCAGCAGTCGTACGACCAGCTTCAGTCCATGGTGTCGACCAGCAGCGAGCAGCACCGCGCCTACCTGGTCGCCTGCATGCACTACACCCGCGAGCTGGCGGCCGAGGCGCAGGCCATGGCGCGGGCGGCCCGCCCGCACAGCGGCCGCAAGGTCGACCGGGACGCGGGACTGGCCGTCGTCATGGCCCGCGAGCTCACCGACATCTGCTCGCGCCTGCAGGAGGCCGACATCCGCGTCCGCCAGCCCCTCGGGCAGGGCCGGCTCGCCTCCCTCATCCACTCCATGTACGACCCCGACCACCCGATCGACCACATCCAGGCGATGACCAAGCGCAACGCCTGGCCGGCCGAGCTCGACGCCATGGAGCCCACCTACCTCCAGGCCAAGACCCGCGAGTCGTCCACCCGCGCGCCCTGGTGCCACGCCACCGCCTGGGTGAAGGAGTGGCCGATGACCCCGGTCGGCGTGAACTTCCTGGCCCCGCTGCTGGTCCACACCCCGGACGTCATCCGAACGGTCGCCGTGACGATGGATCTCGAACCCACCGAGGTAGCCATCGAACGCATGCTGACCGAGAAGACCAACGACGAGGCCGAAGCCTCCCGCGCCGCCAAGATGAACCGCACCGTCGACCCCCGCGACGTGGCCGCCCACACCCGCCTCGACCAGCGCGGCGAGGACCTCGCCAGCGGGGCCGCCGGCGTCAACCTGGTCGGCTACATCACCGTCTCCTCCCGCTCCCCCGAGGCCCTGGCCCGCGACAAGCGGACCATCCGCGCCTCGGCCGGAAAGTCGTACCTGAAGCTGGAGTGGTGCGACCGCGAGCACCACCGCGCCTTCGTGAACACACTCCCGTTCGCCACCGGCATCCGAAGGTAGGGGCTGAGCTCTGATGCGGGATCCGCTGTCCGTCCTCACCGAGGCCTTCACGTCGTTCCTGTTCGGCAAGGTGGAGACGACCCGCCTGCCGGTCCGCACCTCCACCGGCCAGGCCCAGGCCGTCTACCTGCCCACGGCCGCTCCCGGCCTCGGCGACTCGGGCGTGATCATCGGCCGCGAGGTGTACTCCGGCAAGGGCTACATCTACGACCCCTTCCAGCTCTACGGCCAGCAGCTCCCCGCCCCCCACTGGCTGGTCCTCGGCGAGTCCGGCAACGGCAAGTCGGCGCTGGAGAAGACGTACGTCCTGCGCCAGCTGCGCTTCCGCGACCGCCAGGTCGTCGTCCTCGACGCACAGGGCGAGGACGGGGTGGGCGAGTGGAACCTCATCGCGGAGGAGCTGGGGATAACGCCCATCCGGCTCGACCCCACGGCCGCCCTGGACCACGGCATCCGCCTCAACCCGCTCGACCCGGCGATCACCACCACCGGCCAGCTGGCGCTGCTCCGGACGATCATCGAGGTCGCGATGGGCCACGGCCTCGACGAGCGCTCCGGCTTCGCCCTCAAGGTCGCGCACGCCTACGTCAACGAGACGATCGTCGAACGCCAGCCGATCCTGACGGACATCGTCGAGCAGCTACGGCACCCCGAGCCGGAGTCGGCCGAGGCGATGAACGTCGACATAGAGGACGTACGGGCGTGGGGGCTCGACGTCGCCCTGGTGCTGGACCGTCTCGTCGACGGTGACCTGCGCGGCATGTTCGACGGCCCCACCACGGTCGGCATCGACCTCGACGCGCCGCTCATCGTGTTCGACCTGTCCCACATCGACCGCAACTCCATCGCCATGCCCATCCTGATGGCGATCGTCGGCGTGTGGCTGGAGCACACCTGGATCCGCCCCGACCGCAAGAAGCGCATCTTCCTGGTCGAAGAGGCCTGGCACATCATCAACAGCCCGTTCGTGGCCCAGCTGTTCCAGCGGCTGCTGAAGTTCGGCCGCCGTCTGGGCCTGTCCTTCGTGGCGGTCGTCCACCACCTGTCCGACGTCGTGGACGGCGCGGCGGCCAAGGAGGCGGCCGCGATCCTGAAGATGGCGTCGACACGGACGATCTACGCCCAGAAGGCCGACGAGGCACGGGCGACGGGCCGGGTCCTGGGCCTGCCCAGGTGGGCGGTGGAGATCATCCCCACCCTCACCCCCGGCATCGCGGTCTGGGACGTCAACGGCAACGTCCAGGTGGTCAAGCACCTGGTCACCGAGACCGAACGCCCGCTGGTCTTCACCGACCGCGCGATGACCGAGTCCTCCAGCGACCTGGCCGACGACGCCCTGCGCGCCGCGGAACTGGAGGCCGAGGAGCGGGCGGCGGCCTTCGTGGAGCAGCACGTCGGGGACTCCGAGTCGACGGTGGCGTAGGGAGGCGGCAGTGGTCAGACCGGAGGACCGCCGGCGGGAAGGCCGGGAGGGCCAGGGCGGCATCCCCGACGGGCTGCTGGTCGGCATACTCGCCTTCCTGCTCGGCATGACCCTGCTGGTCTGGTCGGCGACCGGACTGGCCGGGCTGTTCGCCCAGGGCTCCTGGCCCACCGGCGTCACCTTCACCCGCACCCCCCTGGCCATGCGCCACCTCATCGGCCGGCCGCACGACATCGCCGGCGCCTGGCCGGACACCCCGACCGCCCAGCTGTCGGGGTACGGCCTGTTCTGGGGCCTGTTCATCGGCCAGCTGATGGTCCTGTTCGTCCTGACCGTGTTCGCGATGGGGACGCTGGCCCGTTGGCGCGCGGGGCGCATAAGGCGGCGCGCCGAGCGGACGACGGCGCTCGGGAAGGCGACGGCCGCGGCCGAGGCCGTGCGGGAGGAGCCGGAGCCGACACCTGCGCCGACGCAGGTGTACGAGGCGCCGGTCGCGGTCGTGCACGAGGTGCCCGTACAGCGCACGGAACCCGCGCCGGCGCTGCCCACGGAGCCGGTCCTGGGCCTGCCGAACGGCGCGGTGCACTACGGACCCCCTGCGAGCCGCCGACCGGCCGCCACCCAGGCCGTACGCGACGCCGAGGGCCCGGCCCTCGTCATCACCTCCAACCCGGCCGTCTGGTCGGACACCAAGGACGCCCGCGCGAAACTGGGCCCGATCCTCCTCTACGACCCCACCCACCTCTGCGACACCCCGGCCCGTCTCCACTGGTCCCCCACCGCGGGCTGCGAGGACAGACAGACGGCCACCGCGAGAGCCGCCGCGATACTCGCCCCCGTCCGCCCCACCGCCAAGCTCGACCAGGCCCTCTCGGCGACCGCCGAAACGCTCCTGCGCAGCTACCTGCACGCCGCCGCCGTGGACGGCCGCACCATCCGCCACGTCCACCGCTGGTCCCAGGGCACCCAGGTCCAGGACGCGGTCCGCATCCTGCGCACGAACCCCAAGGCGTCCCCCGGCTCCGCCGGCGAGCTCGAAGCGGAGCTCACCGCCCACCCCGAACGCCGTGACATGGCTCAGGAGTTGACCAGCCGCGCACTGTCCTCACTCTTCACGGTCAACATCCGAGAGGCGTGCACTCCAAACCGAACCGATGCCCTCGCCTTGGATTCCTTCGTGGACGAAGGGGGCACGCTTTATGTGGTGGGGGAATCCATCGAGGACCCCAGGACCAACCCGGGCGCGATGCCCCTCTTGACGGCTCTCGTCTCAAGCGTGGTCGAGCGCGGCCGGCGCATGGCCGAACGGTCATCCTCCGGTCGCCTCGACCCACCACTCACGCTCGTCCTGGACGACGTCGCCGCCGTGGCGCCGCTGCCTCAGCTGCCGGAGCTGCTGGCCACCGGAGCGGACCGGGGCCTGCCGACGCTGGCCCTGCTCCGCTCCCGCGAACAGGGCCGCGCCCGCTGGCCCCACGACGAACTGCCGGTGTGAGGCCCTCCGTCGCCTTCCGGCTCCGCTCAGTCGGCTTCCCGCTCCAGGGCGTACTCCAGCTCCAACTCCCCCTTGGCCTGCGCCAACGGCACGGTCACCCCGGTCGGTGCGAACCCGACCTTCCGATACAGCCGCTGGGCCCGCGTGTTGTCCTCGTGCACGATGAGCCGCACCCGCTCCACGCCCTGCGCCCAGGCCCACTCCAGCCCGGCGTCGAACAGGACCTCCGTCAGCCCTATGCCCCGGCACTCGGGCCGTACGTACACCCCGACGACATGCCCCTGCTTCCGCTCCACCGGAAAGCCGGCCCAGTCGGTCGACCCGGCCTCCTCGATCAGCACGGTCAACGTCCCGACCCACTCGCCGTCCGGACCCTCGGCGATGATCTGCTGCACACCGACGGCTCCCTCGGCACCACTGACGGCACGCTCCTGCCAGAAGGAATCGGGGTGGGCGGCGGCCTGCTCGTAGGTCTCGAGGAAGGCGAGGTGCGCCACCGGATCCCGCAGCGAGGCCAGCCGCAGCGCCTTCACTTCGCGCCACTCGTCGGCGCGCATGGAACGGACCTTGTAGTTCATGCCAGCAACGGTAGCCG